>DASWKO010000065.1:0-16890 GCA_036396595.1 Nitriliruptorales bacterium | reverse complement strand
GTTGGCGAAGTCGAGCGCCGCCTGGTGGCTGGCTCCCTGCACGATCGCAGCGCCGATCAGCGCGTGCAGGGTGAACGGCGACAGCCCCAACAGCTCGGCCCAGACCGACCACACCCGCGTCTCGTCGATCAGCACCTCGCCGACATCGAACACGACGACGCGCGGGCACGGCCCGATGTCGTCCGCCGTGCCGTCGCCGGCCACCCTGCCGGAGGCGTCGGTCACGCCCGGGCCAGCTCGACCAACTTCTCGCACAGGTCGCCGAAGTCCATGCCGGCCGCCTGGGCCGCGATCGGCAGCAGGCTGGTCTCGGTCAGCCCGGGGCAGGTGTCCAGTTCGAGGAGGTAGGGCGTGCCGGCGCTGTCGACGATCATGTCGGCGCGTGAGACGTGCCGGGCGCCGATCGCGCCGTAGGCCGTCACGGCCACCTCGGCGCAGCGCCGCAGGACCGGCTCGTCGAGGCGAGCGGGGGCGTGGAACTCGGTCGCTCCGGCCGTGTAGCGCGCCTCGAAGTCGTAGTGGCCCTCCTTCGGCTGGATCTCGACGGCGGGCAGCGGTTCGCCGTCGATGACCGAGACCGCGACCTCGGTGCCCTGGATGTGCTGCTCGATCAGCACGCTGTCGGCGTACGACAGCGCCCCGACGATCGCCTGTGGGAGCCCGGAGGCGTCCTCGACGTAGCCGAGGCCCAACGAGGACCCGCCGGTCGCCGGTTTGACCACCAGCGGCGTACCGAGCCCGTCGGCCACCCTCTGCACAGCCGCCGAGGCGCCCATCTCGCGGAACGCCTGCTGTGACAGGGTCACGTTGGCCGGCACGTCGAGGCCGTGGCGGGCGTACAGGCCCTGCGCGATCGGCTTGTTCCACGCCAGAGCCGACGCCAGCCGGTCGGGGCCGGTGTACGGCAGATCCACCAGCTCGAGGATGGACTGGATCGTGCCGTCCTCGCCAGCCGAGCCGTGCAGGGCGAGGAAGGCCACGTCGAAGCCGCCGTCCGCGAGCCGCCTGACCAGGTTCGCGTCCACGTCCAGACGCGTGACCTGGTAGCCGCGGTCGTTCAGCGTGTCGGCGACGCGGGTCCCTGATCGCAGGCTCACCTCACGCTCGAGCGAGATGCCTCCGGCCAGCACGGCCACATGGACGCTCACGGTGTCCTCCTCATCGGGGTTGCCTCGTGCCTGCCTCGTCGTGCCTGCCTCGTCGTGCCGGATCGGATGCGGCGCCCCGGTGGGCCAGGACCGCGCCGCGCCTCAGCCGCCCCGGCCTGCGACGCCGCTGTCGTGGTCGTGGCGCCGGGTCGGGCCGTGGGTGTCCGGAGCGTCGCCGCCGTAGACCGCACGCACCAACTCGAGCTCGTCATGGAGGAGCTCGCCGAGCCGGGTGACGCCCTCGCGGATCCGCTCGGGCGTGGGATAGCTGTAGCACAGCCGGAGCTGGTCCCCGCCCTGCCCGTCGGCGTAGAACCCCCGGCCCGGCACGTACGCGACGCGCTTGTTCACGGCCTTGGCGAGCAGGTCGGACGTGTCGATGCCCCTTGGCAGGGTGACCCACACGTAGAAGCCGCCGCGGGGATCGGTCCAGGTGCAGCCCTCGGGGAACTCGTCGGCGAGCGATCGCAGCATGGTCTCGGCGCGTTCCCGGTAGACCTCCCGGAAACGCTTGACCTGCTCCTGCCAGGGTTGGCGCCGCAGCCAGGTCTCGACGATCATCTGTGTGAGGTTCGAGGGACACAGGTCGGCGGCCTCGCGCAGCAGCGTCAGCTTGTTGCGTACCGGGCCGGGCGCAGCGACCCAGCCGATGCGCGCGCCAGGGGCGAAGGTCTTGCTGACCGTCCCGACGTAGATCGTGCGGTCGGGGATCAGCTCACGGAAGCTCGGCCAGGTGATGCCCTCGAAGTCCAGCAGCCCGTACGGGTTGTCCTCGAGCACGACGAGGTCGTGTGCCTCGATCAGCTCGGCGATGCGCTCGCGGCGCTCGACCGAGAGCGACACGCCGCCTGGGTTCTGGTGGTTGGGGACCGTGTAGACGAACTTGGCCCGACGGGCATCGGCCGCGAGCCGCTCGAGGGTCTCGGCCAGTGACTCGGGGATCATCCCGTCGGCGTCCATCCGCACGTGCACCACCTCGGCCTGGTGGCTGCTGAAGGCTCCCAGCGCCCCGACGTAGGTCGGTCCCTCGGCCACGATGACGTCGCCGGGGTTGATGAACACCTTGGCGATCAGCTCCAGCGCCTGCTGACCGCCCACGGTGATGATCAGGTCGTCGGTGTGCGCGGCGATGTTCTCGTAGGCCATGACGTCGACGAGCTGCTCGCGCAGGCCCTCGAGCCCCTGGCCGCCGCCGTACTGCAGCGCGGTCGGTCCGTGATCGCGGATGACCTCGACCACGACGTCCTCGACCGCCTGGAAGTCCAGCGCTGCGGTGTAGGGCATGCCGCCCGCGAAGCTGACCACCTCGGGTCGTGAGACGACCGAGAACAGCGCGCGGATCTCGGAGGCGGCCATGCCGCGGACACGCGTCGCGTAGCGCTGGAGGTACGGGTCGGTGTCGAGTCGCACGCGCAGGGCCTGTGAGGTGCGGTGAGCCCGGACGGTATCACCGCAACGACGCGGCTCCCGGGTCTGGACCGACCTCCGGAGCTGCCCAGCGCTGGCGCGTCCAGCGGCCAGCAGCGACCTGGCGCTGCCCATCTCGCAGTAGGCTCGCCTGGCGCGCCCGTGGAGGAGCCAGCCGTGCAGGAGCCCGCTGACGAGGCCCCCGACGTGATCCCGGCCGGAGAGGTCGCGCGCCGGCACGTGGCACGCGGGGGCTGGCAGCGGGCGCTGATCGGCTTCGCGCTGGGCGTGGCGGCCGGGTTGCTGGCGGCGCTCGTGGTGCCCCGCGACGAGGGGCCCGTGAGGCGGCTGACCCCCGACGACCGCCCCGACCCCTTCCCGGAGACCTGACCCCCGGAGGTCTGGACCCCGGGTGGTTACGTCTGGGTCACGCCAGGCGTACCCGCGTGTCCCCACCTCGGAGGTGGACGCGCCCGATGCGGTCGCAGCCGTAGGCTGGAGGCACCGACCCGGGAGATGTGGTGGGGCGCAAGGTGGCGGCGCTGAAGACCGACGCCCTGGAGGCGCTGCCCGAGCGCTGCCGGAGCTGTCTGTTCTGGGAGCTCGGCTACCCACGGCCGGACCCGCGCGGAGGCAACGGCGCACCCGCCGACGAGCTGGCTGGCAACCGCGTGGTCCAGAAGCAGGCGTGGGCGACCGCGGCCGGACTGGAGTGGGCGCCGCCGGGCCGGGTGGTGCGCGTCGATGACCGGACCGTCGGCTACGTCGTGTTCGCGCCGGCCGAGCGGGTGGCGCCACGGTCCGCGCCCGTGCCGCCTACCTCGCACGACGCCCTGCACCTCACGACGCTGTGGGTCGAGCCGGGCTTCCGCGAGGGTGGGTTCGCAAAGCTGCTGGTGCACGAGGCCATCAGGGAGGCGCAGCGTCACGACCTGGCGGCGGTCGAGGCGTACGGCGACCGGCGCTACCACGAGGCCGAGTGCGTGCTGCCTGCGCAGTTCCTGCTGAAGGTCGGGTTCGAGGTGCACCGCGAGCACCCCCGCTACCCGCTGCTGCGCCTGGACGCCAAGCGCACCCTGCGGTGGGCCGAGTCGCTGGAGCAGGCGCTCGACGAGTTCCTCGAGCGCCTGCCGCGGAAGGTCCCCGTCCCGGTTCCCAAGCACAGCCCCAGCCCGTCCTCGCACCCCACCACCGACGGGTCGGCCCGCCCGTGACGTCAGCCCGCTGCGGCGAGACGGCTCGCTGCGTGAGCGAGCCCGTCCTCAGGCGCCGAGGCGGTGGCCGGTGAGGAAGGCGAGGGTGGCCTCGGTGAGGCCACGGACGATCGCCTCCTGGTACGACGGGGTCTGCAGCTTGGCCCCTTCGTCGGGGTGGCTGAGGAAGCCGGGCTCCACGATGATGGCCGGGGCGCGGGTCTCGCGCAGCAACCCGGCCGACGACGGGTGGGTCCGGCAGTTCAGCGTGCCGGTCTCCTGCACGACGTGGTCGATCGCCAACTGGGCGAACCGGCGGCCGGCCTCGCTGATCACGTCGCCGCGGCCGTAGTAGTAGGCGGCCGCCCCGTGCGCGCGCTCCGAGCGCATGCCGTTGACCCGGAGACTGATGACCGCCTCGACGTCGTCATCGTTGGCGAGCCGGGCCCGTTCCGAGGTGGAGGGTGTGGTCCGCGGTCCGCGGGACAGGGTCACGCTGCAGCCGAGCGCTCCCAGGCGGCCCGCGAGCCGGCTGGCGATGTGCCAGTTCACCTCGTGCTCCGCGACCGCCCCGGCCGAGGCGACAAAGCCCGGGTCGTCGGGGCCGTGGCCGGGGTCGACCATCACCCGGGCCCCCGCGATCGAGGGGCGCCCCGCGCCGCGGAGCTGCTCCCTCTCCTTGACGGAGAAGGACGGCACGGACTGGTGCTGGCGGTGCAACCGCCGCAACGCAGCCACGGTGTCCGAGCCGGCGATGCCGTCCTCGGTGCGAGCGACGTTGACCTGGAACTCGCGCAGCGCCGCCTCGGTCTCGCGGCCGAAGATGCCGTCGACCTGCCCGGCGTCGAAGCCAAGCCGGTTCAGCCGCTGCTGCAGTTCACGGACGTCGTCGCCGCGCATCATCGGCCGGCGCAGCCACAGGTTGCGGTCCCCGAGCTCGTACGATGCCTCGACCAGCACCTTCCAGGTGTCCTCGCCCACGATGCCGTCGGCCGGCAGCCCGCGGTCCTGCTGGAAGGCCTTCACGGCGCTTTCGGTGGTCCGTCCATACACGCCCGGGTCGTCGGGGTCGGTGAGGTGACCCAGCGCCGACAGGCGGCGCTGGACGTCGGTGACCTCGGGGCCTGCGGAGCCCAGTCGGATCGGTTGCATCACCGCCGATACTAGGACCGCGAGCCTGGCCGTCCGGCCGCGCCCCTGCGTGCCCCGGGCGCCGTGCGTCGCGCGCGACTTTTCCCCAGGCGCGCCGCGGTCCGACCGGCGCGCCGCGCCAGCAACCTCCATGCTGGTGACCCCCGACCCCGGAGACCGCCCGTGACCGATGCCACCGCCGATGCCACCACCGACGCCGACCACGACCTGCCGCCCGACGAGCCGGTCGCACAGTTCCGGCGCTGCCTCGGGTTGGGACACGACGTGGCCCTGACGCCAGAAGGTGGCGCCCGACTGCTCCCGGCGCTGGAGCGCGCCGCGAACGTAGGATGAGCAGTGCCCCGGGTGCAGGAGTTCCCACCGTGCCGTCGCCGCAGCGCCAGCTCACCCACGAGGATCTGTGGGAGCTGCCCGACGACGGCAACAGGTACGAGCTCATCGACGGCGAACTGTTCGTGACGCCCGCCCCGAGGGTCCGCCACCAGGCCGCGGTCGGCCACCTCTACGCCGTCCTGCGCGAGCAGGTACACGCACTCGGAGGACGGGTCTACGTCTCGCCGGTGGCCGTGCGGTTCGCCCCCGACAGCGTCCTCGAGCCGGACGTGGTCGTGATGTCGCGACAGCGCCTGGACCAGCGCCAGGAGCGCTGGATCGACGCTCCACCCGACCTGGTCATCGAGGTGTCGTCGCCATCGACGGCCTCCCACGACCTGATCCGCAAGCGGCGCGTGTATGAGCAGCACGGCGTCCCCGAGTACTGGTACGTCGACCTGGACGCCGAGCAGGTTTTCGTGCATGTCCTGCAGGGTGAGGGCTACGGCGATCCGGCAGCGCACGGGCCAGATGCTCTGGTCACCTCGTACGTCCTCGAGGATGTGTCGGTCGAGGTCGCCCCGATCCTCGACGCCGACTGAAGCTCGACCTACGAGGACGGGCGCCGTGCGTCGCGCGCATCTTCCAACGCTGGGGGCGGCGAGGAGGCTGCAGGCCGAGCACGTCGGGGCGTAGGGTGCGTCGGTCGCCAGAGGCGGCGCAGGACGTGCGGACCGACCGGAGGTGCAGCCGTGAGTGGGGTACGTGTGCTGGTGGGCACCCAGAAGGGTGCATTCGTGCTGACCTCCGACGGGGGCCGCGACACGTGGGAGGTCGACGGTCCCCACTTCGGGGGCTGGGAGATCTACCACATGGCCGGCTCGCCGGTGGACCCCGACCGGATCTACGCCTCGCAGTCGACCTCGTGGTTCGGCCAGCTCATCCAGCGCTCTGACGACGGCGGCAGGAACTGGGACCCGGTCGGCAACGAGTTGCTCTACGACGGCGTGCCCGGCACCCACCAGTGGTACGACGGCACGCCCCACCCCTGGGAGTTCGCGCGCGTCTGGCACCTCGAGCCGTCGCTGACCGATCCCGACACGGTCTACGCCGGCATCGAGGACGCGGCCCTGTTCAAGTCGACCGACGGTGGCACGAGCTGGAGCGAGCTGTCAGGCCTGCGCGAGCACGGCACCGGCTCGCAGTGGCAGCCGGGTGCGGGTGGGCTGTGCCTGCACACCATCGTGCAGCACCCGACCGACGACCAGCGGATGCTGGTGGCGATCTCGGCCGCCGGGGTGTTCCGCACGGACGACGGCGGCGCCTCCTGGCGTCCGGCCAACACCGGCCTGTCCTCCGAGGTGATCCCCGACCCGGACGCCGACGTGGGCCACTGCGTGCACAAGCTCGCGCTGCACCCCTCGCAGCCCGAGACCGTGTTCATGCAGAAGCACTGGGACGTGATGCGCAGCGACGACGGCGGCTCGTCGTGGACCGAGGTCAGCGGGGACCTGCCGACCGACTTCGGGTTCGTGATCGACGTGCACGCCCACCAGCCCGAGACGGTCTACGTGGTCCCGATCAAGTCCGACTCGGAGCACTACCCGATCGACGGGGCGCTGAAGGTCTACCGCAGCCGCACGGGCGGTCACGAGTGGGAACCGCTGACCAAGGGCCTGCCGCAGGACAATGCGTACGTGAACGTGCTGCGCGACTGCCTCGCGGTGGACTCGCTGGACCCGTGCGGGCTGTACGTGGGGACCACCAGCGGCGACGTGTTCGGCTCGGCCGACGAGGGCGAGAGCTGGAGCCCGATCGTGCGCGGGCTGCCTCGGGTGATGTCGGTCGAGGTCCAGACGCTGCCGTGAACGATCGCTGGCCCCGCTGCCTCTGCCGTCCCGCAAGGGAGGACGCTGCATGGTGATCCGCGTGCGGCTGCCGGCCCACCTGCGCAAGCTCGCGCAGGTCACCGACGAGGTCGAGCTCGAACTCGAGGCTCCGGTGACCGTGGCGGCGGTGCTGGACGCGCTGGAGACGGTCTACCCGGTCCTGCGGGGGACCATCCGCGAGCGCGGCACGCTGGAGCGACGCGCGTTCGTGCGCTACTTCGCCGGCGAGCAGGACGTCTCCCACGACCCGCCCGACGCGCCGCTGCCTGCCGCCGTCGCGGCCGGCCAGGAGCCGTTCCACGTCGTGGGCGCGCTCGCCGGCGGCTGACGACGAGCGACTCGGTGAGCGCTGGTGGCCAGGCGCCGGTGACGTCACGCCGCGGACCGCCGTGCATCAGCGGTGTCCGGGTCACTACGGTCGCCGAGCGGCACCACCGTCGACAGCGCGCGCTCGCTGACGCCACCCGGAGCTCCCGTGACCCGTTACCTCGAACAGCTCTCCGCACCATGGGCACAGGCGTTCGAGTGGGCGTGGCGGTCGTTCCGGGACGGCAACGTCGGCGTGGGCGCGGTCGTGGTCGATCCCGACGGCCAGGTGCTCGGTTACGGGCGCAACCGCACCAACGATCGCGAGGCACGGCACAACGAGCTGGTCGGCTCGGCCGTGGCCCACGCCGAGGTCAACGCGCTCACCAACATCCCTGCGGGCGACCACCTCGATCACGCCGTGGTCACGACGTTCCAACCCTGCCTGATGTGCACCGGCGCGCTGGTCCTCAGCCACGTCGGCACCGTCCGCTACGCCGGTCCCGACCCTCTGATGGACGGCCTCGCCGGGCTGCCCGAGCTCAACGCCTACGCCGGACGCCGCTGGCCGGCCGTCTGGGACGGCCCGCTGCTGGACGAATGGGGCGTGCTCGGGGCGCTGCTGCCCATCATCTATACGGCCCAGCACCGCCTCGAGGGCAACACGATGAAGGCCTACCGCAAGCACCTGCCTGCGACCACCGCGCTCGCGGTCTCGCTGGCCGAGTCCGGTGAGGCCCAGGGCCTCGCGCAACGTCCCAGCCTGGACGTCGCGCTGGACAAGCTCTGGGGGCGGCTCGGAGGCGCCACCCGCGAGCTGCGGAGGTTCCAGGGCGCCTTCGCCGATGATGCACGACCCGGCCCCCGCTGACCGAGGCCATGGCCAGCGGCCTGCCCGCCGGGGTTCGACAACGCCGGCGCTGTTCAGCCGCTTCGGACGCCCGGGCTAGTGTCCCGTGCACGAACCCACGAACCCTTGGATGGGATACCACATGAACCGCAGGATCCTTGCACGTCCGCTGGCCGTCTCGGCGGCGGTTGCGCTGCTGCTCGGTGCGTGCGGTGACGATGCCGACACCGGCGACGACACCACCACGACCACCACGGACGACGGCGACACGACCGACGGCGACGACACCACCGACGGCGACGACACCGCGACCACCGACGACGGCGACACGACCGGTGACGACGGCGGGACCGACGCGGCCGCGGTCGACACCGCGGCGCTGGCCGGCAGCTACAGCGGCACGTGGGAGAACACCACGTTCGGCTCCACCGGCGCGATGACGGTCGACCTGGCGTTCGACGACGCGGCCGGCACGTTCACCGCGACCGTCGACCTCGACGGCGGCGTCTTCGGCGAGGACGACCCCGAGCCGTTCGACATCTCGGGCGCTTTCACGGGCGACGGCGCCTCGTTCCAGGGCAGCTCCGCCGTCCTGGGCGACTTCACCTTCGACATCGACAGCACCGGCGCGTTCGAGATCGACGCCGGTGACGTCCCGTCCGAGCGGATCGCCACCTTCACCGCCGGGGGCACGCTCGACGGCGGCACGATCAGCGGCACCTACTCGGTGACCTTCGACGACGGTGGCACCGCCGAGGGCACCTTCGAGGCGGCCCAGGGCTGAGCCTGCGCGGGTTCGTCCCGCTCCAGGCCCGGGCGCTGCGCCAGCGCCCGGGCCAGGCGTTCGTCGTGATCGTCACCATCGCGGTCGTGACGGCCCTGCCGGTCGCGCTGCTGGTGCTGCACGCCTCGGCACGCGGGGCCGTGACCCGGGCGCTGACCCTCGGCGGGGCCGTCGACCTGATCGTCGGGTCGCCGCTGCCGGGTGGACTGGACACCGAGGCGCTGCGCACGGCGCGGGCGACCGAGGGCGTCGCGGTCGCCGCGCCCGTGCTGCGCGAGCGGGTCCGGGTCGGCGGACACGACATCTGGCTGTACGGCTCGAACCTGTGGTTGCGCGACCTCGGAGGCAGCCTCGGGGCGGCCTTCGACGAGCGCTTCGACGGCTACGTCGACGACCCGAGCCGCCTGTTCCACGGCGTGTTCCTGGGCCTGGAGGCAGCCGCGCAGGTCGGTGTGCCCGTGGGCGGCCGGTTGTCGCTGCGCACCCCGGACGGCACCACCACGGCCACCGAGCTGCTCGACGTCGTTCCCGGCGTCGACCTGCACGGGGAGCGCTTCGCGTTCGGGCTGCTGGCCCACACCCAGGCTCTGGTCGGCCGTGACGGCTACGACCTGTTGCTGGTTCGGGCCCGTCCCGGCGTCGGGTTCGGCGAGCTGCACTCGCGCCTGTCACGGGCTCTGGCCGCGGACGTCGTGATCACGTCTCCGGCGCAGCAGGCGGCGCGTGCGACGCAGACGTTGGACGGCATCGCCCGGCTCCTGGTGTTCGTGGCTGCCCTCGTCGTCGCGTCGGGCATGTTCCTGCTGCGGGGCGCGGCAACGCTCACCGTCACGGGGCGTCTGGGGGAGCTGGCCACGCAGCGGGCCCTGGGGGCGGACCGGCGTGCGCTCCTGGGTCGCTTCGGCGTCGAATTCGCCCTGCTGGGGGTGGTTGCGGCGCCCCTGGGCGTGCTTTCAGGCTGGGCGGTCGGCCGCGCCGTCGTGGCCGACCTGCCGTGGAGTCTGGTCGGCGAGGCCGTCACCGAGGCCCCGGCGGTCCTGCCGGTCGCGGCGTGGGTCATCGCGCTGGTCCTCGGTCCGCTGGTGGCCGTGTCGGCCGCGCTGGCGGTACTGCGACGTGCGCTCCGGCAAGCCCCGGCGGCGATGCTGCGACCTCCACCCGCGACCGGGCTCGGCGAACCATTGCCCGGCGTCGAGGGCCGGCTGGCAGCAGCCGCGGCGGCCGCGACCGTCGCCGGCCTGGGGTTGGCAGCCGGAGGCCAGGCCGTGCTCGATGCGCTGCCGCCCGGGCTGGTCTCGGTCCTGGTGGTCGGGGGCACGATCGGACTGACCCGGGCGACGCGCGGCCCGCTCGCGCGCGCGTCCACGCATCTGCTCGGACGCGGCCGGGCCGCCCCGACGCTGGCTGCGACCGGCCTCCTGCGCTCGGCGGACCGGACCTGGGCGAGCCTCACGGTCGTGGCGCTGGGGGTGGCCATCATCGTCGCCGTCGGCGGCATCACGGCCGACCTCGAGCGCAGCGTGGAGCGGGTGCTCGCGCCCGTCGCCGGCGTCGAGCTGTACGTCGAGGCCTCCCCGGTGCACCGGCCGGCCACCGCGGCCAGCCTCCCAACCGGGCTGGCGACACGGGTGTCCTCGTTGCCGCAGGTGGCGCGGGTCACCGAGGTCACCCGCGCCGGCGTGGCCGCGGGCGACGGCGTCCTCGAGCTGGTCGGGGTCGGTGGGCCCTCTGCACACCCGGTCTTCGCCGCCGCGCGGCGTTCGGACCAGGAGGCCGTGCTGGCGGGCCGGCGGACGGTGCTCAACCCCGACGCGGCGGCGCTCCTCGATGTCGGCGAAGGCGACGTCGTCCGCCTGCCGGGCCTGCCCGCCGGTGGCTCGGCCGGGTTGTCCGTGGGCGCGCTCGTCTCCGCGCCGATGCTGGCGTCGGATGGCGTGGCTGTCGTGCCGCTCGACACGGCGCGCTCGGCGACCGGTGGCCGCGGACCGAGCGTGCTCGAGGTCGTCCTGGTGCCGTACGCCGGCGCAGCGGAGGCACGGGCCGAGCTCGCCGCGCTGGTCGGCGGCGCGGGCGAGGTCCGGACCGGCCGCGAGGTGCTCGAGGCCCTGAGCGCGGACGTCTCGCTGTTGACCGGCGCGGTGGGAGCGGTGCGGATCGTGGTTGCCGTGGGGATCGCGGTCGTGCTGTTCAACCTGCTGGCGGCGACCGTCGTCGAGCGACGCCGCGAGCTGGGCCTGCTGCGCGCCGTGGGTGCCCCCGAGCGCACGGTCCGGCGTGCGGTCGTGCTCGAGGCCACCGCCGCCGCCCTGGTCGGCACGGTGGTCGGGGTCGCCGTCGGGCTGGCGTTGCAGCGCGCCGCGGCCGGCACGGCGGCTGAGCTGTTCGGCCTGCCGGTCGCCTCGAGCGTGGATCTCCCCGCCGTCCTGGCGGCGATCCTGGTGGGGACCGGCACCGCGGCCGTCGGAGCCTGGGTGGCGGCTCGGTGGGTCACCGCCGCGCCGCCACTGGTCGCGGTGGCGCCACGGTGACCCGGGCGGCGGGCGGCGACGGGGTGGTGGCACGGCTCGAAGGTGTCGTGCGTGAGCACAGCCGTGGACAGATGACCGTCCGCGCCCTGGACGGTGTGGATCTCACGGTCGGCCGGGGTCAGCTCCTGGCGGTCGTGGGGCCAAGCGGGGCGGGCAAGAGCACCCTGCTGCACCTGCTCGGCGGGCTGGATGCCCCGGACGCGGGCCGGGTGACCGTCGAGGGAGCGGACCTCGCCGCGCTGACCAGCCGCCAGCGTGCGGCCTTCCGCCGCCGCCGCGTGGGCTTGGTGTTCCAGTTCTTCCACCTCATACCCACGCTGTCGGCCTGGGAGAACGTGGCGCTGCCCCGGCTGCTCGACGAGGTCCCGCTGCGGCGCTCCCGGGACCGCGCATGCGACCTGCTGGCGCAGGTCGGGCTCGGTCACCGGCTGGACCACACGCCCGGCGAGCTGTCGGGCGGGGAGATCCAGCGCGTGGCGATCGCCCGCGCGTTGATGCCCGACCCCGTGCTGCTGCTCGCGGACGAGCCGACCGGCAACCTCGACCGGGACAGCGGCCGGGACGTGATCGGCCTGCTGCGTCAGGCCGTGGACGACCACGGCACGACGGTCGTGCTCGTCACCCACGACGAGGCGTTCGCTGCGAGCGCCGACCGGCGCGTGCGTCTGGTGGACGGCCGGGTAGCCGGGTCCGGTGGGACCGACCGGTAGCCCGGCGCCCGCTCAGCTCTCCCGCTGGTAACGGTCCCAGGCACGCACGACCGCCTCGTCCGGGGTGGTGCCGCCGCCGTAGTGCTTGTGGGCGATCTCGCCGGAATCCTTGGAGGTCAGCGAGGCCCACCAGGTCGAGTTCCGGTCGGGCGCGTCGTCGGGAAGCTGCTCGGATCGGTCGGCTTCCTCGACCACCACACCGAAGCCGGCGCGGAGCAGCTCCATGCGAGCCTGACCGGCGTTGACCATGCCCACAACCTCCCTGGAACGTAAGCAACGCCCCACCGTACCGGCGGGGCGCCCCTGGGTCGTGATCCGGAGCCTACCTGCCCGGCCGCAGGCAGGGGCGCGCCTCCCGAGGACCCACCAAGCGGGTCAGATGAAGTCCTTGATGTCGTCCATGAGCTGGGCCTTGCCCTTGGCCCCGACGATCCGCTTCACCGGCTCGCCGTCCTTGAACACCATCAGGGTCGGGATGCTCATGACCCCGTACTGGCGGGCGGTGGAAGGGTTCTCGTCGACGTTGAGCTTGTAGACGGTGAGCTTGCCCTTCTGCTCGCCGGCGATCTCCTCGACGACCGGCCCGACCATCCGGCACGGTCCGCACCACTCGGCCCAGAAGTCGATCAGCACGGGCTTGTCGGCCTCGAGGACCTGCGCGGTCCACTGGTCGTCGGTCACGGCAACGGCGTGCTCACCCATGGTCGGTGTGCCTTTCGAGGATCAGGGGACGTGCTGCGGTGTCGTGGGTCACAACTCTATCGGCGACCCGCGGTATTCCCTGCGGGTCCCCAGGCCTGCCGGCCGCGGCGGTCACAGATGATGCAGGGCGGCGTCCTCGTCGTCGATCAGGACCTCGCAGGTCGGGCAGTACCACCGCGCTTCGGCGGGAGTCCCACAGGTCTCGTGGCGCACGCCCTCGTCGGGTTCGCCCTCGCCCTGACGCGACCCCCAGTCAGCCAGCAGGCGTAGCGCCCCGGCCAGTTCCTGGCCCGTGGCGGTCAGCTCGTACGCGAAGCGGGTCGGGCGGTCCTGGTAGGGGCTGGCCAGCACCAGGCCCGCGGCCTCGAGCGCCTTCAGCCGGGCGCTGAGGATGCTCGGCGAGATGCTGGCGACCCGCTCCTGCAACTCCCCGTACCGCGACGGCCCGTCCAGCAGCGCCTCGACCAGCAGCAGGGTCCAGCGGTCACCGACCCGCTCGACGGCCGCAACCAGCCCGCTGTCGCTCACGCCTGCCTCCCTGGCCGGGTTCCCTGACCGCACTCGCGACAGGGTACGCGCCAGCCGGGCACGGCACGCCCCCACCGCACCGTTTCACCGCTGACCTGCTTACTTGCGCTTCCATAGTTACTATGGTTTCATGAGTGACTACCGAGCCGATGGGGCTCGGGACACGGCGCGATGGACGCGCCCGGCGGCCGAGGAGGACCCCGTGAGCAGCCTGCTGGAGCAACTGACGAGCACGATCGAAGGGCTGGCATCGACCCTGGGTGCGGCTGTCGTGGGCGTCGGCCGAGGCAGCGGTGTGGTGATCGCCGAGGGACAGGTGCTGACCAACGCCCACAACGTGCGCAGCGAGCAGGTACACGTGCACATGGGTGATGGGCGGGTGGGCGACGGCACCCTCCTCGGCCATGACCTCGACGGCGACCTGGCGGTCATCGAGGTCGGCACCGGCGACGTCACGCCGGTCGCGTGGGGCTCGTGGTCACCCGGGATCGGCTCGGCGGTGTTCGCGCTGGCCAACCCGCACGGGCGCGGCGTGCGCGTGACGTTCGGGACCGTCAGCGTGGTGGGCCGCGGCTTCCGCGGGCCCCGCGGCCGGGTCATCGCCGACGCGATCGAGCACACCGCTCCAGCCGCGCGCGGCAGCAGCGGCGGGCCACTGGTCGGTGCCGACGGCAAGCTGGTCGGGATCGACACCCACCGTCGCGGCGATGGCCTGTACCTGGCCATCCCGGCGAGCACAGAGGTGCGTGAGCGGGTGCAGGCGCTGGCCACCGGCCAGGTGCGGCAACGCGCCCGCCTCGGCGTCGCGATCGCACCGCCACGGATGGCCGCCAAGATGCGCGAAGCCGTCGGCCTGGAGCCCCGGGACGGGCTGCTGGTACGCGGCGTCGAGCAGGACGGACCCGCCCGCGACGCTGGCCTGCAGCGTGGCGACCTCGTCATCGAGGCAGCGGGCCAGCCCGTGACCACGCCCGACGAGCTGTTCGCGATCCTCGAGGCCCACGACGTGTCGACGCCGCTGGCACTGACGGTCGTGCGTGGCACCGAGGAGCACCAGCTCGAGGTCGGCTTCGAGCGCTGAGGCCGGCGGCGCGTCTCTAGCTGTGCATCTCCGCCAGGTAGCGCTCGGCGTCCATGGCGGCCTTGCAGCCGGTGCCGGCGGCAGTGACGGCCTGGCGGTAGGTGTGGTCCATCACATCGCCGGAGGCGAACACGCCCGCCACGTTCGTGCGCGTCGTCGGGTGCTCCACGCGCAGGTAGCCGTCCTCGTCGGTGTCGAGCCAGTCGTCGAACAGCTCGGTGTTGGGGATGTGGCCGATGGCCAGGAACACGCCGTCGCAGGCGAGGTCGGCCGCCTCGCCGGTCCTGGTGTTGCGGATGCGGACGCCGGAGACCTGCCCCTTGTCGCCCAGGATCTCGTCGATCTCGGTATCCCAGAGGAACTCGATCCGGTCGTTCTTGAGCGCCCGCTCCTGCATGATCTTGGACGCGCGCAGCTCGTCGCGGCGGTGGATCACCGTGACCGAGCTTGCGAACTTGGTGAGGAACGTGGCCTCCTCCATCGCGGAGTCACCGCCACCGACGACCACCACGTGCTGGTCGCGGAAGAAGAAGCCGTCGCAGGTGGCGCAGGCCGACACGCCGCCGCCCCACAGCTCGTCCTCGCCCGGCACCTCCAGGCGGCGCGGCTTGGCGCCGGTCGAGATGATGAGGGCGTTGGCGTAGACCTCCTGGGAGGCGGTCTGGATCCGAAACGGCCGCTGGTCGAGGTCGACGGCCGTGGCGTCCTCGGTCCAGAAGGTGGTGCCGAAGCGCTCGGCCTGGGCGCGCATGCCCTGGATGAGATCGGGTCCCATGATCCCCTCGGGGAACCCCGGGTAGTTCTCGACGTCGGTGGTCAGGGTGAGCTGGCCGCCCGTCGGCCCGCCCACGACCATGCCCTCGATCACGAGCGGCTCGAGGTTGGCGCGCGCTGCGTAGGTGGCGGCGGTCAGGCCAGCCGGCCCGGACCCGATGATCACGACGTCGCGGGTCTGGGGGGAGGCATCGGGCATGCGTGGCACTCCTGCGGAGAGGGGGACGGAGGTGGGGACGGAGGTTCGCCCAAGCGTAACGGGACCCCGGAGGGTCACATTCCCTCTACGGCCCCGTCGGGCGGGCGGCTCGGGTCAGCACGCCCGGCGGGAGGCGGGGAGCCGCCAGCCGCCGCCGTACCCTGCTCGCGCCGCCTTGACGGGAGCCCTGCCACCCCGTGTCCGAAACGACCGAGATCACCTGCGCGCGCCACCCCGACATGCCCACCCGGCTGTTCTGCTCCGAGTGCGGCACGCCGATCTGCCCGCGCTGCCTGATCGAGACGGCGGTGGGTCAGAAGTGTCCCGAGTGCGCCAGGCAGAAGAAGGCAGCCGTCCGCCGGGGCAAGCCGCACCAGTACCGCAAGGGGATCGCGGTCGGCGTCGGGGCGGCGGTGCTGGCCGCGTTCGCACTGTCGCTGCTGTACCGGACCGGCGGCTTCTTCCGGGCGATCATCACCGGCGTCGTGGCCTACGGGATCGCCCGTGCGGTGCTGTGGGGCGCCGAGAACAACCGCGCCGACCCCTTCCGCAACACGGCGATGGTGCTGGGCGTCGCAGCGGCGATCGGCGGGTGGCTGCTGGCCGGCCTCAGCGTCTCCGGCCTGCTCAACGTCGGCCCCATCCTGACGTTCGCCGGCGCCGCCTACGGGGTCTGGATCGCCTACAACCGCTGATCTGCGCGGTCGGTCGGGGTCAGCGGGCGATCTGCTGGAACAACACGGGGAAGCAGTCGGCGCGCCCGACCACCCAGGCCTCGATGCGGCCGAACAGCCGGTCGCCGGGCTCGCGGGTCAGCACGAGGTAGATGATGGCCGGTTCGCCGTCGAACGTCGCGACCTCGGCGAACAGCGGGATGACCGGTTCGGTCGCGGTCGACACGATCTCGGGCAGGCAGCGACGCACGTCGGCGAGCGGGTCGGCCATCTGCCCGTCCGCCTCCATCCGGGCCTGGGGGGCCGGCGGCTCGGCCGAGGTGGCCGCCGGGGCATCCTCCACGGTGTCGTTCTCGCCCGACTCCGTGTCGCCCCCGTCGGTGCTGGCGCCATCCACGGTGCCACCTCCGGTCGCGCCGGAGGAGCCCAGGGTGTCGCCTCCGGCGAACGCCTCGGGCGCGGCCAGCGCCCCGGCGGACGGTCCGAGTCCGAACGCCTCGTAGCGCTGGCTCTCCAACTGCCGAGCCTGATCCTCGGCGATCGGGTCGGGGAGCTCGTCCACGGCGTGCTCCTCGGCCAGAGCCTGGACCGATTCGGCGTCGTGGTCGGTGTCGGTGACGCGGACGAACGCGGCCAGCGGGTCCGGTGCGGTG
>DASWKO010000064.1:0-10468 GCA_036396595.1 Nitriliruptorales bacterium | reverse complement strand
ATCGACTTCGTCGCCCGACAGGACCGCGACAACCTCGACCGGCTCGCCGCAGCGTTCGACGAACTCAACGCCCGCCTTCGCGGTGTGGACGCCGACCTCCTCGACATCGATCCCACCGACCCCGCCACGCTCGCCGATGGCGCCAGCTTCACGCTCGACACCGATGCCGGCCCGGTCGACTACCTCAACGACGTCCCGGGCGCCGGTGACTACGACGGCCTGCGCGCCCGCTCCGTCGAGGTCACGGCAACCGGTGTCGTCGTTCGCGTCGCGGGGCTCGACGACCTCATCCGCATGAAGCGAGCATCCGGACGTCCCCAGGACCTCCGCGACATCGCCAACCTCAGCCCGCCCCCGTAACCACGACCTCGTTCGATGCTAGCTGCCACGGCGCCGTGGCCATCAGGTCTGGCTGCTCGTCGAGGACAGTGGCCAGGAACTCTCCCGGCGCCTCGATCGCGATCCTGTCCGGCCCGACGAACCGCGGAGACTGGAAGTCCGCCGTGTTGGCCGTGATCACTGGTTGCGCATCTGCTCCGACGGCGGCGGCCAGCACGTGCCGGTCGCCCGGGGCGTTGTCCATCCCGGCAACCAGGTCGTCCGGCACGTCGACCAGCGCCAGGGCGTCGAGGGCGCGGTCCGCGACCTCGCCCGCAGCCATAGCCGGCACGTCACCATGCCGTACGCGACCGACCTGCATCTGCTCCGCCCCGCCCCGCGATGACACTCGACACCGGTCTGCGAGGGCGCGGCAGCGCGGCGACTGCCCGCACGGACCGGCGCACATCGCCCTGGCTTGGCCCAGCCTCGCGCGTCATGGACAACCCACGGTCAGAGCACGACGACTACGTGGTCCGTCGCGCCGAACCAGCGACTACGAGGCCGTTCGCCCGCGCGTTCGTCGGCACGTCGGTCCTCCTCGACTGCCACGACGGGCGTTGCACGCACACCGTTGAACGCTCATGCAACACAACCAAGACAAGTCGGTCACATCGGACCTCCGACCTCTAGGGTCCCCCGTCCATCTGGCCGAAGGCGGCCGGCAACCTTCCCGCCCGGGGAAGGGCGAGGGGGGGCATGACTGGCGTGGTCGGGCTGCTGGCGGCGCTATTCGGGACGCTCGGCGATGCGCTGGGGACGGTCGACGCGGTACCGCTGCCCACGTCCACGACGGCGCCGCTCCCGCTCTACGCACACACGATCGCGGGAGGGACCGAGCGCTACTGGTACCTGCCGATCGGCATCGAGTGCGGCCTGGACGCGGACGGCACCGGGGGCGACGACCTCGCGGTCCGCGTCGACCCGGTCCTGTCCGGTACCGCGATAGCGGGGATCACGGTGCGGGTGCGCCGCATCACCGCGCTGCACGTCCAGCTCGGGGTGGGCTTGCGCACCGACGGCGGCGTGGTCACCGGCAGCAACAGCGGGAGCTGGGTGCTCACCGAGCTCGCCCACCTCAACCGTGCGCTGCCCGACCTGACGACCGTGGTGCTCCGCAGCGAAGGGACGCTGTCGAGTCCCGGCGACACGCAGACGACCGACATCAGCCTCGCCGGACAGGGGCCCGACATCGCCACCGACCTGGCCCACGCCCTGCGGCTCGGCGTGCTGGCGGGCGAGGGCGTCGCAGGCACGCGTCGTAGCGCTCACCGCCCCACGCTGCTGGTCACGGGAGGCGGCCTGCCAGACCTGCCGGGCGTGCCCGACCTCGGGCCGACGGACCCGAGCAGCCTGCTGCCGCTGAGCCAGGACATCTTCGTGGCGGACCCGGATGCGCTGGCGGGCGTGCGGGCCGACATCGCGGGCGCAGCCGGCGCGCTGCCGGGCGCCGGTCCACACGTGGAGCTGCGTCAGGAGGCGGCGCTGCTGGAGGTGCTGGACGGCGAGCGGGTTTCTCGCTCGGTGCTCACGCTGCGGTCGCCGCAGCGCCTGCACCTGTTCGCGGTCACCGTGGCGCCGGCGACGCCCGCGTCGCACATCGAGCTGTGGCGCCTCGCGCGGCACCTCGTGGTGGACGACACGCCCCAACTCGCCGGGAGCGGCGCCGGGCGGCACCTCGACGGCACCGTCACTCGCATCACCGCGGAGGAACCCACCACGTGGGCGACCCTGCGGCTCCCGACCGACGACGGTGGACTGGCCGCCACCGTCTACGAGCTCGATGACCTGCAACTGCGCGTGCGCGCGGCGCCGCTGCTGGTCGTACTGCACGGCGGGAGCGGTCACGCGGACCCCCTCGCCACCCCCCTGGCGGGGGTCGCGGTACGGACGCGCACCGGCGAGCACCCGCTCGCCCCCCTCCGGCAACCGCTGGCGCTGGCGCCCCAGGCCGCGATGCTGGACGCCGACGACGCGGGCGTAGACGCGGCGCTGCGACTGCCGCTGCGTGTCCTCGTGCAAGCGCAGGCGGACGGCGTCCACGCGAGGTCGGGCAGCCCCGCCGGTGCGCAGGACTGGCTCGTCGAGCTCGAGCTCGAGGACCCGGAGAAGTCGCCGTTCGACCGTGGGGTGCTCACGAGCGACCGGCCGCTGCGGGCGCGCCTGCGAGGGGACGACGCCACGATCCTCGCCCGGGCGGTCCACCTGCCCCAGCGGCTGAGCGTCGACCTGCACGTGGACCCGCCCGGCCAGCCGCGCGACCTCGGCCTGCGCATCGCCGGCCGCGTCGAGGGCGTGCGCGTGGTGGCCGATCTCCCGCCGGCCGCGCCGGACGGCGAGCGGATGCGTGTCAACGCCGCGCTGCCGATCCTCCCCGCCGAGGGCTTCGACGTCCAGCTCGTCGATGGGCTGCCGCTGGTGTCGTCGGCCGCCACGACGACCGCGACGTTCGCCGGCCACGGGCTGGGCGTCGCTGCGCCGGAGGGCGGCCTGGCAATCGACTCGCTGGACGTCCTCACGCGGATCGCGCCCACCACCGTCGTACCCAACGAGCCGGTCGCCAGGCCCAGCGTGGTGGTCGAGGCCAGACACGCGAGCGGCGGCGTGAGCGTGGACTGTTCGGGGCCGACCGGCGTCCGCGCCGCCCTGACCGCACCCGGAGCCGCGCGGCTGGCCGTGCGACCAACCCCCCAGGTGGCCCTGGGGTTCACGGAGGGTCCGGCGGTCGCGGCCACCGCGGACGGACCCGCGATGCAGCGCGTAACGGCGCGCGTCGTGGGGCTGCGCTCGCTCGCGGTCGGTGGCGAGCCTCCGACCGCGACCCCGCTGTCGCTGCCCACAGCCCACCTGGTCCTTGATCGCGACCGCGTGAACCGGGCCGCGCGTGTCCACACCTTCGAGGCCGGCCGCAACGACCTCCGGGTCCGCGTCGCGGACGTGCCCGACGAGCTGCGCGTGGACCTGCGGACCGCGGCGCCGACCGGGATCGACGGCGCCGCACCGATCGCTCCGGCTCGCGCCGCCACGCGCGTGGACCTGGCGGCGTCGAGCCGCTCCGGGGAGGTCGTGCTGTGGGGCGAGCCGACGACGCGCCTCCACTACGGCCCTCAGACCGGGCGCCGTGCGGGAGTCGGCCTGCTCACCGGTCGCATCGAGTCGTTGCCGCCACGACTGTCGTTCGTGAACCTCCACGACCCGTCGCTGCTGAGCGAGGCCGACGGCACGCGCCCCGTGCTGTGGCCCGAGATCCCCGCGGACTGGGTTCGCGACGGGCTCCACCTCGCGGTGTCGGAGGAGGTGACGGTCTGCCGCCTCGCCATCGTGGGCCCCGACCGCGAGCACCCGTCCGACGGCACGGCGTTCTGGGCGTACACCTACATCCACGGGCTGCGCATCGCGCCCCAGAGCGCACCCGCCGCCGACGTGTCGGTCGAGGACCTCCCGGCGCTGACGATCTGGACCCCGTTCAAGGTCCCGAC
The DNA here is from genome assembly GCA_036396595.1 of Nitriliruptorales bacterium. Classification (GTDB taxonomy): domain Bacteria; phylum Actinomycetota; class Nitriliruptoria; order Nitriliruptorales; family Nitriliruptoraceae; genus DASWKO01. The sequence continues at coordinate 6,611 of DASWKO010000064.1, read as the reverse complement.
CGACCAGGACACCTTCGAAGAGAGCGAGTCAGGCCTGTCCGTGCGGGTGGGCCCCCGCGACGGCCACGCGGACGCGGACCGGCCGCGGGTCGACCTGTGGCTGGGCAAGCAGGAGAAGCTGGTCGGGACCGGCGAGGTGAGGTGGGACAGCCTCATGCCGGCGACCACCTTCACGCTGAAGAGCGAGGTGCTGCTGTCGTCGTTCGCTGGCCACTTCGCCATCGCCGAGCCGTTCGGCATGGTTGACCCCACCAGGGTCGACGCCAACGGGCCGGGCTCCTGGTGGGTGCGGGCGGTCGGGAAGCTACCGCTGCTCGGGTTCGACGTCACGCTCGGCAGCGAGGGAACCGAGGTCTTCGAGATCTTCGCCGATCGTCCGCCTTTCACCGACCCGTGTGGTGACTGACGTGTACCGCCGCATCCTCCACCACACCTACGCCAACGGTCGGGCGACCGACGCGTCCGGTAACGGCAACCACGGGGTCCCGACGCAGACGGCTCCCGGGACCGGCGACGTCGTGGGGTCGCTGTACTTCAACGGGCACGGCAGCCGCGTCGACGTCCCACCCTCCGCGGACCTCGCCGACCTGCAGGGCCTGCGCGTCCGAGTGCGCGTGAAGATCCCGCGATGGTGGTGGTGGTGGCTGTGGTGGACGTGGCACTGGCTCCCCCACGTCCCGTTCGTGCGGCGCTGGTGGTGGCGCTGGTGGTGGCTGCGCCGCCGCCACAACCTCGTCGAAGGGCACCTCTCGTTCGCCCTCTTCGTGCAGCCCAACCGCAGCGTCCGCGGGACGATCCTCGACGCCAACGGGATGTGGCGCGGCCCCGTCACGCAGGCCCGCGTGGTGAAGCTCGGGCAGTGGCACACCATCGAGTTCGGGCACGACGGCGTCGTCAGCGCGGCGATCGCGGTGGACGGCGTCACGCAGGCGACGATGCACGACCTCGCCGGACCCGTGCGGGGCGTCGGCCCGAAGGGCGTCACCGTCGGGCACTGGCCGGAGCCGCCGCACGTCTACAGCCTGCATGGCTGGATCGACGACCTCGAGATCTGGCGCGAGGAGCCCGACCCGGAGCGGACCGACGACTGCTGCGGGTCGGTCGAGGTGGCCGACGGGACCATCGATGACCTGAAGGAGGAGGGCTGGGACGCGACCCGAGCCAAGCAGGTCTACGTCGAGTTGGAGCGCTTCGAAGCCGATCTCCGCGTCGCCGTGACGGGCGGCGACCCGGCTCGAGCCGCCGAAGTGGCCCTGCTGGCCGCGCGCGGCTCGTCCGCCGTCTCGCGCGGCGACGCGGTCGAGGCGGTGTCGGCGCTCGGTGCCACGCTGCAGCTCTTCGCCGATCGGTTGACCGACGTCCAGCTCGACGCGTTCCGGACGCGCGCGGAGGATCTGGTCATGCGGTTGCCGCTCGCGAAGCTGCTGCGGCGCGCGCTCCAGGGTGACCGCGCTGCGAGCGCGGCCATGCGTGAGGTCGCCGACGCGTTCTGCCGGCCGAGCCCGCCCGTGCGCGATCCGCGCGACCGCGAGCACGAGCAGGAGCCGGTGCCGGTCCGCCTGGGCGATCCGCACACCGACGGCGACGAGCTCGACCCGCCGGGCTCGCCCGAGGAGGCGATCGTCGGGTGGAAGCCGACCGAGGAGGACCGCGAGCGGCACGAGCGCCAGCACGAGCGCCGCCGCGAGCCGGCCAGCGACGAGCCCGGCGAGGCGGACGACGAACCCGAGGAACACGAGGGCCGAGATGGCTAACCGAGCACCGAACCGGGCGCCGCGACCGCTCACCTGCGACCACCTGCGCGAGCTGGCCGCCGCGTACCTGCCGGTGCTCCAGTTCTCAGAGAACGAGCGCTACTTCCCGCTCCAGGTCGAGTCCTGGCTGGGGCACGCGACCGCTGCCGACTGGGTGGCGTCGGACCGGCCCTGGCACGACGATGACCTGATCCACGACCCGCGCCAGCGCGGCACCGCGGTGCTCGAGGAGCGATCGGACGGGCGTACCATCCGGCGCGCCGGCCCACCCGATCCGAGCAACCGCCCACTGTTGCTGCCGGGCAGCGGCGGCCAGCCGGCGCTGGCGGAGTTCGGCGAGGCCGGCGACGCGGTGTTCCTGTCCTTCGCGGGCTGGCTCGACGAGGCCCGCCGCACAGGGGACCCCGAGTACCTGTACCGCGCCTTCTCCGAGCAGGCGGCGTCGATCGGCACGTCGAACACCTGGGAGGCGTTCGACCTCGAGCCGAACCGTCCCGTGCTCTGGGTCCCTCAACCGGTGTCGCCCACCGTGTACGCCGAGATCGAGCGCGTGGCGGCGCACGTGGACCTCGATCGCTCGCTGCACGATCCGGCCGGCGACTTCCCCGCGGAGGAGGGCGGCGCTCGGTTGACCGACCTCGACGGGTTCCTGTGCGTCACCTACCACTACTTCTTCGCGCTGGCCGACCACGTGCCCGGCACCGACGCGCCACCGCGCCGCGAGGGCCAGTGGGAGACCGCCTCCCTGTACTTCCCGCTCGGCGACCAGCCCGGCGAGCCCGAGGTGAGCGAGCCGCCGGTCCACGTGGTGCTCACGCAGGGTCGCCAGGGTGACCGCCACGTCCGGCAGCCCGTCCCGTGGAGCCAGATGCGGGTCATCCCCGCCGGCGGCGACACGACCCAGGCAGGGCCCGGCGCGGACGGTACGCAGCCGCTGGTGTTCGTGGCCGAGGGGACGCACCGGCTGTTCCACGATCCTGCGGGGACGCCGCCGCCCGCGACCGGGGTGCCGCCGCTCGGCTTCACGCTGGGTGGCGGCATGGATGCCGGCTCGCGTTTCTGGTTGACGATCGCCTTCCTGGTGTGGGTGCTGGCGGTGCTGGCGTGGGGGGTCGCGGCGATCCTCGCGCTGATCGGGCTCCTGGCGGCCGCGGCGGTGCTCGGTGTGATCTTCGCGGTCCTCGTCGCCCTCTTCATCATCATCGCGATCCTGGTCGCGCTCTTCGGCGGCAGCGATCCCTCCACCACGGCCGATCCCGACACGCAGGAGTCCGACCCGGACGGCCCCACCGCGGGCGACACCAGCGACCCCGCCGGTGCCGACGCGCCGCCGGGCAGCGGAGGCAGCAGCGGGGGCGGACCGAGCGGCGACGCCGGGGGCGAGCCCAGCGGCGGCAACCCCGGATCGCCCACGGGCCGTAACACGGTGCCGTTCGACCTGCGCGTCGTGGACCTGGTCAACCACCCCGACGAGACCACCGCGTTCCCGCCGGGACGGCACTGCGAGCACCCCGCGTGGTGGGACTACGCAGGCCGGTGGGGCGTGCGTGTGACGCCGTCGACGGCGGGGGCCTGGACCCACGGCGACCAGCGCGTGGATCCGCAGGGACGGACGCTGGCCTACTGGAACTCGGCCGCACTCGCCGCCTCGATCGATGGCTGAGCGCGAGCAGTGCACGAACCGACGCACGGGCAGATGACAGACACCACCTAACGAAGGAGCTGACGTGGCTCTGGCGGCACCGGACCTGTTCACCTACCGCATGGGCTGGCGGGCCACGTCGACTCTCGTCGTCGAGGACCCCGACACGCCGCTGGAGGAGCGCATCCGCGGCCACCTGCTGGCCGGGCACGCGCACTTCCACGAGCGGGCGTACGCACCGGCCCTCGACCAGTACCTGGAGGCGTGGGCCCTGATCCCGCGCCTCGTGGTCGGCGTGTCACCTGACCTCATCTTCAAGGCACGGCCCGACACGCTGCTGGCGTTCGACGTCACGGACCAGCTCGTGGATGCGTCGACGGCGATCCTGCGCCTGCGCAACGGCGCAGACCGTGGGCTGCCGATCGTGTCGTCGATGGACCCCCCGACCGGCCTCGTCGACCTGCTCGAGGGCGTGGGCTGGCAGCGCACGGCGTCGACGCGCGCGGTGATCACGGCCACGCACGCCGCCGCGACGCTTGAGCCAGCAGCCGCGCGCGCGGTGCTGGACCGGGCCCGGGCATCGGTCGCCTCGGACGGGCCCGAGTCCGGCGACCTCATGGTCCTCGAGGGCGTCGTGGCGATGCGAGCGGGCGACCTCGCGCTCGCGCGCGAGCGACTGACGGCGGCCACCACGCTCGTCGGCGCCCGTGGGAGCGGTGAAGCGGCTGCGGCCGCGCGGTCCAACCTCGAGCTGATCGACCTCACCGCGCTCGAGGGCGATGCACCGGCGGCCCGGCACGGGGTCGTGATACCCCTGGGCGACGGCCGCTTCGGCGCGGTCCCCGCGGGCACGGTCCCGGCGGCAACGCGGTCGGTGCTGGTGAACGGGGCCGTGCGCGAGTTGGACGTGACCACCACCGCGGACGTCGCACAGGTGCTGGCCGACCGCGTCCACGCGACGACCCTGACGGCCCTGGACGTTGCGATCGTCGACCTCCCGACGTTCGCGACGTACCTCGCGCACGTGGGCGGCTTCACGCTCCCGCTGGCGATCGCCGACACGTACGTGCGGCTCGGCGACCACGAGCGCGCGCTGGACTTCTACCGCAAGGTCCGTGACTACCGGTTCCTCAACCTCACCATCGAGCGGCCGGTCGTCTGGCGGAAGATGGCCCAGGCGTTCGTCGCCTGGGGGATGCAGCACTACCGCCGGCGCGACCCGCAGCGGGCGCGGGCGCTGTTCGAGCAGGTCGTGCGGATCGACGGCACCAGCTTCGTCCTCGACGGCGAGATGTACCGTGGCGGTTTCGCGGGGCTCGCCGCCGAGACCATGCAGTTCCTCACGAGCGCCGACCGGCCACGCTTCGCGCAGCTCGACTACGGCCGGCGCTCCGTGCTGCTGGAGGCGGAGGTCGCACTGCGCGCGATCCTGGCCAACATCAACTACCTCGGCATCGCCGACGACATCGTGCCGCTGCACACCTGGCGGTACCTTCAGAACGTCGCGCGGTATCTCGCGAACCAGGCGTCCCAGGCCGAGCGCGCCTACATCAGCTTCCGGGACCAGTCGGAGACCGAGCAGTTCACGCGCCTGACGCTGGCGCAGGCAGTGTCCGCGCAGGAGGCGGCGCTCGCCGTCGAGCAGCGCCGGATCGCCGCGTCGGAGGCGCAGCGCGTGGCCGCCGAGCGCAGCCGCGACCTCGCGACGACCCGGCGGGACAACGCGGTGCAGCGCAAGGCCGACTACGAGGCCATCAGCGCGCGACTCGTCGTGCTGGAGGAGATCAATGGCTGGGCCACGGGGCCGATGGACAAGGCGGAGATCAGCGAGAGCTGGGGTGACGTGCTCGGGATCTCGCCGGGCACCTACGACACGTACCAGATCACCAGGATCGTCGCCCGGCAGCGCGCGCAACTCAACCGTGAGCTCGAGCTGGCGAACCAGGAGCGGCTGATCCAGGAGCAGCAGGACGCGCTCGTGGTGGCGGACGCACAGGTGGACGTGGCCGACCGGATGGTCGAGGTCGCGGAGGCGTCGCGCGAGCTGGCCGAGCTCCGCGTCAACCAGGCACGCGATCAGCTCGAGGCGTTCGACGCCCAGGAGTTCGGACCGGAACTGTGGGACGCGCTGGCCAACGCCCAGCGCGAGCTGAGCGAGCGCTACCTCGACTGGGCCATCGGTGCCGCGTTCCTGATGGAGCGGGCGTTCGAGGTCGAGTACGACCTCGAGGTCAAGCGGGTCCGGTTCGACTACACGCGCAGCGACCTCAACGGGCTGTTCGCGGCGGACTTCCTCCGAGCGGATATCGACCAGTTCGAGTTCGACCGCATCCTCGACACCGCCAAGCACGTACCTGCGAAGACCTCGATCTCGCTCGCCAGCCGGTACCCGTTCCAGTTCCAGCGAGACTTCAAGCGCACCGGACGCATCGACTTCCAGACGTTCCTGGAGGACTTCGACCGCCGGCTGCCCGGTGAGCACCTGCGCAAGCTGAAGCGCGTCGAGGTGGTGATCGAAGGCCTCGTGGGCGGCGACGGGATCCACGGCACGCTCACCAACGCCGGGACGTCCCGGTTCCGCGATCGTCAGGGCGACGTCAAGCTGCGCGTGCAAACCCCGGAGACGCAAATCCTCTCGCGCTACGACCTGCGGCACGACGGGTTCGTCTTCACCGGCGACGAGTCCCTGCTCGCGGTGTTCGAGAACTCCGGCGTGGCCAGCGGCTGGATCCTGGACCTGCCGCCCGGGAGCAACGACCTCGACTACGACAACGTCACCGACGTCCACCTGGTCCTCTACTACGACGCCATCTACGCCGACGACGTGGCCCACAAGGTGCGCACGGAGCTCGCCGCGAGCGCCGATCACCGCGGCTCGGTCGGCATCGGGCTGCGGTTCCAGTTCCCGGACGAGTTCTTCCGCTTCGCGGACACGGGGACGGTCACGGTCGACCTGACACCGGCGTTCCTGCCCCGCAACGAGCGCGACCACGTCATCACGAGCGTGTTCGTGAATGTCGAGACGTCCGACGGGGTGAGCCCCGACGGCCTGCTCATGTCGGTCACCCACGCAGGGATCGCGGCCCAGGGGGCCGCCACGGACGCCGACGGCACGGTCGCGGGCGAAGGGGGTGGCTCCGCGCTCGATGGCCTGATCGGCGCTCCTGTCACCGGCGAGTGGACAGTCACGATCGCCGAGGGCGAGAACCCCGCTG
>DASWKO010000063.1:0-4815 GCA_036396595.1 Nitriliruptorales bacterium | reverse complement strand
GATGCTGTACTTGCGGTGCTCGTTCTCCTGCCAGCCCGCGCCGATGCCGAGCACCAGCCGGCCACCGCTGATCACGTCGACGGCGGCGGCCTGGTTGGCCAGCACGGCGGGGTGACGGTAGGTGTTGCCGCACACCAGCGTCCCGATGGTCACCCGCGGCACCAGCGCGGCCAACGCCGTCACGGCGGCCCAACACTCGAGCGTGTCGCCGGCCGCTTCCTGCGTGTTGGGCATGAAGTGGTCGGCGAACCACACGCCGTCCCAGCCGGTCGCCTCGGCGTGCTGGGCCAGCGCCACCACCTCGGTGAACGGCTGTGCAGGCAACGGCCAGACGGCGAAGCGCATGTCGCATCCCCTTCGATCAGTCGTGGGGTGCAGTCAAGCTCCGGCTCGGTGCCACCGTGTGGTGGGCCACGACGAAGCGGGGCGCCTGCTTTCGTCGCAGCTACCCAGCCGCGGTCGCCCGGGCTCGGCGAGAGTGGCAGCGACGTCAGACCTCCAGGGGTGAGTGGCGATGAGCCAGCGACCGCGAGCCACCATCGGTCGCCGGACGCATCGGTACTCGCCACTTCTGTCCGGGCTCGTCTCGGTGCTGCTGGCCGTGTTCGTCCTGCCGTCCGCGTTGAACGTCCCGCAGAGCAACCCGAACCAGACCCTCGAGTTCGCGCCGGTCCCTCCGCAGGACGACCAGCCACCGCCCGTCGAGACCGGCAACGTCGCGTCGCTGAGCCTGGGGTCGTCATCCGACCTGTCCGGGGATGTCGTAGGTGGCGCAGGACCAGGGCTCCCACCGCCGCCTCCCTTGCCCGAGGGCGAGGGAGCACGCCCGGTCACCAAGCGGTGCCTGGGCGACCCGCCCCGGCAGACGGAGGATCCGATGTCGCCGCCGTGCGTCGCGCACTTCGATGGCGACAACGGCGGGGCGACGCACACCGGCGTCACGTCCGACGAGGTCCGCCTGGTCATCTTCATGCCGGGCAGCAGCGGTGGCGCCAGCAGCCGGGGGCTGGAGTCCACCCCGACCAACACGTGGGTCGACCTGAGCGAGCCTCCAGAGGGCGGCGACGAGGTCGTGTACACGCGCGTGTTCCGGGCGTACCAGCGCCACTTCAACCTGCGTTACCAGACCTACTGGCGCAACGTCCACTTCTGGATCCACTACGACGGGGGCGGGGAGGAGCGCACGCCCGAGCACCGGCGCGCGCAGGCGCTCGAGGCCAAGCAGCACGTCGACCCCTTCGCGGTCCTCGGCTTCGTGGGCGTCAGTTCGTCGGCGTACTTCGAGGCGCTGAACGAACTGGGGATCGTGTCGTTCATCGGCAACTGGACGGGCATCACCGGGTTCGGACAGACCGAGGCGTTCTTCCGCAAGCGCCCCGGCCACGCCTGGAGCTACAACCCGTCCCTCGACAACCGGGCTGATCTGTACAGCTCGTACGTCTGCTCCAAGGTCGCTCCGTACCAGGTCAGCTTCTCGGGCAACGACGACCACGGCCAGGAGCGGGTGTTCGGGCTCCTGCGGACCGTGAGCGTGACGGACTACGCCGTGTACGGCGAGATGATCCGCCAGCGGCTCCGGGACTGCGGGATGACGTTCGCCGAGGGCACCTACGGTGCGGCCGGTAGCGAGGACGACGCCGCGGCCGCGACCAACATCGCGCGGTTCCGGCAGGAGGGTGTGACCACGATCCTGTTCACCGGGAGCGACGTCACCCACACCCAGGCAGCGGGCGGCTTGGGCTGGTACCCGGAGTGGGTACTGGCCGGTGACGACACCTCCGAGCGCGAGTTCCAGAGCCGCATCCAACACCAGGGCGCGTTCCAGTACGTGCGCGGCGTCACCGTCTACCCGGCGGTGACCGACCCGCAGGACCAGGCGTGCGTCCGTGCGTACCTCGAGGTCGAGCCCGATGCGCCGATGGCCGACATCACCGGGACCGCGTGCCAGTTCTTCCACCACCTGCGGCAGGTGTTCATCGGGATCCAGGTGGCGGGTCCGCGGTTGACCCCCGAGGCGATGGACCGGGGGTTCCACGCGATCCCCGCCATCCCCAGCGGTGACCCGGAGGTGCCGGCGTGCTTCTACGAGCCGGGTGACTTCACGTGCGTGAAGGACGCGCAGGCCCAGTGGTGGGACCCGCAGGGCCAGGCGCCCGGGCGGCGTGGCAACGGCTGCTGGCGGATGATCGAGCAGGGCCAGCGCTACCTCGCCGGGACGTGGCCCGAGGGTGACGTCGAGCAGCAGCGGGGCGACGCGGGGACCGATGCCTGCACCACGCAGGGTCCCGACGTGACCTGACCGCCCCGCGATGAGGCGTGCCGCAACCGGCGTATCCGCGGGTTACCGCACGCTTCAACGGGGGACGGGGGACGGGGCGGGGTCAGGCGGGGGCGGCCACGCCGTCACCCTGGATCGACACGAGCTCCGAGACCGGCGCAGGCATCTGGCGGTGCCACGCCGCCAGTCCGTCCTCGGCGGTGACGTCGGGGGGCATCCACTCGACGACGCGCATGCCCGTGGGCGGCACGATCCACCGGGTGGTCTCCCAACCGTCGATCAGATCGGGCCAGTCGGGCACGCGAGGGTGCATGTGGGGCTTCAGGGATGCCGAGGTGATGGGCTGCGACGCTGACTGGAAGCGGTAGTCGACCGACAGCCGCAGCGCCTGCGAGGTGTTGGGGGATCCCGCGTGGACCGTCAACGAGTGGAACAGCAGCACGTCGCCGGCGTGGAAGTCGGTCGTGAGCCAGCCCGGCCCGTCCGACGCGACCTTCGAGCCGATCCCGCCCGCTCCGTCCGCGGCCTCGACGGGGTAGACCCCGTTGGCGCCGGACGCACGCAGGATCCGAAGGCCTCCGGCACCGCGCGAGTAGTCGCCCAGCGGCAGCCAGCAGGTGACGAAGTCGGCGGTGCCCTGGATGTGGGTGTAGTCCTGGTGCGGCGCGGTCGTCAGGGTCGGGTCGCTCGGGTAGACGACCCGCGCGATCTTGCGCGGGTGGGGGAAGGCGTCGTCGCCCAACAGGGTGCGGACCGTCCCGACCAGGTCGTCGTCGAACGCGAGCCGGTGGAAGGCCTCGAGGCGCTGGATCGCCCGGTACCCCCCGAACCAGCCGTCCTCCTGCAGTGCCGCCTCCAGCTCCTCCTGGCTCCGGACGACCTCGGCGCGGATCACGTCGTCGGGCAGCGCGTCCTCGGGGTCGGAGCCTGCCGCCAGCCAGCCGCGCTGCGCCAGCTCCGCGAGGATCGAGCTGCGCAGGGCACGCACGGGTGCAGGGTCCACGAGCCGAGGGAAGTACAGGTAGCCGTCCTCGCCCAGACGCGCCCGCAGCGCTGTCCGGTCGTCGCCGATGCCGGAGCTGTCCACGAGCTCGTCCACGTTGCCGCCTCCTCGTGTGGGGTGTCACACCATCGTCGCAGCGATCGTGGGCGCGTACGTGGTGTGGCCCGACGAATGCCCTGCTGAGGGTTCGTCTGTGCCCACAAGACGTGATCGTCCCGTCTGCCCTGCCCAAGGCGGTGCTGGCGCGTTGGATCAGAGGTCGTCGACGAGGCACATCCACACGTGCTTGGGGCCGTGGACGCCGATGGTGAGCGTGAACTCGATGTCGGCGGACTTGCTGGGGCCGCTGATGAACACGAGCTGGGAGGGCAGCCCGTCCGGGAACCGGTCGGGGACCGCCCGCCAGATGTTCGACGTGGTGGCCACGAGCCGGCTGACGGGCACCACGGCCAGGTGCACCGGCGGAACCAGCGACACGCTGCGGCTGCCCGCGCGCCCGGCTTCGACCACCAGCGTGCCGGTCGCCGCGATCGCCCACGACACCCCGGTGATGCCGAGGTCGACGTCCGCCAGCGCCTGTGGCCGGTCGGCTTGGACGACCTCGACATCGCCCCGTCCGTGCACCATCGCCGCGACCGCCGTGGCCTCGGGGTCCGCCGAGAGCGCCACCCGCTTGACCGCGTGCGTCGCGACCACCTCGTCGATGACGTCACCCACGGCGCCGGTGTTCGCGACCCGTCGGATCACCGCTCCGTGGGCGCTTGCGGCCCGGTCGAACGCAGCCGGCAGGTCGCTGAGGTCCAGCGCGTAGTCGATGCTCGGTACGCCGTCGAAGGCCGGGATCGGGTGCGCGACGTTGTGCGGCCGTGGACCCGTGAGCTGGCTCCGGGTGCGTGCGAGGAAGGCGTCGCGCTCCATCAGATCTCGCCCTTCGAGAAGCGCTGGCGGAACGTGTGGCCCTTGGGTGGGCGCGGCACCTCGCGGCCCTGTGTCCAGCCGCTCGGGAACAGCCCCTGCGGGAGCACGCGGCCGAGCGACCCCGCCATCCGGGTGCTGGTCCGGTAGGCCACCGGCCGGCTCCACGCCGCTGCCCAGGCGTCCCAGGCCATCCGCATCGGCCGGTCGGCGTCGTCGGCCCGATCGCGCCGCAACCCGAGCAGGAGGTCCTGCAACGGGATCTTCACCGGGCACGCGTCGTAGCACGCACTGCACAGGCTCGATGCGTCGCTGAGCTCGGTCGCCTCCTCGGCGTGGTTGAGCAGTGGGGTGAGGACCGCGCCCATCGGTCCGGAGTACACCCACCCGTAGCCGTGCCCACCCATCTGCCGGTAGACCGGGCAGACGTTCAGGCAGGCCCCGCAGCGGATGCAGTTCAGCATCTCCTGGAACTCGTCCCCGAGCAGCTCCGAGCGGCCGTTGTCGAGGATCACCAGGTGGAACTCGTCCGGCCCGTCCATCTCGCCGGCGCGCCGGGGTCCGGTGATCTGGGACACGTACACCGAGATGTCCTGACCCGATGCCGCGCGGGGCAGCA
>DASWKO010000062.1:0-2784 GCA_036396595.1 Nitriliruptorales bacterium | reverse complement strand
TGTGCGTAACGTGGTGTGCGGCTGGGCGAGGCCAGATCGTCATCTGGCAAGGCGCGGCGAGCGACGCGTAGCAGCGCTACGCGAGCGAGTCCGCAACACAGCCAGGGGCGATCTGGACCGTCCAGGCGTGCGCCACCGTTGCGCACAGGCCTCCTCCAGGAGGCGCTGGACGTCTACGGTGCGGGCAACGACGACGAGCGGGGAGGCGGGGTGTGATCCTGACGGACCTCGCGGTCGATCCGGGAGCGCTGCGCGAGCACACCGGCTGGGAGCTGAAGCCCGAGGGCCTGTGCCGTGCCGACGTCTGCATCCCGGTCCCCGGGCACGCGCGCGACCCGCTGCGTGCCGACGTGCTCGCCGAGCACCTGGACGCTCCGCTGGTGCACGACGAGGCCCACGGGCTGTGGGCGCTGGGCCCGGCCGCGGGACGCAGGGCGCTGGGCTCCGCGCGGCTGCCCGAGATCGTCCTGCCCGACCTGCTGACCGGTGAGGCCTTCGACCTGCGCACGCTGCGCGGGACCCGGGTGCTGCTGATCGCGTGGGCCTCGTGGTGAGGCTGCCGCTTCGACCTGCCCGTGTGGCAGGAGCTGCGACAGACCGAGCTGCGCCCCGCCGGGATCGAGGTCGTCACGGTCGCGCTGGACACCGGCGGTGCCGACCACGCGCGCGAGTTCGTCGAGCAGGCACGGGCCCAGCACCCCTGCCTGCTGGACGCTGAGCACGTGCTGGACCAGCGGCTCGGTGTGGTCAACGTCCCGAGCGGCGTCTGGATCGACGAGGACGGCACGATCGTGCGACCTCCCGAGCCGGCTCACGCCGTCAGGCAGGACCGGTCGTACGCACGGCGCCTGCTGGACCGCGACGACCTGCCCCCGCGGGTCCGCGAAGCCGTGGAGCTGGCATCCCGCCTCCGCTACGAGGATCAGACCTACCTCGACGCGGTGCGCGACTGGGCCGCTCGCGGCCCCGACAGCCGCTACGTCCTGTCGCCCGACGAGGTGGTCGAGCGCTCACGCCCCGTCAGCCAGCAGGTCGCGCGAGCGGCCGCGTCCTTCGAGCTCGGCCAGCACCTGCACCGGCACGGACACCCCGACGATGCGTGCCGGTGGTTCCGCGAGGCGCATCGCCTGGACCCGGACAACTGGACGTACAAGCGCCAGGCGTGGCACTTCGTGAGCCCCGGGCTCCAGGGCCCGACCGACGTCTACCCCGGCGACTGGGTCAGCGACGTCCGGACGATCGGCCCCGAGAACTACTACCCCCCGCTGGAGCTGAGCACCCCCGGCTGAGTCGGGTCACTTCCGTGGGAGGTGGCCCGCCCCGTCCAGGCGCAGGGTCACGCCGTTGAGGTAGGTGACGTCCACGAAGGTCTCGACGATCGTCGCGAACTCGTCCGGCGTGCCGAACCGCTTCGGGAACGCGACCTGCTCGAGGATGCGCTCGATGTGGGGCGGGACGTCCTGGCCGTCCAGCGCGCCCTCGGGCGCCATGCCGTTGGGGGCGATGGCGTTGACCCGGATCCCGATCGGACCGAGGTCGCGGGCAGCCGGCAGGGTCAGGCCCGCCACGCCCGCCTTGGCCGCGCCGTACGCGGTCTGGCCCGCGCTGCCCTCGACGCCCGCCAGCGACGAGATGTTCACGATCACCCCCCGCTGACCCTCCTCCAGCTCCGGGGTCCGGGCCATCACGCGGGCCGCCTGGGACATCACGTTGAAGGTGCCGACCAGGTTCAGGTCCACCATGAACTGGAACTCCTCCAGCGGGTGGACCTCGCCGTCGGGGCTCAGCATCCGGCGCACCATCCCGGCTCCCGCGCAGTTGACCACGACCCGCAACGGGCCGTGCTCGGCCGCCTGGGCGACGGCGTCCGCGACCGCTTCGGGGTCGCGCACGTCGACGGGGGCGAACGTGACGTGCTCGGCCCCCAGCTCGGCCGCCAGCGCCTCGAACGGCTCCTTGGCGCGGTCGAGATCGACCACGACGACGTGCGCGCCGCGCTTCACCAGCCGCCTCACGGTCTGCGAGCCGAGCATCCCCGCTCCGCCGGTGACCAGCGCTGACGTCCCTGAGAGATCCACGGTCCTGCTCCTCTGCTCGTGTCCTGATGGTTACTGCGGAAAACGCGGCTACCGGCGCAGCGCACGGACACCGGCCGCCAGCGCGGCTGCCGCCGCCAGCCCGGCCCCACCGGCGGCCAGCCGGCGCGCGCTGCGCAGGCTCGCCACGCGCTCGAGCTGGAACGGCAGGAAGTCCTCGCCCCGCAGCGCGACCGCGCGGCCGTCCCCCCCGCGCTCGAACAACAGCGTGGCGACCACGGGCTGCTGGCCGTGGCGCACGACCGTGGCGAACAGCAGCGGGTCGTCCGGATCGATCGGGTACAGCCGGACCGGCGTCCTCATGGTCCCCAGCACGCTGCGTGCGTGCAGGTGACCAGCCTGGACGAGGATCTGGATCTCGTTGCCGAACGACTGGATGATCCGCGCGTTGGTGATCAGTCCCGGTGGCGGCTTGTAGACCCCGATCAGGTCCTGCCACAGGTCCGGACGCTCGGGGATGGCGGGGCGCGGCAGGTCCGCGCCGACCTGCGGCACGTCCAGCAGCCTGCGCATCAGGGTGTCGGCCGCCTCCCACGACGAGATCGCGTCGCCGTTGGTGAACGCGATGATCCCGACCCTGTCGTCGGGCGCCACCCGCATCATCGTCTTGAAGCCGGGCCAGCCACCGCCGTGGTGGACGATGCGGTGCCCGTACAGGTCCTCGAGCATGAACATCAGCCCCATGCGG
>DASWKO010000061.1:0-5957 GCA_036396595.1 Nitriliruptorales bacterium | reverse complement strand
GCGTCAAGGACGGGATGGCCCAGTGGTGGGACGCGTCCGGCCAGGCGACGGCCTCGAGCCCACCGGGCTGCTGGCGCATGGTCCAGGACGGTCAGCGGTACTTCGCGGGGCGGTGGCCGTCGGGAGATCCGACCGAGCAGTGGTCCGAGGACGACGACTGCACCAACTACAGCCGCGCCCCGACGTACTTCTGATGCTGACCCACGGGCAGCGCTACCCGACGATCCTCGTGCACGCGTTCGGCCTCTGAGAGGTAGCCGCGCGGTCACGAGGCTCTCCGTTCCGCGAGCGTGGAGGGTGTCGGCCACATCTGGCCATCACTCTCCACACTGCCCGCGCCATCGAGCCTGGTCGGGGCCTTACCCCACGCGGCGCGCGATGCGGCCGGCGTAGGCGTAGGTGGGCCTGCCGTCCTCGTCGGGGAGCAGGAAGCCGATGATCGCCGCCGCGGCGCCTTCGCCGTTGCGGGCCACGAAGAAGGTCTCGTCCAGCGGGGCGAGGTCGAGCACCTCCTGCTTCGCTTCGGCCTCGTCGGAGGTGGTGGTGCCGACGGGGATGCTGGTCATCCGCAACCCGTCCTCGTGGCGCGCGACCGTGGCCCGCATGGAGAGCCGCTCGTACACACCCACGTACCGGTCGAGGTCGACGGTGTCATCGACCTGGTCCAGCGACGGGGTCTCCCAGGCCGTGGTGCCAACCAGGCGCCGGGTGACCTCGTTACCGATCGCGCTGTTGAAGGCGCGGCCGTTGGGGCCGTTGGTCTGGCTGGCGATCGCGAACCCGTGCTCGGGGGCGACCAGGAGCTGCGAGAACTGCCCGGTCGTCCCGCCGCTGTGGCTGATGAAGGTGGTGGCTTCACGCTGCATCGTCAGCCACCCCAGCCCGATCCAGGTGTTGCGGCTGGGGACCGGGATCTCGGCCTGCGGCTCACGCATCGCCCGGGCGGTCTCCGGCGACAGGAACGGGTTGCCGTCGGGCGCCCGCCCCTCGTCGATATGCAGTTGCGCGAACCTCAGCAGGTCGCGGGGCGTCGAGCACAGCACGGTCCCGGCCGGGCCCATCGACGCCGGCAGCGCGTAGACGGACGTCGCGCGCAGCTCCCCGCTGCCGTCGTCGACGTGGCCTACGGCTGCGGCGTGGAGGATGGTCTCCTCGGGCGCGGTGGTGGTCTGGGTCATCCCGAGTACCGGCAGCAACGACTCCTTGAGGATGTTGCGGTAGCGCTGCCCGCGCAGCGTCTCCAGGACCCGACCAGCGACCACCCAGCCGGTGTTGCAGTACGAGAACAGCGCCCCCACGTCGTGGATCAGCCCGATCTTCGCGACGCTTTCGAGGTAGCGGTCGATGGCGTCGTCGCCCCGGCCGAAGTCCTCGAAGTGGTCGCCTTCGATCCCGCTGGTGTGGGTCAGCAGGTGGCGGATGGTGATCGCCTCGGTGGCCTCGGCGTCCGCAATGCGGAACTCGGGCAGGTAGCCACGCACCGGCGCGTCCAGCTCGAGCTCGCCGCGGTCCAGGTGCTGCAGCAGCAGCGTGCCGGTCACGACCTTGCTGATCGATCCGATGAGGAAGCGGGTGTCGGGTGTGACCGGCGCCCCGGTGTTGAGGTTGGCGACGCCGGACACCGAGGTGGCGACCGCGCCATCGTGCAGCACGGCCACGGTCACCCCGGGGACACCGAGCTGCTCGCGGTGCGTCGCGACCAGGTCGTCGAGCCAGTCCAGCTCGAGCTCGCGGTCAGCGGGAGGGGTAGCGGTCGAGGTAGCGGTGGGCACGGTGCAGTCTCCTGGGTCGGTGTTCGGTTCGAGGTCACGTGGCTGTTACGACAGTTCCTCCGCGGGGTTGCCATTGCAGGGGTCATCGGTGGTGCGCTGGGCGTCGATGTCACCCGGCGGCCAGTCGCCCGGGAGGTAGCGCCGGCCGTTCTCGACGATCCGCCAGCAGCCGGCCTCCCCGCGCCCCGGCGCCTGTCCCGTGGGGTCCCACCACAGCGCCTGTGCGTCCTTGACGCACGAGTAGTCCCCGGGGCGGTAGAAGCACGCGGGGATGCGCGGGTCGCCGGCCTGGATGGCCGGGATGGCGTGGAAGCCCCGGTCCATGTTCTCGGGGGTCAGCCGCGGGCCGGCGACCTGGATGCCGGTGAAGAGCTGGCGCAGTTCGTCGTAGTAGCCGCACCCGAAGCGCGCGTCGGACCGTGGGGTCGAGGGGTCCGCTTCGCGCTGGGCCTGGAAGCACACCTCCTCGTCGAGCACCGTGCCGACCGGATGGGTGGACACGGCACGGGCGAACGCCCAGGCGGTCTGGTCCTGCTGGCGGCTGTAGATGTTGGCGTCGTTGACGCTGTCGCCGGGAACCAGCCACTCGGGCCGGTAGCCCAGGGTCGCGGCCGCCTGGCTGTAGCAGACCTCGAACCCACCCGCCTTGACGATCGTGGTGACGCCGGTCTGGCGGAACTCAGAAAGGGTTGCGATCGCCTCGGACTGGCCTCGGCAGAGCCCGGTACTGGCGGAGGCCACGGTGGCGACACCGTCGAACTCGATCCCGCACTGCTCGAGCGCCGTCCTGATCATCGCGCCGTAGGTGTTGGCCTCCGGTGCGTCGGGGTCGTCGGGCAGCACGATCCCGAAGGACCGTGGCTGGCCGTTGTCGCCGGGGTTGCCCGAGAAGCTCGCCGGGTGCGGGGCGGCCTTCGTGCATGCGTGGCTGGCGAACAGCTCGACCCGACGGTCCAGCGACGGGTCATAGCTCCAGATCCGTGCGGGGTGCCCGCGGTAGAAGTCCTCCGCGCGACCGGCCCGGCCCTCGTAGCTGATGATGTCGCGCCCGAGCACGTTGACGACGTCCCGCTGGGCCATCTCGTCGACGTAGTCGGAGACGTTCTCGCGGCCGAATGCGATGACCGCGAACGGCTCCCAGTCGGTCGCCCCCGCGGTGGCGTCGGCGCGACGGGATTCGGGCGTGTCGTCGGGGTTTCCGAAGTGGACGACGAACCGAACCGTGCGTCCATACGTCTGGTAGCGCTCGTTGAAGTAGCGCTGCAGCAGTCGCAGTTGGCGCACGTTGACGAACTCGTCGCCCTGGGGTTCCTCGCCCAGGTCGAAGAACTGGTCGCCGGGGATGTTCTCACTGCCGCGGCTGGTCGTCGGCCGGGGTGTACCCGGCGGCGAGCCGTCGAAGTACAGCAGCACGCGGATCTCGTCGGCCGTGACGCCCTGGTACGTGGCACCGAAGTTGTCGCCCTCGAAATGGGCGACACACGGAGGTGCCAGGGGATCCTCGGTCTGGCGGGGCGGATCCCCGACGCAGCGCTTGGTCACGGGGCGGCCCCCGGCGCCGACGGGGGGTGCTGCTGGTGGTGGCGGCAGCGCCGCCGCGCCACTGCCGGCCCCGTCACCGGCTGGGCCGGCGGAGCTACCCAGTCCCAGGCTCTCGACGTTGGCGACATCGGGTGGTGGTGGCTCGTCGTCCTCGGGTGGGACCGGGGCGAACTCGAGCGTCTGGGATGGGTTGGACTGTGGCACGTTGAGCGCTGAGGGCAGCACGAGCACGGCCAGCAGCATCGCCACCACCATGGACAGCAGCGGCGCGTACCGGTCGACGTGGTCGCGTCGGTGCTGCCGTCCCCAAGTCATCGACCACCCGCTCCGGCGTCAGGCTGACGCTTCGGACCCAGGCAACCACGACCGGAACGGGCCCACGTCGTCGCGCAGGCCCACCGGTGTGCTCCCGGTTGGTGCGGGACGCCAACCCGGTGCCCCCGCGCGGCGGCGAGGCTGTCGCACACCGGGAGGGACCGGGAAGGCATCGCCGGGATCGCGAGCCGTAGCCGGGCGATCCGCGGCACCGCGGGGTGGACGATCGAGGAGGCAACCGTGGAGGACGATGAGCTCCGAGCTGTGTCGGCGGTGGAGCAGGCCGAGCTGGTCCGGCGGCGCGAGGTGTCACCGACCGAGCTGCTGACGTGCTACCTGGACCGCATCGAAGCGGTCGATCCCGGGCTCGGAGCGTTCCTGACCGTCGACGCGGACGGGGCGCTGCGGGCCGCGAAGGCCGCGGAGCACGTCCCGGACGACACGCCCCCGTTCCACGGGGTCCCGATCGCGATCAAGGACCTCAGCCGCACGGCCGGGCTGCGCACGACCATGGGGTCGGGGCTGCTGGCCGACCACGTGCCCGATGCAGACGACTTGATGGTGGCACGGCTGCGCGCGGCCGGGTTCGTGATCCTGGGCAAGACCAACACCCCGGAGTTCGGCTGGTCGTTCGTGACCGAGCCGCCCGCGTTCCGGCCCGCGCGCAACCCCTGGGACCTGGGCCGCACCCCGGGCGGGTCGTCCGGAGGGTCCGCGGCGGCGGTGGCTGCCGGGCTGGCGCCCATCGCGCAGGGCTCCGACGCGGGCGGGTCCATCCGGGTGCCCTCGTCCGTGTGCGGACTCGTCGGGTTCAAGCCGTCGCGCGGGCGCGTGTCGGCGGCGCCCGAGCCCAACCGGCTCTCGTGGCAGGACGGACCGCTCGCGCGCACGGTGACCGACGCAGCCGCGCTGCTGGACGTCATCGCGGGCGGCGCACCGGGCGACGCCTGGTCGCAACCCGACTTCGATCGCCCGCTCACCGAGGAGGTCGGGGCACCCGCGGGACGGCTCCGCGTCGGTCTGGTGGACGGAGCCGGCATGGCCGCCGATGCGAACTCGGCGGCGGCACGGGGCGTGGCGGCGCTGCTCGAGGAACTGGGCCACGACGTCGAGGAGGCGGCGTTCCCGGTCCCGCCCGAAGCCCGCGACCCCGATGCATGGTTGGGCCACTCCGGGTGCGACTTCCTCTCGTCGCTGGGCCCGTTGGCTGACCTCGCGATCGCGAACCTGGACCGGCTCGACCCCGTCAACCGGCTGCTGGCCGAGCACGGGTTGCGCACGCCGGTCCCCGACTACCTGCGCGCCGAGTACGAGCTGCAACGCTCGCTGCGTGACGTCGCCGGCTGGTTCGACCCCTTCGACGTCCTGATCATGCCGACGGTGGCGCAGCCCCCGCTGCCGATCGGCGCCGGTCGCGCCGAGGGCGCGCGCGCGACGATCGAGGCGTGGCTCGCCTTCAGCCCCTTCACGTCGATCTGGAACGCCACCGGACAGCCGGCGATCTCGCTGCCGGTCGCACGCGACGACTCCGGGCTGCCCGTCGGCGTGCAGGTCGTCGGGCGGGTCGGGGCCGAGGCGCTGCTGGTCCGCGTGGCCAGCGCCATCGAGCAGGCGCGGCCGTGGCAGCACCCTCGCACGCAGGGGATGATCGAACCCGGGACGCTGGCAACTGAGCCGGCCTGACCGGACCTGCCCGGGCTCGTCGCGCGGGCCCAGCGGTGGGCCCCCGGTTGGTGCGGGACGCCAACCCGGGGCCTCTGCGCAGCGACGAGGCTGTCGCACGACCCGGAGGGACACGTGCACGTCTACATCTCGATCGACATGGAAGGCATCGCGGGGATCGCGACCCGTAACCAGGTGATCCGCGGCTCCGACGACTACCCGCGGGGACGCAGCCTCATGACCTCGGAGGCAAACGCCGCGATCGCGGGTGCGTTCGACGGCGGCGCCACCCACGTGACCGTCAACGACTCGCACGGGGACATGAGCAACCTGCTCCCGGACGAGCTCGACGAGCGGGCCGAGCTGATCATCGGGTCGCCGAAGGCCGCGTCGATGGTCGAGGGCATCGACGCCCCCGCGGACGTCGCGTTGTTCGTCGGCTACCACGCGGCGGCCGGGGTCGAGGGCGGCGTGCTCGCCCACACCTACTCGAGCGCGGTGTTCGCCGACGTCCGCCTCAACGGGGCGTCGATCACGGAGGCCGAGCTCAACGCCCACGTCGCGGCGGTGCACGGTGTTCCCGTCGGGCTGGTGACCGGCGACGACCACGTGTGTCGCGTCGCGGCCGATCGGTTGCCCGGGGTACGGACCGTGGAGGTCAAGCGC
>DASWKO010000060.1:0-10891 GCA_036396595.1 Nitriliruptorales bacterium | reverse complement strand
GCGTGTCCTCGAGATCCACGAAGGCGGCGGTCAGGCGACCCTCGACGGGCACCTGATCACGCGCGGCGACGACGGTTGGTGGCGCTACGGCACGCGCCAGGCCAACGGCAGGGTGGCCGCGACGCCGGCTCGCGTCAGCATCGACGAGGCGCCCGCCGGCACCCGGGTCGGGCAGGGTCCGATCGAGTTCAGGCGCAACCTCAAGATCTACCGCCAGTACGAGGACCAGCTCAACCGCTACCTGCAGGCCCGCAACGCCGGCATCTCGCGCGAGGTCATCGCGGCCGACGAGCAGGTCACCTTCCGCATCCCTGCACTGCTGTTCCAGGTGAACAACCAGCCGTTCCAGGAGGAGTCGACGCCCGAGAAGTTCGAGGCGCTGTACAGCGGCGTCGGCACGTCCCCCACGGGTACCACGACCGAGATGTACCTGGAGCAGAGCTTCGGCCAGATGCTGATCCAGCTCGACGTGTACGGCCCGTACACCCAGTCGATCTCGAACACCGAGGCCAACGACTGCTGGTACGGCACGGGCGGGGGCCCGATCCTGGGCTCGTCACCCGAGATCGTCGAGGACTTCACGGGCTTCGGCGGCCTCGGCCTGGGCGGGTACGGCGCCAAGGGCATGGCGATCGAGGCGGTCCCCCAATCCGACCCGGACGTGGATTACTCGCAGTACGACCAGGACGGCAACGGCTACGTCGACTTCCTCATGATCATCCACTCGGGCCCCGGCGCCGAGACCACCGGTGACCTGTGCGACGTGCACTCGCACTACTTCAGCGGACTCGGTCCGGCGTTCGGCGCCCCGCCCGAGCCGACCCCGGTGTCCGCCGACGGCGTCCTGATCGGTCCCGTCCTGACGGTGCCCGAACTCGACGCGGCCATCGGCGTGGTGTCCCACGAGATCATGCACGCGCTCGGTGAGCCCGACTACTACGGCACGTCGGGCACGGCCGGGACCGGCGACTGGGACCTGGGGGCGGGCGGGTCCTACGGCGGGATCCCGACCCAGACCAACCCGCTGCACTTCAACCCGGTCATGAAGGTCAACTTCGGCTGGGTGCAGCCCCAGCGCATCGACGCCACGACCCTGGGTGCGTCGCTGGCGCCTCGGTCGATGCACCCCGACATGCTCCAGGTTCCGATCCGCATCGAGCCGGCCGGCTCCGAGAACGCCGCGCAATGCGACCAGGCACCGATCTCGATCGTGCCGAACCAGAACGTCAACTTCTTCGACGAGGACGGCAATTGCCTGGCCGAGGGCTTCCTGATCGAGAACATCCACCGGTCAGGGGCGCTGTGGGACCGTGAGGCGTGCACCTTCATCCCGTCGGACTTCGACCGCCAGGGGTACGGAACGGGCCTGATCGTGTGGCACTGGGACTTCGAGAACTTCGAGCAACTGGGCAACAACAACGTGCTGCGCCCGATGCTGGACATCGAGGAGTTCGACCGTCGCCTGGGCGGCCAGGACCTCGAGCAGGACGTGACCCGCGCCGACCCGCTCGACCCTTTCTGGGGCGACCCGGTCGGCATCTCGGATGCGACCCTGACGCCCGCGACCGGTGAAGGCGTGCCCGCGCCGCCGGAGGGCAGCCCGTACACGATGACGGCGCCCGCGCCCGGAACCACCGACACCTCCGAGCCCTGGACGGTCCCTGCGGACCTGGCGACCGGCGTGGTGATGACCGTGATCCTGGAGTGGGACACGCAGGACCAGGACGACTGGGACCTGTACGTCGAGATCCAGGGCGCCGACGACGAGTGGGCCGAAGCGGCCCGCTCGGCCTCCAACCCCGCGACCGGCGCCGAGAGCGTCGCGTTCGTCCCCAAGCCAGGCGCCACCTACCGCGTGCGAGCGGACAACTTCGTCTCGGTCTCGCAGACCGCCACCGCGACGGTCGCCTACGACCCGTCCGGCGTCCCCAAGTTCGGTCCGGCCAACACCCGCAACGCATTGTTCGAACCCACCGGCTGGCAGTTCACCAACCTGAGCCCGAACGACTACCGCGGGATGGCGCACGCCGCCGAACGGGCCGAGACGCCGATCACCCTGGACCTCGTCAAGCACGACGCGACCACGCTGGACGTGTCCGGCGACTTCCTGGAAGCCGTCTCCGGCGACCTGTTCGCCGAGCCGATCATCGCGGGCCAGCCCGTGACGCTGCGCGGCCAGGTCTACAACCACGGCGGCAAGGCCGTGAGCGGTGCCAGCTTCGCCGTGTACGACGCGGACCCGGTCAGCGGCGCCAGCCCGATCGCGACCTTCAGCAGGGATCTCGCGCCTTACAGCAAGGACAGCATCGAGGTCAGCTACACGCCCCAGGCCGGTCTGAACGAGCTGTACGTCACCGCGGCTGCGCCCGACGACCTGGTGGCCGGCAACAACGTCGTACGCACCGAGCTCCGCGCCAACGCGGCCGGCGCCGCGGCGGTGCTGCTGATCGACAACGACCGCGGGTGGGCCACCGAGCAGAGTTTGCAGGCCAACCTCAACGCGCTCGGTGTGCCCTACCACGTCGTCGACGGCGTGCCTTCGGCCGGCACGATGGGCCGCTACGACGCGGTCATCGTCGTGACGTCGACCGTGTCCGGCGCCAAGGGCGTGTGGTCGACCGAGGCGTGGGACGAGCTGGTCAGCTACCTCGACCCGGCCGGCGACCAGTCGGTCCCCGGCGGCAGCGTCTGGGTCGCGTCCAACCGCATCGGGGTGTACGCCGCCACGGCGGACATCCAGCGGGGCGACCGGCTCGCTGCCTACTTCGGGCTGACCGCGGTCAACAACATCCTCGACCCGATGGGCCAGATGACGGGCACAGGCGACGTGATCGGCGGCGACCGGGTGATCCCGATCGGCTACGTCGACGGCCGCCCGTACCTGGACTACTTCGAGCCCAGCGACGCGACGCTCGGCACGACCTCCATGCTGTTCACGCACGACGCCCGGCCTGGTTCCTTCCTGGGGTCGCGCACCGAGGCCGACACGTTCACGACCGTCTCCACCCCCTCGCTCACGATCGTGAAGCGCGCGGCCGACCAACTGCAGCTCACGCGCGAGGTGCTCCAGGTCCTCGGCATCGCCACGGGTCAGCCTGCTGCCGGTGTGCAGGTCGCCTTCAACCGGTTCCAGCACGTGCAGGTCGGTGAGGACTGGATCGTCCCGATCGGTGCCACCGGCGTCGAGCGCGTCGAGCTGCGCTACCGCATCTACGGCACCCGGCAGTGGAAGACGCTCGCCGGCACGCAGGTCGCGCCCGGCCTGTACGAGGTCACGATCCCGGGCGCCGACGTGCACAACAACGGGCTGGAGTACTACGTCCAGACGGTGTCCGGCGGGGTGACCACCGAGGTCGACGGCGGTGCGGCGATCCCGGACATGGCCAGCGCCCCGTACGGTGACCCGGCGGACGTCGACTACGGCGTGTGCGCGGCCGCCCTGGACGCGGGGCCTGCGCCGCTGCCCGCGACCGGCGGTGGCCTGGCGCTGCTGGGCCTGTTGCTGGCCGTCGGCGTCTCGCTGCCGCTGCGTCGCCGCCGCGGCCTCATCGGCTGACCCGCTCCTCACCCGCCTGGTAGCTGTCCCAGAGGTCGGGGCGGCGTTCGCGGGTGAGGCGCTCGGCCTGCTCGCGGCGCCAGGCGTCGACGGCGCCGTGATCGCCCGAGGTGAGCACGTCCGGGACGCTCATCCCCCGCAGCTCGGCCGGGCGGGTGTACTGGGGGTGCTCGAGCAGGCCGTGGCTGAACGACTCGTCCTCGGGCGAGGCAGCGTTGCCCATCACGCCGGGCAGGTGGCGGGTGACCGCCTCGACCACGACGGCGGCCGCGACCTCGCCACCCCACAGCACGTAGTCACCGATCGAGATCTCGTCCGTCGCCACCGCCTCGTGCACCCGCTCGTCGATGCCCTCGTAGCGTCCGCAGCACAGGACCAGGCGTGGCTCGCCGGCCAGCTCCGTGGCCAGGGCCTGGGTGAGCGGGCGCCCCCGTGGGCTCAGCACGACGGTCCGGGGGCGCGCGGGATCGCCGACCTCGACCGGGTCGCCGCCAGCGGCCCAGACCGCCTCGGCGGCCTCGAACCAGACGTCGGCGCGCATCACCATCCCGGCCCCGCCGCCGTAGGGCGCGTCGTCGACGGTCCGGTGGCGATCGTGGGTCCAGTCACGCAGGTCGTGGACGTGGATGCTCAAGGTGCCCTCGTCGCGCGCCTTACCCAGCAGCGAGGTGGTGAACGGCCCGTCGAAGTACTCCGGGAAGATCGTGAGCACGTCGACTCTCACGGCGTGTCCTGCACGACGTCCGCGACCGCCTGATCGGGCAGCAGGCCCTCGGGCGGGTCGGTCACCACCAGGTACTCGCCGCCCTCGTCGTCGGTCCCCACCCCGACCAGCTCGTCGACGTCGGGCAGCAGGAAGCTCGTGCCGTCCTCACGGGTGACCTCGAGCAGGTCGTAGCCGGCCGCCTCGGGCAGCTCGATGACGCCCGAGACCTCGCCCAGGAGGTTGGAATCCTCGTCCACGACCTGCATCCCGACCAACTCGTGGACGAAGTAGGTGTCGTACTCCGCGGTGTCCAGCGGGTCGCCGTGGAGCTCGAGGCCGCGGAGGAGCTCGGCGGCGTTGCGGTCGGCGACCTCCTGGAACTTCACCAGCACACGGCCCTGGTGCGCGCGGCCGCTCTCGACGGTCCAGCGCCGATGCTGACCGTGGAGCACCGAGCCGGGCTCCCAGCGCCGGCCCAGGTCGGTCAGCGGCTCGATCGCCACCTCGCCGCGGATGCCGTGCGGCTTGACGACCCGCCCGACGAGCCGACGCCCGCCGTCACCAGCGGGCCTCTCCGGCTGGTCGTTACGCACAACCCTCCTAGTCCACGATATCGACGTTGACGCTTTCGTCATCGAGGCTGGCGACGGCCTTCACGACCGCGCGGATGGCCTTGGCGGTGCGACCGCGCTTGCCGATCACCTTGCCCAGGTCGTCGTCGTGGACGTGCAGCTCGAGCGTGGCGTTGCGGTCACCGTCGACCACGACGACCTCGACGTCGTCGGGGTTGTCGACCAGGTTCTTCGCGATGAGTTCCAGGACCTTGGCGGACTTCACTCGGACGGCTCCTCGGTGGTCTCGGTCTCGGGCGTCTCCACGGTCTCGGCCGTCTCGGCGGTCACGGCCGCAGGGGCCTCCTCGACGGGAGCCTCGGCGACAGCCTCCTCGATGGGAGCCTCCTCGACAGGAGCCTCCTCGACAGGCGCCTCGACGGGAGCCTGCTCGACCGGAGGCTTCTCGACGGGGGCGACCGGTGCCTTGGGAGCCGGCTCGGGGGGCGCGGCCGCGCGCTCCTTGGCCTTCTTGCTCACCGTGGGCTTCTCGGTGCGCTGGCGCTTGGGCTGGTCGCCGGGCTTGAACTCCTCCCAGACACCGGTGATGCGCAGCAGCTTCTCGACCTGCGAGCTCGGCTGCGCGCCGTTGCTGAGCCAGTACAGCGCGCGCGCGCCGTCGATCTCGATGCCGGACGGCTCCTGCATCGGGTGGTAGTGGCCGATGACCTCGATGAAGCGCCCATCACGGGGCGAGCGCGAGTCGGCGACGACGACGCGGTAGTGGGGCTTCTTGGTGGTGCCCTCGCGGCGGAGGCGCAGCTTGACGGCCATGGTGGCGATCCTGTCGGTGGTCGCCCGGATGCGCATGTGGCGCTGGCGCCGGCGACGGTGGCGGTCGACCCGTACCCGCACGGTCAGCACCGAGGTGCAGCGTGGTGCGCGACTGGTGGGGCGGGAGCCGACCCTGATGGTGGTTCAGCCTCGGGCAGGGACGAGCGTCCGAGCACGAACTGGCGCAGAGGCTACCCCCAGGCACGGCGGCACGCACGGCCGCTCAGGATCCGCGGTCGTCGCGGTCAGTCGCGGTCGTCGCGGCCGGGGGCGGGCTCGAGGCCTTTGAAGCCTCCGAGGCCACCGGCGCGCAGGCTGCCGAGGTCCGACGGGAGCTGACCCGACCGCTGGAGCTGCTCGAGCGCCTTGACCTGGTTGCGGGCGCTCGGGGCGCCCTGCTTGCCCTTGCCCCGGCGCTGGGACCGGTTGCCGCCGAGCGCGTTGCCCATCCCGCCACCGGCCATCTTGGCCACCGACTTCATCATCTTCTGCGCTTCCGCGAACTGCTTGACCAGGCGGTTGACGTCGGTGACCGTGGTCCCCGACCCGTTGGCGATGCGCTTGCGGCGCGAGCCGTTGAGGATCTTGGGGTTGCGGCGTTCCTTGGCAGTCATCGCGTAGATGATGGCCTCGACCCGACCGATCTGCTTGTCGTCGATGTCGACGTCCTTGAGCTGCTGACCGAGCCCGGGGATCATCCCGAGCACGCCCTTCAGCGGGCCCATCTTCTTGACCATCTGCATCTGCTCCAGGAAGTCCTGGAGCGTGAACTGGCCGCTGAGCAGGGTCTCCTCGGCCTTGGCGGCCTCCTGCTCGGTGTAGGTGTCCTCGGCCTTCTCGATGAGCGACATCACGTCGCCCATGCCGAGGATGCGGCCGGCCAGCCGGTCCGGGTGGAACGCCTCGAAGTCCTCGAGCTTCTCGCCGAGCGAGGCGAACTTGATCGGCTTGCCGGTGACGGCACGCACCGACAGCGCCGCCCCACCACGGGCGTCACCGTCGAGCTTGGTCAGGATCACCCCGTCGAAGCCGACGTCGTCGAGGAACGACCTGGCGACGTTGACCGCCTCCTGGCCGATCATCGCGTCGATCACGAACAGCGTCTCTGACAGGTGCCCGCCCGCCGCGACCGCCGCGCGGATGTCGGAGGCCTGCTGCATCAGGACCTCGTCGACGTGCAGGCGACCGGCGGTGTCGACGATGACGATGTCGCAGCCGGTCTGGCGCGCCTTGTCGATCGAGTCCCGAGCCACGGGCACCGGGTCGCCGGACTCGACCGGGGCATAGACGTGCACACCGACCTGCTCGGCCAGCACCCGGAGCTGGTGGACCGCGGCGGGACGCTGCAGGTCGCAGGCCACCAGCATGGGGTTCTTGCCCTGCTTCTTGAAGTGCTGGGCCAGCTTGCCGGCGGCCGTGGTCTTGCCCGAGCCCTGGAGCCCGGCCAGCATGATGACCGCCGGCTTGTCCTTGCCGAGGTCCAGCGGCACCGTGGCGCCGCCCAGCGCACGGGTCAGCTCCGCGTTGACCGCCTTGACCACGTGCTGGCTCGGGTTCAGCGCCTTGCTGACCTCCTCGCCGACCAGCACCTCACGGAGGTTGCTGACGAACTCGCGCACGACCTTGAAGTTGACGTCCGCCTCGAGCAGCGCGAGCCGGATCTCCTTCAGCGTGGCGTCGACGGTCTTCTCGTCGAGCCGCCCGCGCCCACGGACCTTGGACAGCGCGGACTCGAGCCGTTCGGAGAGCGCATCGAACACGGAGAGGCCTGTGGGGATCGGGATGGGGAGGTCGGCCGACCAGGGTAGCGGTGCGCCCCCTCCCCCATCCGGGTCACCCGGTGCCGGAGTCGCGGGCGGCGGCGCCGTAGACGCCCTTGGCCATCGTGGAGGTGGCGGCGTCCCGGAACGCGGCGAACACCCGGCCGTGGGCGGCCACCACTTCGGCGTCGTCGGGGGCCGCGAGCCGGGCGTGTTCCGCCAGGTGGGCGGCCAACCGGTGATCGCCCGCGTCCGAGAGCTGCGTCGCCCGGGCAGCCAGGGCACCCGCGCCCCCCGCCAGGCCGGCCAGCTCGGCAGCGAGGGCCGCGGCCGGGGCGGGCTTGAGGTGGGCCGGGTTGCCGTCGTACCAGCCGCCGTAGAGCCGCCAGAGGTTGCGCACGATGAACTCGGGCTCGTCGTAGACGGGACGCAGGTACGGCCGGTCGGCGAGCTCCGCGGGCGGCTCGACCTCGTGCAGGATGTCCTCGAGCCGCCGGCCCTCGTTCATCAGCGCCAGGGTCTGCTCGACCAGCGACTCCAGGTAGCTGGCGGTGTCGGTCAGCGCCTGGCGGACCCGGTCGGCGCCCGCGATCGGGACCCCGTGGCCCGGCAGCAGCAGGTCCGCATCCAGCGCCGCCATCTTGCGCAGCCCGGCCGCCCATTCGCGCGGGTAGCGCTGGACCTTCTGGGGGTTGCCGCAGTTGGGTGACGCCCAGATGAACAGGTCACCGGGGCACAGGACCTTCCGGTCGGCTATCCAGGTCCAGGTGTGGTCGTCGGTCTCGCCGCGGTCGTGGTGCAGCTCGAGCACGAGGTCGCCGACCTCGACGGTCGCGCCGTCGCGGTAGGTGGTGTCCGGGTGGCGGTACTCGGTCGGCCAATCGAGGCTCTCGATCCCGAACTGGCGCCGGTTGATGACGCCGTTGTAACCCGCGGTGAGGCGGTAGCGCTCGAACCGCGCCGGCATCGCCTCGTGACCGAACACCTCCGGTCGGGCGCGGTCTGCAGAGGACGCCTCCTCGTCGAACGGCCCGACCCCGAACACGTGGTCGATGTGACCGTGGCTGAACACGGCCGCGCGCAGCGGCGCCGACGAGACGCCGCGGACCTGCTGGAACACGTGGTCGGCGGTGAGCTGGGTCCCCGTGTCGACCAGGGCCAACTCGTCGCCCGCGTCGATCAGGATCACGTTGCTCATCACGCTCATGAACCCGACGCCGTCCGCGACCTCCTCGATCCCCGTGAACCGCTGGAGCGGATGGTGCTCCTCGACCGTCGTCTCACCACGCCAGAGCTGATCGGCCAGGTCGAGCACGCTCATGTCGTGATCCTCCGGTTCCGGGGGTGCCGGCTGGGGCCGCACGACCAGAGCCGATCGCTCACCATAGGCCCGCCGGGGGCTCGGCGCGTTCGCGCACGAACCGACCGACCCCTCCCTTGGTGGCTCGCTGGGCACGCCACGGGCGCGACCCGGGCGCGGCGTTGCCCCCGGCCAGCAGGTCGCTGACGATCAGGACCCCGATCAACCCCATCAACGCGTATGCCAGCAGCGGCGGTCCGCCTGGCTCCGCTGCCGGCGCCGCGACCGGCTCCGTCTCCGTCGCGGCGTGACCGGGCGGGACGTCGGGCACCGCGACCTGCGGTTCGGGGCCGCCCGGGCCGCCGGGTGGCGGCCCGGTCTCGGTACGCACAGGAGGCGGCACGAACGTCGGTTGCCCGTCAGCGGGGCCAGGCCGGGGCTGCTGCTCCTCCTCCTGGGACGCCGGTGGAGGGGGAGGTTCGGGCACGTCGGGGGGTGGGGGGGGTGCGCTGGTCGTGCTCAGCGAAGCGGCCGTCGGCGCCTCGAAGGCGACGTGGAACGGGGCGTCGACCCCGTCCACCAGCACCACGTCCAGGACGCCTTCCGGCGAGACCAGGCTGGCGAGCTGCCAGCTCCACGTGGCGCCGTCGTCGGCCCGCACCCCGTCGATCCGCGCCGCCTCGCAGTCGAAGGCAGGCGCCAGATCCCACCGGCCCGCCTGCTGAGGGCTCCACCGGACGGTGGTCGGGCACGCGGCGATCGCGGCCGTGGCCCCGCCCTGCTCGGAGGCGACCGGCAAGGTCAGCACCGGGTCGGTCTCGCCGCCGGCCAGGGTGAACCGCGCCGCCGCGATCGCGGTCGCCCCGTCGGGACCACGCTCGACCAGCAGACCGTCCTCCGGCACGTCGG
The DNA here is from genome assembly GCA_036396595.1 of Nitriliruptorales bacterium. Lineage (GTDB taxonomy): Bacteria > Actinomycetota > Nitriliruptoria > Nitriliruptorales > Nitriliruptoraceae > DASWKO01. The sequence continues at coordinate 1,275 of DASWKO010000060.1, read as the reverse complement.
GCGGAGGCGGGATGTCCACGCCGAGCAGGCCCGTCTGGGGCCGCCACCACCAGCCGTGCCCCTCGGCCTCGACGGATGCGGCCGCGGTGGGCAGCGCCACCAGCAGCGCGAGCAGCGCCAGGCCGGTCAGCCGCCGGGCCGCGGTCACGGTCCACCTCCCGCTGCGGTGATGGTGGCGACGTCCCCGCCGAGGTACGCCGCCACGACCTGCGGGTGCTCGACGACCTCGCGAGGGGTGCCCTCGGCGATCGGGTGACCCAGGTCCATCGCGATCAGCCGGTCCGAGATGCCGGTGATCAGCGGCATGTCGTGCTCGATCACCAGCAGCGAACAGCCGGTCTCGCGCTGGATGTCGCGCAGGAGCGGACCCAGCGCCTCGGTCTCGCGCTGGGCGATCCCCGACGACGGCTCGTCCAGCAGCAGCAGGGCGGGGTCGTGGGCGATCACCATCCCGAGGTCGACGATCCGCCGGGTGCCCGTCGACAGGTCGCGCACCGGCTTGTCCCGGTACGCCCCGAGCCCGAGCAGCTCCACCAGGTCGGCCACGGTCCAGGCCACGTCCTCCTCGAGCCGCACCACCGCGGGCAGGCGCAGCGCGGACGCGAGGTGGTCGCGGTGCTCGAGGTGACGCTCCAGCCCGAGCGCCAGGTTCTCCGCCGCCGACAGCGAGGGCACCAGTCGTGCCGCCTGGAACGAGCGCCCCAGTCCGCGCCACGACCGCGCGTGCGGGCTCGTCCCGGTCAGGTCGTGCTCGCCCAGGACGATCCGCCCCGTGTCCGGGGTGACGAAGCCAGAGATGATGTCGAACAGCGTCGTCTTACCGGCCCCGTTGGGACCGATCACCCCGACGATCTCGCCCTCGTGGACCGTCAGGCCGGCCCGGTCGACGGCCGTGATCCCCCCGTAGCGCTTGGTGACGTCCTCGACCGTCAGCAGGATCGGTCGTGCCTTCGGGGTTCTCCCGTTCGGGGAGGGCTCCACCGGGGCGTGCCCGGAGCGCAGGCCGGCACCGGCACCCTCGAGGAACACCGAGCGCAGGATGTCCTCGCGTTCCAGCAGTTGCGCGGTCGGGCCCTCGAACCGGACCTCGCCCTTCTCGAGGAAGTACGCGCGCTCGGCCAGGCTCAGCGCGACGTTCACGGACTGCTCGACGATGACCACCGCGGTGCCCTGGTCCCGCACGGCCCGCACCACCTCGAGCAGGTCGGCCACGAGCGTCGGCGCCAGCCCGAGCGACAGCTCGTCGATCATGAGCAGCTTGGGCTCAGCGAGGAA
>DASWKO010000059.1:0-40761 GCA_036396595.1 Nitriliruptorales bacterium | reverse complement strand
TCCTTCGCGGTTCCCGCCGGGTCTCGGCGGCTGCTGCTCAGGTGGACGACATCCAGGAACGCGAACGGCCTCCCGTCCTGGGAGGCCGCTGATCTCGGAGGTTGGTGGTCTCCGCTCATCGACCTCGACGGAGTTTGGTTGCTCCGACGACGGTCCGGGTTTGGCACCTTCCCGACCGCAGTGGACCTGAGGTGGGGGGTTGCCGAGGCGTCAACGGGCCCGAGCCCTCGACCTCTCTGGATGAGTCACCGCCCGGTACTGTGCCCAACCGCGCCACCGCGCGCAAGCCGGGGGCGCGCAGGTCGGACGAAACCTTAAGGCCACGTGGACCCCTCCTCCAGCGACGACGACCTGCGGGCCACGCTGCGCCGGCACACGTGGCGGTGGTCGCGCGCCGACGTCGGCGACCTGCGGACCCGCAAGGCGACCTCCGGCACGTCGGTGGCGGTCGTGTTGCCGGCGAGGAACGAGGCGGCCACGGTCGGCGGGATCGTGGCGACCATCCGCGCGCGCCTGATGCGCCAGGACGTGCCGCTGGTCGACGAGCTGCTCGTGGTCGACGCCGGCTCGACCGACGGCACCGCGGAGGTCGCCGCCGAGGCGGGCGCTCGAGTGGTCGAGCAGGACCAGGTGTTGCCCGAGGCCGGCCCCGGCGACGGCAAGGGCGAGGCGCTGTGGAAGGGCCTGGCCGCGACCACCTCGGACCTGGTGGTGTTCGTGGACGCCGACATCCTCGACTTCGACGAGCGCTTCGTGGCCGGACTGCTGGCGCCGTTGTTCGACGACGAGCGGGTGGCCTTCGCCAAGTCGACCTACGACCGCCCCTACGTCACCGACGGGCTGGTGCATGCGCACGGGGGCGGGCGGGTGACCGAGCTGCTGGCGCGACCGCTGCTCGCCGCGTTCTGGCCGGAGCTGAGCTGGCTCGCGCAACCGCTCTCAGGCGAGTATGCGGGGCGGCGCGAGCTGCTCGAGCAACTGCCGTTCGTGCAGGGCTACGGGGTCGAGATCGCGTTGCTGATCGACATCCTCGACGGTTGGGGGGCCGACGCGATCGCGCAGGTCGACCTCGGCCGGCGCGAGCACGACCACCAGAGCCTGCAGGCGCTCGGGCGGATGGCCGCCGAGATCCTGGCGGTGGCGGTGGATCGACTGGAGCGTCACGGCCTCGCGCAGGTGGGGACCGAGGTGTCCCGGGTTCTGCCGCAACCGGTCCGTGCCGCCGACGGTCAGCTCGACCTCGTGCTCCACGAGGTGAGCCTGAGCCAGCGTCCCCCGCTGGCGCAGTGGAGGCGTGACGCCACCGGCTGACGGCCGCCTCCAACCATGACTCAGCCGTCCTCGCCACCGCGGTCCGCATCGGCGTCCTGTGCGTCGGGGTCCAGCGGCACGGATGCACCCACATCGGGCAGGTGGATGCTCTGGCTACGGGATCGCATGCGGATGCGCTCGGTGATGGAGGGCTCCGGGCGCAACGACTCCGGCATCGCGGCCTCGGCCTGGGCTGCGCTCGGGGCGCCCGGGACCTGCGGCAGGTCGGTGCCGAACAGGCCCGGGCCCTCGGCCGCAAGGTGGCGCATCGAGGGGAATCGGGTCACGGCGATGTGCAGCGCGACGAGCTTGACGGCGGCGATGAACGGGATCACCACGAGCATGCCGAGGATGCCGAACATCGAGGCGGCCACGAGCAGGCCGAGCATGACCGTGACCGGGTGGACCTTGACCGTTCGCGCGATGATGTTGGGCGTGATGACGTGGTTGTCGACCTGTTGGACGAGGGTCATGACGACCACGACGGCGATCGCCTGGGACATGCCGTCGCCCACGGTCAGGGCCAGCACCACGCCGATCAAGCCGCCGACGAACGGGCCGATGAGCGGCACCAGATTGAAGATCCCGGTCGCCAGCCCGACCAGTGCCCACAACGGCAGGTCGATGATGGCCAGACCGATGGCGGTCGCGACCGCGACGAAGGTGGCGACCAGGAGCTGACCGCGGAAGTAGGCCCCCACGGTCCGGCCAATGCGCTCGGCCACGCTCAGGACCTCGCCCCGGTCGCTCGGAGGCAGCAGGTAGCGGACGCCTTCGGTGATCCTCGGCAGGTCGCTCAGGAGGTAGAAGGCCAGGATCGGGGCCAGGATCAGCGTGAGCAGGGCGTGGAAGGCCGCGGTGGCGATGTTCTGGGCGCCCTGGAGCACGGCGGTGACCTGGGCGGAGTTCTCGCGGAGGAACTCCGAGAGCGAGGACGGCAGGTCCGCCTGGTCGAGCTCGAGGCTGAGCTGCGCGTCGAGGCCGAAGCGCGCGGCCTGCTGGTTCAGCGAATCGCTGACCGAGGTGGCGATGTCGGGCAGTCGCGCGACGAGATCACCGAACTGGTCGGCCAGCAGCGGTCCCACCGCGAACCCGGTGCCGACGACCACGCCCAGCATCACCACGTACGCGCCGGCGGTGCCCAGCACGCGCGGGATCCCGCGCTCGGTGAGGGCCCGCACGAGCGGGTTGAGCAGGTAGACGATGACTCCAGCCAGCGCCAACGGGGGGAAGACGACGCTGATGGGCTCCCGGAGCACCAGCCAGGCGCCGGCCAGAAGCACCAGGACCCCGATCGTGGTCCAGACGCGGAGGAACCAGCGAGACAGATCGCCGTTGGCGAACCGGTCGGAGACCGGCCCGTCGGCGGCGGGACCGGTCTGAGCCGGTGCGCGCCCGCGCCGGCCGTCACGCGTCCTGCCGCCCGTGAGCGGCTCCTGCTTCGCGTCGCCCAACACGCCTCCTCGCTCGCATCCGGCACGCTACCAGCGGGCCCCTCGGGCGGCTGCCTCCTCCGCAGCGTGACGCCCTACGCACGATCAGCTAAAGACCGACCGGGCCCTGCCGACATAGAGAACACGGTGCTGGGTGGAGGCACCGTGTGAAGAAAGCCCCGCACACAAGCAGGAACCTCTAGTATCGGGTGAGGTGGCGACGCCCCCCACCCACCAGGAGCGAGACCGTGGCCGACAAGCACAAGGTTCTCGTCGTCGACGACGAGCCGGACGTCCTGCTGCTGTGCCGCGTCAACCTCGAGTTCGAGGGCTACGAGGTGGTCGAGGCCAGCGACGGCGAGATGGCCATGCAGGTCGTGCGCGAGGAGAACCCCGACGTGGTGCTGCTCGACGTGATGATGCCGAAGATGGACGGCTGGCAGGTGCTGGCTGCGCTCAAGGCCGACGACGACCTCAAGGACATCCCGGTCGTGATGCTGACCGCGAAGGTTCAGGACCAGGACCAGATCCGCGGCTGGAGCTCCGGCGCTGCCGAGTACATCACCAAGCCGTTCTCCCCGCTCGCGCTGAGCCAGGTCCTGCAGGACGTGCTCAGCAACGATCCCGAGGAGGAGGAGCGGCGGCGCAGGATGATCCTGGAGAAGCTGCAGCTACTCCAGAACAGCTGACGATCGCTCAGGCTTCGTCGGCGCCGACGACGACGTGGACCTGGACCGAGTCGCTGAGGTTGTCGGGCTTGCCCTCGACCCGTGACCAGCCGTACTGCTCGGCGATCTGCTGGGCCTGCGCCTCGGAGCCGGCGCTGTAGAACACGGTCGTGACGTCGTAGGTCTTGGAGGCCTTGTTGCGCGCGACCACGCGGTAGCCGTCGGCCTTCATGCGCTGCTCGACGTCGCTGGCTGCGGCCGACCCGTCATCGAGCACGGCGTCGAGCACCTGGACGCTGATCGATGAGGCAGCGATGCGCCCGTCCGCCTCGGTCGGCGAGGGCTCGGGCGAGGGTTCGGGTGATGGTTGGGGTGATGGCTCCGGCGACGATGCCTCGGAGGTCGGCTCCGGCGTCGGCGTCGGCGTCGGCGTCGGCTCAGGATCGGGTGCCTCGGTGGTGGGATCGGACGAGGGCTGTCGGGTCGGGGCCGACGTAGCCGGGTTGGCGATCACCGGGGTGTCGTCACCGGGATCCTCGGTCTGGACCTGGCCGATGCCCCAGAACGCGCCAGCCACGACCGCCACCAGCCCGACGGCAGCCCCGAGGTGCTTGCCGACCGAGATCAGGAAGCTGTTGTCGTCAGGGCTGGCGTGCTTGGCCACGTCAGAAGCCTGTCAGTCGGCTCATCGCGCGTCGACGCCGAGGCGCTTGGCGGCACGCTGACGCTGGCGCGTGGCGCGCATGCGGCGCAGGCGCTTCACCAGCATCGGATCGTACGACAGCGCGTCCTCGTCATCGACGATGCGGTTGAGAAGCTGGTAGTAGCGCGTGGGCGACAGGTCGAAGCGCTCCTTGATCGCCTGCTCCTTGGCGCCGGAGTACTTCCACCACTCGCGCTCGAAGTCCAGGATCGTCCGGGACCGACCATCGAGTTCGCCGACGTTGTCGTCGTGCTGCAAGGGGTGCCTCCGCCAGGTCGCTGCGTCAGCCAAGTCTGGCATCGGAGTTACACCGGTGCAACTAGGCCACACCCTCGGCCCTCGCCCCCTCCCCCGCCGCGGGGGTGTGGGGATACGCTTCCCACCGGACGACGAGGTCCACCCGCCGGGGTAGCTCAGTTGGCAGAGCAGCGGATTTGTAACCCGCAGGCCAGGGGTTCGATTCCCCTCTCCGGCTCGACAAGCCAGGCAAGCGCCCCTCACGCCGCGCCGGGGTCGGTCAGGTCGGCCAGGTCGGCCAGGTCGGCCAACAGGTCGTCGAGCACCTGCTCCTCGGAGATGACCCGGCCGTGTTCGCGCATCGTGGCCGCCAGGTCGGCGTCCCACCGGGCCTCGGTGGCCAGCGATCGCAGCCCGGTGGTCACGGTCGCGCGCTGGAGCGCCCGTTCGTAGTCGGCCGACGACATCCGCCACGGGGACGCCCCGAACCGTTCGTGCAGCAGGTTGCCGATCCGCAGCCCTCCACCGTCGAAGTCGGTGTGGAAGCGCAGCTCACACCCGGCCGCCCGCAGGTCGCCCAACAGCCGGTCCGCGGCTGCGTCGGGCACACCCTCGGTGCAGACCAGCGGAGTGCAGCCGTTGGGGAACGCATCCGCCGCGGCGACCATCACCGCCGGGTTCTCACAGATCGACACCGTGGTGCGCTCGTAGGGCAGCTCGGCGGCGTTCATGAGCTGGCGGAGCGTGAGTCGGACCGGCTCGCCGAACCCGGCGTGATCGCACAGCAGCCCGGCGACGAGGTCGATCCCGGATGCCCGCAGGCCGAGCACGAGCACGCTCGACGACAGCGGGTCGCACACCACACCGACCTCGCTCCACAGCCGTCGCCGCTCGCGCGCGCCGGTCGGCAGTCCCGCGCGTCCGACCAGCTCGGCCGCTCCACGCAGCACGAGGGTGGCCAGCGGTGTCCCCGCGTCCAGGCGGTGCGGGTCGCCGGTCACCTCGGCCGCGAGCACGCTGAGCGGCACCGCGTCGGCCGGCAACCGGTCGAGCACGTCCAGCGCCAGGTCGCCGAGCTCCCGTGCCGCGTCGGGCTCGCCGCCGAGCCGCGCGAGCAGCCCGTCGGACCGCACCGCGGCCAGCCACGCCTCGAGCTCGGCGCGACCCGCGGCCCGCTCGGCCAGCCCGTCGTACACCAGCGTCCACGCCTCGCCACGGCGGCGGGTCCCGTCGCGGCGGTCCTCGAGCGGCCCGCCCACGGCTTCCAGCACCTCGACCAGCCCCGCGCCGACGCGTGACGCGCGCAGCGACCGGTCCAGCTCGTCGATCGGCACGGTCGTGGTCGCCCCCGGCCGCCTGCGCCGTCCGAGCAGGTCGGCCAGCGCGCCACGCTCCTGGGTGTCCAGCCCCTGGAGCGTGATCCGGGCCGGCTGCCCATACGCCTCCAGGCGCGCGCGGACCTGTGCGAGCAGGCTGCGGTAGCCGGGCTCGGTCAGCAGCTCGGCCACACGCACGGGCAGATCGGCGCCGCTCAGTTGTCGCTCATCTCCCACCGGTTCGCGCCGTCCCATACGAACCACTCCGCCAGGACGCCTGGCACGTCAGGATCACGGATGAGGTGGTAGGTCGACAGGCCATCGAGCTCACGGTAAAAGCCCCACTCCTCGTGGCTGGTGAGCAGCACGTCGAGGTCGAGCTCGACCAGCAGCCCCATGAGCTGCCCGCGGGTGCCGCGGTCGATGCCGGCGAACACCTCGTCGAGCACGATCAGCCGCGGTGCGGTCGGCCGGCCGTGGTAGTGCGCGGCCATTGCGGCGAACAGCGGCAGGTGGAGCATCACGGCTTTCTCGCCACCCGAGCCGGTCCCATGGGCCTGGCGGGTCAGCCGCCTCCAGCTTGCTGCGCCGGCCTGCTTGAACTCGATCGTGAACGCGTGCCAGCCCCGGTAGTCGAACGCGCGGGCGATGCGCTCGAACAGGCTGACCGCGGCCTCGCCCTCGCGGGCCTCGCGCAGCCGCTCGTGGAGGTAGCTGCGGAGCTGTACGCGCTGGTCCTCGGTCAGCAGCCCGCTGCCGCGCAGCAGCAGATCGACGGCCTGCTCGGTCGCGGGCGGGGCGTGCTCGTCCACCCGCCACCGCAGCCGGAGCTGCTGGCCGGCCGCGGTCCGGCAGCGCGCGAGCTGGTCGTTCATGGCCTCGACCAGATCGGTGGCGTCACGGATGCGGGACCGCAGGTGCTCGTGCAGCTCGCCGGCCAGGAAGCTCTCGAGCAGCTCCTGCTCGTCCTCGTGCAGCCGGGCCTCGCGCTCCGCGACGTCCTCGCGCAGCTCGGTCACCAGCCCGTCCAGCCGGTAGGTCCGGCCCTGGTGCTGGGCCTCGTACACGATGACGCCGCGGTGGTCGGCGGGGAACAGCCGGATCCCGGCGACCAGGTCCCGCAGCAGCTCCTGCTGCCGGCGGGCCAGCCGGTTGCGGGCGTCGGACAGCAGCGTGTCGACCGCCTCGGGGTCGTCCGGCACGGTCCGCCCCACCTTGCCGACCCGACGCGCCTGTTCGAGCGTGGCGCGCGTGGACCACGTGTCGGGATCCTCGCGGGGCAGCTCGTCGATCACCTGGTCCAGGACCCCCAGCGAGGCCAGGCTCCTGAGCGCGGCTGCCGCCGCCTCGCGCTGCTCCTGGGTGGCTGCGTGTTCGGCGCTGGCTGCGACCCGCTCCGTGCGCGCCGCCCCGACCGCCTCGGCCGCCTCGACCTGGCGCTCGTGCAGGGACCGCAGCGTGGCACCGAAGCGCGCCTCCGCCCCGCGCGCCTGGCCGAGCGCTGCGAGCAGCTCGTCGCGGGAGGATCCGACGGTCTCGCGCAACGTCCGCACCTGCTCGGCGCTGCGTGCGGCGCGACGTCGTGCCTCGTCCCGCTCGCGCTCGGCCTGCTCGACCTGTGCCTGTGCCCGCGCGGCCCGGTCCTCGGCCTCGGCCAGCCTTCGGCGGGCGTCCAGGAGCCGATCGACGGCGTGCAGCCACTCGCGCGCGGTGTCCCGCCAGGTCTGTGTGGCCTGGTCGAGCTCGTCGAGCCGCTCGACGTACGGGGTCAAGCCGTGCTCGTCGGCGACCGCGTCGCGCTGCGCCTGCGCCTGCTCGCGCGCCGCGTGTGTGCCGGTCAAGGCCTCGTCGGCCGCAGCCACCTTCGCGCGCGCCTGCTCGAGGTGGGTGGCGGCTGCCGCGACCGCCGCTCGTGCGAACAGGACCTGGTCCGGCGCGGGGATGCGGTCGAGATCGGCGTCCAGGCCGTGACGCTGGTCGTGGGCCCGATCCAGCGCGGAGCCGGCCTGGACCTGTCGTGCGCGCAGCTCATCGATGGTGGCGGCGAGCTCGGCCAGGCGCTCCTCGCGGGCGCGGCGGCGGGCGGTCTCGCCCAGGTAGCGCACGGTGTCGGCCCGCGCGGCGCCGTGCAGCGGCCCCAGCCGGAACCGGCCGTCGGTGGCGACCCAGTGCTCGTCCCCGTGGCCCGCCGCGGCGTCCCGGCCGTCGGCCCCCGCCTCGACGAGCCCGATGGATCCGAGGATCGCGGTGACCACCTCGGCGCTCACGTCCGCGTGCGGCGTGGGGCGGGCGACGTCGGCCAGCGTGCGGCCCGGCGCGTGCGCCCGGGGGACCACGACCGCGTCCAGCGTGGCGGGGTCCAGCAGCCGGCCGTCGGGGGTGACCCAGGCGTCGAGCAGCCCGGCGGCGTGCAGCGCAGCCTCGACGCCGGCCTGCGCGCGGGCGTCGAGCGCATCGGTCAGCTCTGCGAGCAGGTACAGGGGCGCGCCGGCCAGGCGCTCGCGGTCCGCCTGACGCCATGACGGCGCCGGGGGCGGCTGGTGGGTCGCCGCGGCCAGCGCGTCGTGCTCGGCCCGGATCTGGTCGTGCTGCTCGGTCACCTGTCGCAGGGCCGCATCGGCGTCGGCGACCTCACGGTCGAGCCGCTCGCGCTGCGGGCCTACCAGCGCGCGTGCGGCCGCGGGCACCTCGACGGGGTCATGATCCAGGAGCGCTACGAGCTCGGCGTCCTCCAGCACCGCGACCGTGCAGCCGTCGGCCCAGGCCGTGACCTGGTCGCGGTGCGCCTGCTCGGCCTCGCGCTCGGCGTCCTCGGCCGCCCGCAGCGCCTGGTGCTCGTCGTCGGCCTCGGCGCGCGCGTCGCCCAGCCGTCGCTGTGCCTCGTCCTCGGCCGCCCGGGCCGCGGTCAGGACCTCGACCGCTGCAGCGACGGCAGCGATCGACCGGCGCCGCGCCTCGTGGACCGTGTGCACGGTGCCTCGCGCGGCGATCGTGTCTCCCTCGGCGCCCGTCGGCAGCAGGTCGGCGACGGTCGCGTGCTCGCCTCGCAGCTCGGCGGTGGCGGCGGCGACGCTGGCCTCACGCCCGGCGTCGGCAGCGTGGTGCCCGAGCTGCTCCACCTCCCGCTCCGCGCCCTGCGCACGGTCCGCTGCGCGATCGTGGTCCTGGACGGCTCCGACATGCCGCTGGGTGGCTGCCTCGGCGAGCTCGGCGTCCCGCTCCTGGTGCTCCTCGGCCTGTTCGAGCTGCTGCACGGCCCGGTACTCGTCGGAGGTCTCGAGCGTGCGGATGCGGGTCCGGGCGGCATCGAGCTCGCCCTCGGTGTCCTCGAGCTGCCCCGCCAGGTCGTCAGCCGCGGCGACCGCGGCGTCGTGGGTCTGCTCCGCCGCCTCGACCCGGTCGGCGGCAGCCCGGACCGCGGAGTCGGCCCGGGTCAGCTCGCGCGCGCGCACGGCCGCCACGGTGCCCGCGTAGCTGCGGTACTCGCCGAGGAACTGGTCCACGGCGCCCAGCGTGCGGCGCCGGTCCTCGAGGTCGCGCCGGTGGGTCTCGAGCCGCTCGAAGCCCTCGGCGACCTCGTGGACCCGGTCGGCGTCCAGCGGCGGCAGGCTGTCGGCCAGCACCTCGCCGACCTGGTCGGGGTCGAGCCGCTCGGACAGGTGCGGCTGGCGCAGCCGCAGCAGCGCCTCGACGAGCGCCTCGTACTGGTCGGGCTCGACGCCGAACAGCGCGCGGTTGACCGCGACCCGGTACTCGCGGGCGGTGTCGACCACGGTGCCGTCCTGGCCGATCACCTCGGCCAGCGACGAGCGGGTGCGCGCGCGGTGGTCGTCGTGCAGCAGGTCGAGGTCGACGTCGACCCGGCGGTCATCGACCACGAAGAACCACGACTCCACCGCGTCGGAGCTGCGGCGCGCCTTGAGCCCCGCACCGATCGTCACGTAGCGGTCGCGGCCGGCGTCGTCCCGCCGGCCGAACTCGAGCCAGACGTAGCCGATCGCGCTGGCGGCCTCGGCGCTGGGCGGGAGGAGGTTGTAGTGCATCTTGCGCGAGCGGGTCCCGAACGGGTCCAGCCGCGCCGGCTGCATCCGCCCCTCCAGCAGGAACGGCAGCAGCACCTCGACCACCTTGGTCTTGCCCGCGCCGTTGCGCCCGCGCAGCAGCAGCCGACCGCGGTGGAAGACGAACCTGGTGGTGTGGTCGTACTGCCAGATGTCCTGGAGGCCCGCACGCAGCGGGCGCCAGCGGGCGGACTCGGGCGTCGGCAGCGGCGAGGCCGGCGGGGCGGGCGGGACGTCGGGCAGGGTCGTGGTCACGACGGGCGCTCCTCGAACAGGCTGGCCTGGGGGCGTGCGGTGGCGGGATCCCGGCCCCCGGCCTCGCCACCCGGCGGGGCGGGGGCGAAGCGGGCGATGGCGGGGCGGGGCTCCCACCCGGTCGGTCGGCGTGCCACCAGGCCGAACCGCTCGAGCAGCGCCAGCGCGTCCTGTGCGAGGCTCGCGGGACCGCGCTCGTCGTCGAGGTAGGCCACGGACCAGCCACAGCGACGGCCCACCGTCTCGAGCAGCCGGCCGGTGATCGCGACCACCTCGTCGTGCGCGACGACCGGGACGGCATCGAGGTCGGCGTCGGCGCGCGACGCACGGGCGCGGTCGGTGAGCTGCTCTGCCAGCAGCAGCGCGGCGTGCTTCACGGTCGAGCTGCCGTCGGGGAAGGTCTCGTCGGTGACCTCGCCGTCCGGATCGACCGCGATGGCGCCCTCGGCCCGGCGCTCGAGCAGCAGGCCGACGTCGCGCTCGAGGGTGTCGTGGACGTGCGCCAGGCTGTGCCGCAGCCAGTCCCGCTCGCGGTCGTCGAGCTCGTCGAGGTGGACCACGGGGTCGTCCAGTAGCCGGCGCATCACACGGTGGCGGGCACGTAGGCGCAGTCCCTCGTCGGTGTCGGGGTAGACCTCGACCGGCAGCTCGTCCGGACCGGCGACCAGCGACGGCGACGACGGCGCGGCGATGAGCTGTCCGAGCCGGCGGTCGTCGATGTCGTACAGCGCGTCGCCGCCACCTGAGCGGGCGTAGCGGTCGGTGTCGCCGTCGCGCTGGGTGACGATGCCCAGCTCGGTCAGCAGCTTGAGCGCGTCCACCAGCGCGCGGCGGTCGCCGTACCGCGTGCCGTCATAGGCCGCGACGCCGTCGAGCTCGTGGCTGCGTGCGGTGACGGCGTCGACGAGTTGCTTCAGGGTGGTCTGGCCGGGGCGCGCGTCGAGCGCGGCCAGCGCCAGGCACACGAGCGTGTAGCGGCGGGCGTCGAACGGGCGTCGCTCGCGCGTGGCCGTGGTGGCGGGACGGGTGGCGTCGGGGTGCGAGGGGGCCTTGTGCAGCCGTGCGAACCCGCCCGACGCGTCGACGACGAGCTGCCAACCGGTGTGGTCGGCGAACCAGCCCGCCAGGTCCCGGGCGTTGCGCACGATCGCGGCGTAGACGGCCGGGTCCTCGCGCTGGCCGATCAGCGGCTGGGCCAGCAGGCGACGGATGGCGCTGCGCCGCTCGGCCGCGGCTGCGCGCTCCAGCGTCTCGCTCACCGCGGTCACGATGCCGCCTCCCGGTCCGGGGCCCCGCGGGCCGCAGCCGAGGTGGCGGCGGCCGGCGCCGGCGCGGCGAGGTCGGTGACGGTCACCAGGTAGTCGGGCGCCCGCAGCCGCCCGGCGGGGGTCGTGATCAGGCACGTCGCACCGTCGCCCGGCGGGTGCAGCTCGACGTGCAGCCGCCCGTCCATGGTCCGGGCCGAGCGCACGCCGCGATCGTCGGCCGGCACGGTCAGCGCGGTGTCCAGAAGCTGGAGCAGCAGGTCGAGCTCGGCGAGGTCGAGCGTGGAGAGCTGCGACAGCGCCAGCTCCTGCCGGCCGGCGAAGCGCGCGATGGCCGCCTCGACCTGGGCGCGCTCACGGCGCGCCCGAGCCGCCAGCCAGCGCCTCTGCTGGCTGTAGTCGGCGGCCCGGGGCTGGCGCCCCTGCCGGGGCACGTTGCCGTGCGTGCGCAGCCGGGTGGGGACCTCGACGGGCTGGGCGTCCCACCAGCTCGTCCGGGTCGACGTGAGGTCGGGATCCTCGTCGGCGAGGTGGAGGTGGCGGGCGCTGTGCAGACCGAACGCGACATGCCACAGCACGTGGGCGGCCTGGTCGGTGTCGCACTCGGCGAACCAGCGCGCCAGCGTCAGCAGGTCGGTGGTGCGGTCCACGGGCCGCCCGCGCCGGTCGTTGAGGCGTTGCAGGCTGCGGGTGAGGCGCAGCACCGCACCGACGGCGAAGTCCGCGAGGCGGTCGACCGTCGCCTCGGTGCGCTCGTCCCCGAGGAACCAGGCGTGCACGCCCGTCCACCGCTCGCGCTGCTCGTCGGCCCACCGGACGCGAGCGCGCCCGTCACCCTCGAAGTCTGGCAGGTCGGGCGATCGCGAGGCTGCCTCGACGAGGACGTCGACGCCGACGCCCTCGACGGCGTGCAGACCGCTCACCACGTCGTCGCGCACGCGCCGCAGCTCCTCGACGAACCGGCTGATGTAGGTCAGCACGGCCTGCTTGAACGTGAGGAACCGGGTGTCGCTGGACTCCTCGCCGCGGTCGTCCCCGATCAGCCGGCCGAGGTCGGTCATGAAGCGGTTGGCCTCGTGCGTGAGCGTCTCGAACGCGGCGCCCAGGTCGTGCAGGAGGCTGAGCAGCCGGTCCGGGTCCCCGCCCGGCCCCGCCGCGGCCAGGGCATGCAGCGCATCACGGATCTTGGCCAGCATCGTGGTCTGCAGCGATCCCGAGCGACCCACGGTCGCCTCGACCTCGGTGACCGCGCGGTGCGCGGCCTCGCCGACGTCGGTGAGGTGGTAGACCAGCCGGCGCCGGTAGAAGTCCTCGAGCCGGTCCACCCCGGTGGGGTCCGCCGTGGCGGCCAGGTTGCCCCACCGCACCAGCGGACCGAGATAGTTGAGTTCGAGGTCCTCGACGTCGCGGACCTCGTGGACGTAGTCGGACTGCTCGAGCGCGTCCAGGATGCCGTGGGGGCGCAGCTCGATGACGTAGCGCTGGAGCGCCGCGTGACAGACGTCCATCACGGCCCGGTAGGTCGAGGCGTTCGGCACGGTCACGTACCGCAGCGCGTCGACCTGGTCCAGCAGGCGCCGGGGCGCAGGTGCCTCCACGGGTGGCCTCGATGGCGGGTCGCGGGTGGGCATCGTCACAGGGGGCATCGTGTCACGTCGCTGTGACAGCGACGAACCGCCGACGTCCGGTCGGTCCGGCTACCCCGCGTGCCCGTCGCGTGACGCCTCCCACAGGACGCGGTGGGCATCGGCGTCCTGGATGGAGCGGAACTTGTGCACGCCCCTGGGCGCTCGATTGCGGTTGCCGAAGGCTGCTGAGAGCGAGCCCAGGGAACACGCCGATGTCAGCGATCTCAACACGCTGCTCGCCGGCACCGGCTCGGGGAGTTCCTCCACGGAGCGGAACTTGCGGACGCCCATCACTCCTCCTCGTCGTCGAGGTCCTCGTACAACCTACGCGGTGCCACCACCGCGACCTGGACAGAGCCTGCCATCACGCGCTGGATCTCGAGGTCGTCGAAGGTGAAGGCGTCACCGAGGAGGGGCTCACCACAGGGTGGTGACGCCGCGCGAACGGTCCCGTAGCTTGCGGTCCTTCGTCACCAGGGGGACCCGCAGCTCTCGCGCGGTGGCGTAGATCAGCCGGTCCGCAGGGTCCCCGTGGAAGTCTTCGAGCCCGCCCGCGTCGGCCGCGGCCACCGCTGACAGCGGCGCGAGCTCGGTGCCGGGCTCCCCGAGGAGGTCCCGGACCCACCGGCGAGGGTCGCGGTCCAGCTCGATCCTGCCCAGGCGGACCAGGGTCGCCACCTCCCAGCAGGTGACGGGGCTGACCAGGATCGTCCCGGCGTCCTCGATGGCCTGCGCCGCCCGAGGCGACAGCCGGGAACGACCGGGAGCCTTCCACCACAACAGCACATGCGTGTCGAGCAGTACCGGTCTCACGTGCCCGGCTCCACGTCCCAGCGCTCGCCGGTGCTGAACAGCGACTCGTCGTCCTCCGCGACGACGGTCACGCTGCCCGCCGTCGGGGTGCCGCCACCCTCCTGTTCGAGCGGTACGAGGCGGGCCACCGGCCTGCCGTACTTGGTGATGACGTAGGACGAGCCGGTCTCGGCCACCTGATCGAGCAGCGCCAGGCACTCCGCCTTGAACCTGCTCGCCATCACCTCCTGATCGTCACCCACGACTGCCTCTCTCGCCAGCGTTGGTCGTTGACCATGGTAGCTGACCAACACCGACCCATCCCGGCTACCGGCGGGCCGGTCACCTCCTGGGCGTCGTCAGGGGACGCGGACCACGGTCTCGGGCGGGGTGCGGCGGCGGGTCTTGATGGCGACGTGGAGCCGGAGGCGGTGGTCGGCGTCGTCGAGGGCGTACCCGAACGTCTCGCGGAGCCGGTCGATCCGGTAGCGGACCGACTGGACGTGCAGGTTGAGCGTGCGGGCGGTCTCGGTCGGGCTGGTGCCGGCGTCGAGCCACGCCTCGAGTGTCTCCTCGAGCATCTCGCGGCGGGTCTCGGGCAGGTCGTCCAGCGGCGCGAGGGCCTCCGCGGCCAGGTCCGAGGCGGACAGGGTCCCGAGCAGCAGCCGATCCAGGCCCGCCTCCTCGATGGACAACGTGGCACGGCCGCGGCTGGCGGCGATCTCGGCCGCCTCGGTGGCCTCGGCGTAGCTGGAGCGCAGCCCCTGGATGCCCGGCTGGGGCCGCCCGACGCCCGCGACGGTGCCATCGAACACCGGCGGCGCGGTGGCGTCGGCCAGGACCAGCAGGACCGCGCCGTCGTGGGTCGCGACCGCACCGCCGATGTTGCTCGTCCTGCGCCAGCCCGCCACCGCGTCCCGCAGCACCGTGATGTCGGTGGCCTCGACCGGCACGTACCGCACCACGCGCCATCTCTCGGACAGCCGAAGACCCAGCGCCTGGGCGGCCGACGAGGCGGTCTCGACACTGGGTGGTGTGGTGAGCACCGCAGCCACCAGCCCCCGCTCGGCGTCGTCCCGTTTGAGCCACCAGCGGTCACCGTCCAGGTAGCGGTTGGTGACCCCGGTCCCCAGCACGTCGATCAGCGAGGCGCCCCGGTGGCTCAGCTCGAGGACCACGACGGGGTCGCTGACCTGCTTGTCCTCGATCAGCCGGTGCAGCTCGTCCCACATGACCTCCATGGCCAGCCGGAACACGTCCAGCATGTCCTCCAGCGTGATCCCGCGGTCGGTGGGTGGTAGCAGGATCTGAACCAGCTCGCTGACCTCGTCCCGCGTGGGTTCCTCGGCGGTCGTCCAGGTCGTCAGGATGGTGTCCACGATGCGACCCACGACCGTGTCGACGACGCCCCGGAACTCGGCGTCGGTCCGCGCGAACGCCTGGCTGGTGCGCCAGATGTCGTCGACCACACGCCGGGTGAGCTCGGGCCCTCGGGCACGCAGGTCGGGCGTGCGGTGCCCACGACGCCACTTCATCAGATGCCGTCCGTAGGGAGCAAGGAGATGCCAGCGTAGAGGCCCTCGGAACCGGCCCGTTCATAAGAAACGTATGAGAGAGCGGCGACGGGTTCCGTTGCGAACGGTCGAGGCGCGATCGTCGCAACTCCGCGAAGGTGGAGTGCTCACCCGCCACCGACCCGGGAGCCCCCGTGTCCCTCACTGCCGCGCTGTTCCCCGGACAGGGGTCGCACCGCCCTGGGATGGCCACCGCGTGGGAGGGCCACCCGGCCCACGCGACCTTCGACGAGGTCGGTCGGACCATCGGACTGGACCTGGTGCGCCTGGCCGACGATGCCGAGACGTGTGCCACCACCGCCGTCGCGCAGCCGGTGGTGTATGCGGCCTCGATCGCCGCCTGGCGCGCGCTGACCGACGCGGGCGTCACCGTCGACGTGACGGCAGGGCACAGCCTCGGGGAGGTCGCCGCGTGCGTCGCTGCAGGGTCGCTCTCGATCGCTGACGGCGCCCAGCTCGTGACCGAGCGCGGGCGCGCGATGGGTCGTGCGTGCCGCGGGTCCCGGGGCGGCATGGTCGCGGTCATCGGTCTGGACGCAGCCGCTGTGGGACGCTTGCACGACTGGCTGGACGGACCGGGCAGGGACGCGACGATCGCCAACGACAACGCGCCCGGTCAGGTCGTGCTCGCGGGGCCGCACGACGCGCTCGAGCGTGCCGAGGCGCACGCTGTCCGCCTCGGCGGGCGCTGCCGGGCGCTGACCGTCGAGGGCGCGTTCCACACCACCGCGATGAGCCCCGCCATGGTCGCGGTCCACGAGGTCGCGCGTCGGCTGACCTTCGCGCCCCCGACGCTGACGTGGTTGCGCGGTCGCGACGCGGCCGCCGTACCGGATGGCGCGGGCGCGGCGCGGGCCCTGGTCGAGGGCGTGCTCGCCCCGGTGAACTGGCGCGGTGTCCAGACCGAGCTGGTCGAGCGGGGCGTGACCCACGCGATCGAGGTCGGACCTGGCGGCGTCCTGCGTGGCCTGGCCAAGCGGGCGATGCCCGACGTCACGGTCGCGACGTTGGACGGGCGCGAGGCGCTGGACGCGCTCGGCATCGACCTCACCGACCGGCCCCACCAGGCCGACCGTGACCGTCCGGAGGTTCCTGCGTGGGCGTGATCCTGCCCCCGTGCGTGATCGTGACCGCGCCGTCCAAGGGACGGCTGCGGCGGGTCCACGCCTCCGGTGTGAGCGTCGGTGCCGGAGAGGTCGTCGGCGAGTTCGACGGCCCCGGAGGCACGACGCTGCTGCGCACGCCTGCGGCGGGCGCCATCGGCGGACTGCTGGCCGACGTCGGTCAGCACCTCGACGCCGGAGAGGGGCTGGTGTGGCTGCACCGACGCTGACCACGCCCCCCACGCTCGCCCCGCATCCCGTGACACCCCGCCCGGGCACGGTCACGGCCGGGATCCTGGGGCTGGGCGCCGCGCTGCCTCGGCGCGTCGTGACCAACGACGACCTGGCGGCCACCCTGGACACATCCGACGAGTGGATCCGCTCCCGCACCGGCATCGGGACCCGCCACGTCGCGGCACCGCACGAGACCACCTCGACCCTGGCCATCGATGCCGCACGGCGCGCCCTGGACGACGCTCGGGTCGGGCCCGACGAGCTCGACGCCGTGCTGGTGGCCACGACCACGCCGGAGCACCGGATGCCGGCGACGGCGCCGTGGGTCGCGGCGGCGCTGGGCACCCACGCAGCCGCGACCGACCTGCACGCGGCGTGCTCCGGCTTCGTCAACGGCCTGCAACTCGCCGGTGGGCTCATCGCCACCGGCGCGTCCCGGGTGCTGCTGGTGGGAGCGGAGGTCCTGACCCGTGTGGTCGACCAGTCGGACCGCACCACCGCCGTCCTGTTCGGCGACGGCGCCGGGGCGGTCGTGCTCGGTGCCGGCACCGGCGAGCTGGGCCCGTTCGACGTGGGTTCCGACGGGAGCCTCAGGGAGCTGCTGTGGATCCCGCCGGACGACGGCTACGTGCGCATGCGCGGTCGGGAGGTCTACCGCCACGCCGTCACGCGCATGACCGCCTCGGCCCGCGCGGTGCTCGATCGTGCCGACCTCGCGGTCGGTGACCTGGACCTGTTCGTCGGCCACCAGGCCAACGCCCGGATCCTCGACGCGGTGATCAGCCGGCTCGGGCTGCGTCCCGAACAGACGCACGTGACCGTCGATCGGCACGGCAACACCTCGGCCGCGTCGATCCCGCTCGCGCTGGCGGACGCCGCCGTGACCGGACGGCTGCGGCCCGGATCCCGGGTCCTGCTGACCGCGTTCGGTGCGGGCCTCACCTGGGCGTCGTGCCTGCTGACCTGGCCCGAGGAGGCACCGTGACCCGCGTCGCGCTCGTGACCGGAGGCAGCGGCGGCATCGGCGCCGCCGTCTGCCGTGCCCTGGCCGGCACCGGCCAGCACGTGCTGGTCGGCTACCGCAGCGGCGAGGACGCGGCCCGCAAGGTGGCCGCCGACGTGGGCGGCCGTGCGGTGCACCTGGACGTGACCGACGCGGGCAGCGTGGCCGCCGCCGTGGAGGCAGCCGCCGAGGCCGGCCGGCTGCACACGGTCGTGAACAACGCCGGCGTGACCAGCGACGCGCTGCTGCTGCGGCTGGAGCCCGAGGACTGGGACCGCACGCTGGAGGTCAACCTCCGGGGCGCCTACCTCGTCTGCAAGGCCGCGGTCCGCCCGATGCTGCGAGCCCGGACCGGACGGATCGTCAACGTGGCGTCGATCGTGGGGCTGCGCGGCAACGCCGGCCAGACCGCGTACGCCGCCTCGAAGGCGGGGTTGGTCGGCTTCACCAAGTCCCTGGCCCGCGAGATCGCGCACAAGGGCATCACGGCCAACGTCGTGGCCCCTGGCTACGTCGCCACCGCGATGACCGAGGCGCTGACCGACGATCAGCGCCAGGCGCTGACCGAGCTGGCCCCCACCCGTCGCCCTGTCGAGCCGGACGAGATCGCCGCAACCGTCGCCTTCCTCGCCTCCGACGAGGCCCGCTCGATCACCGGCACCGTCCTGCCGGTCGACGGCGGCGCCGCGATGTGACCCACCACGCACCACCCGACACCAACGAAGGAGCAACCGTGGACACCCAGCACCTGTACGACCGCCTCACCAGCATCCTCGTCGAGACGTTCGGCGTCCCGGCCGAGGACCTCTCGCGCGACGCGACGTGGTGGAGCCTGGACCTGGACTCGCTCGACGTGGTCGAGCTGATGCTCGTCGTCGAGCAGGAGCTCGGAGTCAAGGTCGCCGATGAGCAGCTCGAGGGCATCAACACCGTCGGCCAGGCTGTCGACGTGATCGCCGCTGCGGGTGTCGCGGCGTGAGCGAGCCGATCGTCGTCACCGGGCTCGGGCTGATCACCCCGGCGGGACGCGGCACGGCCGCGTCCTGGCAGGGCGCGCTGGCGGGCAAGGCCAGCGCGGCCATGCACGAAGGCCTGGCCGCCGCCGGCACGTCCGTGACGCTGGCTTGCCAGGCCCCGCCGTTGGACCCCGACGGCGAGCTCGGCCGTGGCGCAGCGCGTCGACAGGACCGCTACACGCACCTGGCACTGCTCGCCGCGCATGAGGCCCTGACCGATGCGGGCCTGGTGCGCGCCGCGACCGGTGACAGCGAGTGGCCGCTGGCGGGTGCAGACCGCGATCGCGTGGGCGTGCTGCTGGGATCGGGCATCGGTGGGGCCGAGACCTGGGACCAGGAGTACGCACGCTACGTCGAGCACGGCCCGGACCGGGTCAGCCCGATGTTCATCCCGCGGATGCTGTCCAACTCGGCGGCTGGCGCGATCGCGATCCGGGCAGGCGCGCGCGGACCCAACGTCACGGTCAACACCGCCTGCGCGGCAGGGGCCACCGCACTGCACGTCGCCCGCGACCTCATCCGGTCCGGGAGCGCTGACGTCGTCATCGCCGGAGGGGTCGAGGCCGGGATCACGCCGCTGGCCGTGGCCGCGTTCGCCCGGATGGGCGCGCTGTCGTCCAACCCCGACCCACAGACCGCGTCGCGCCCGTTCGACGTCGACCGCGACGGGTTCGTGATGGGCGAGGGCGCCGGCGTGCTCGTGCTGGAGTCGGCGTCGCACGCCCGGACCCGGGGCGCGGACCCTCTGGCGGTGCTGGCCGGCGCCGGCGCCTCCGCGGACGCCCACCACGCGACCGCCCCCCCGGACGATGGCGGAGGGGCCGTGCTGGCGATGCAGCGAGCGCTACGCGACGCCGGGCTGTCCCCGGACGACGTCGGTCACCTCAACGCACACGGCACCTCCACGCCGCTCAACGACGCCGCCGAGGCGCGCGCCATCCGGACGGTGTTCGGTCCCCACACCGATGCGCTGCCGGTGACCTCGACCAAGGGCGTGACCGGCCACCTACTGGGCGCCGCAGGCGCCGTCGAAGCCGCGCTGTCGATCCTCGCGCTCCGCGACGGCGTGCTGCCCCCGACCGCCGGGTTGCGCACCCGCGACCCCGAGATCGACCTCGACATCGTCGTTGGCCAGTCGCGCGCCCACCGGTTCGACGCGGTCCAGTCGAACTCGTTCGGCTTCGGTGGACAGAACGCCTCGCTGGTCTTCACCCGAGCCCAACGGTGACCGAAGCCCACGCTCTGCTGTCCGAGACCCCCGCGCTGCGCCCCGACGAACTGCGGCCAGGCGACGACGCCCGCGTGCGGTTGGGCCGGCTCCTGGACGACCGGTCGTTCGTGGAGCTCGGCTCCGCGCGACAGCACCGTGCCTCGGGCTTCGGGCTGGAGCAACGCCGGCCCGAGGGCGACGGGGTCGTGGCCGGCACCGGCATGATCGACGGTCGCCCCGTGCAGGCGTACGCCCAGGACCGCAACGTGCTGGGCGGGTCGCTGGGCGAGGCGCACGCGGACAAGATGGCCCGGACCATCGAGGCGGCTGTGCGCGGGGGCGTGCCGGTGGTCGGGATCAACGATTCCGGGGGCGCGCGCATCCAGGAGGGTGTGGCGGCGCTGGACGGCTACGGGCAGGTATTCCGCGCCAACGTGGCGGCTTCCGGACGGGTCCCACAGCTCAGCATGCTCCTGGGACCCAGCGCCGGCGGAGCGGTCTACTCCCCCGCGTTGATGGACTTCGTCGTGATGAGCGACGGCGCGTCGATGTTCCTCACCGGCCCTCGGGTCGTGAAGGCCGTGACCGGCGAGGACGTGGACGCCCGCAGCCTCGGCGGCCCCGAGGTGCACGCGACCCGCAGCGGCAGCGCCCACTTCGTCGTGGACGACGACGAGGCCGCGTTCGCCCTGACCCGCACGCTGCTGGGCTACCTGCCGTCGTCGGCGTTCGAACGCCCACCCGTCGTGCCGGCCGCCGACCCGCCGGCGACCGACCTCGGCGCGGTGGTGCCCGACGACGACCGGGCACCGTACGACGTGCGCGATGTGGTGCGCGGCATCGTGGACCGGGGCGGGGGCGGGGGCGTGGACGGGGGCGGGTTCCTCGAGGTCCACGCCGGCTGGGCCCGCAACCTCGTGGTCGGCTTCGCACGGATCGACGGCCAGAGCATCGGCGTGGTCGCGAACCAGGCCCGGTGGCTGGCCGGCGTGCTCGACCTCACGGCCAGCGAGAAGGGGGCGCGGTTCGTGCGGTTCTGTGACGCCTTCGGCATCCCGCTCGTCGTGCTGGTGGACGTGCCCGGCTTCCTGCCCGGGACCGGACAGGAGTCCGGCGGGGCGATCCGCAAGGGCGCCAAGCTGCTGCACGCCTTCGCGGCCGCCACCGTCCCGCGCGTCACGGTCGTCCTGCGCAAGGCGTTCGGCGGCGCCTACATCGTGATGAACTCGCGCAGCCTCGGTGCCGACGTGGTGCTGGCATGGCCGGGCGCCGAGCTCGCGGTCATGGGCGCCGAGGGCGCCGTGGACGTCATCTTCCGCCGGCGACTGCTCGAGGAGCCCGACCGACGTGGCGAGCTCGTGACCTCGTACCGGCAGGACGCGATGCGCGGGGCGCTGGCGGCGGAGCGCGGCTCGGTCGACGAGATCATCGCCCCCGCCGACACCCGACCCGCGCTGGTCAGCCTGCTGCGCGGGCTGCGCAACGGCCGACAGCCCGGCTTCGTCCACGACAACCAGCCGTAATGAGCGACCACCTCCACCCCGTGTTCCGTGCCACCGCCAGGCGCGCGATCAGCACATGGCTGGGCCCCGAGGTGCACGGCGCCGTGCACATCCCCGGCGAGGGACCGGCGATCGTCGCCGCCAACCACCGGTCCCACGCGGACAGCCTCGCGATCGGCGTGGCCGCCCAGCGCCCGGTGCGGTTCCTGGGGACGCGCGAGCTGGAGGACTGGCCGGTCGTGGGCCGGTGGCTGCCAGCCCTGGGGATGGTTCCGATCGAGCGGGGCGCCGCGGATGCGGCGGCGCTCGACCGGATCGCGCAGCTCCTGGAAGCCGGCCAGGTGGTCGTGATCTACCCGGAGGGCGGCCGCAGCCGTGATGGGCGGGTCCACCGACCCCGCGGTGGCATCGCCCGACTGGCGGCACAGACGGGTGCGAGGGTCGTGCCGTGCGGGGTCACCGGGACCGAGGTTGCCTGGCCGGTCGACGGCCGCCCGAGGATCCGTCGACACCGGGTGAGCGTCGCGTTCGGGGCCCCCCTTCAGGCCCCCCGCGACGACCCGCGCAGCCGCCGCGAGTTCGTCGAGACGCTGCACGACCACCTCGTGCACCTGTCGGGCGCCGCCGCCGCCACCCACCACCTGCCGACCCCGGTCACGCCGGCCCGGAAGGCGAGCTGATGGTCGAGCTGGACGCGGCAGTGCGCATCGGGTGTGACGTCGTGGGCGTTGCCCGCCTCGGGGCCAAGCTGCAACGCACCCCCGGACTGCGTCGGCGGCTGTTCACGGACCGCGAGCTGGTGGATGCCGAGCGCGGCGGGGTGGATCCGTCCTCGTCGGTGGCTCTGGAGCGGCTGGCCGCCCGGTTTGCCGCGAAGGAGGCCACGCGCAAGGCCCTGGGCGACCTGCGGCTGGGGTTCCACGACACCGAGATCCGCACCGGGCCGGACGGCGCCCCGCACCTGTACGTACACGGCCGACCCTCCGGGCTGTCGGTCAGCCTGTCGCACGACGCCGGGGTGGCCATGGCTGTCGTCGCCGGCGCCGCCAACACCGTCAACCGAACCGTCGCTGACCGAGGAGACCACCGTGTTGCTCGCTGACAAACGCCTGCTCGTGACCGGCGTGCTCGACACCCGATCGATCGCGTTCCACGTCGCGCGGCTGGCCCAGGAACAGGGCGCGGAGCTGGTGCTGAGCAGCTTCGGTCGCATCAAGCGCATCACCGAGCGCGTCGCCCAGCAGCTACCCGGGCCGGTGGACGTGCTGGAGCTGGACGTCACCAACGACCAGGACATCGCCAACGTCGCCAAGGATCTGCGCGAGCGGTGGGGCCGGGTCGACGGCGTCGTGCACGCGGTCGCGTTCGCCCCGCCGTCGTGCCTCGGAGGTGGGTTCGTCGACGCCCCGTGGGAGGACGTGGCGACCGCCTTCGAGGTCTCGACGTACTCGCTCGCCCGGCTCGCACGCGGCCTGCGCGACCTGCTGACCGCCGCCGAGGGCAGCGCCATCGTCGGGCTGGACTTCGACGCCACCATCGCCTGGCCCGGCTACGACTGGATGGGCGTGGCCAAGGCCGGGCTGGAGTCGTGCGCCCGCTACCTGGCCCGCGACCTCGGACCTGACGGGATCCGGGTCAACCTCGTCGCCGCCGGCCCGTTGCACACCATCGCGGCGCGCAGCATCGACGGGTTCAGCGGCTTCGAGGACGTCTGGGACGACCGGGCCCCGCTGGGCTGGGACGCCCACGACCCCACGCCGGTGGCCCGCACGGTCTGCGCGCTCCTCAGCGACTGGACCCCCGCCACGACCGGCGAGATCGTGCACGTCGACGGCGGCGTCCACGCCGTGGGCGCCTGACCACCGCGGCGGCGCTCAGGTCGCGCGAGCCGGGTTCGCGCTGGACCCGAGCTCGATCGTCTCGGCCCCGACCGCCCGGAGCTGGAACGCGAAGCGGGCGCCCTGGCCATCGCTGCTGGCCACGCGCAGACGGCTGCCGTGCAGCCGCAGGATCTCGTCGGTGAACGCCAGTCCCAGCCCCAGCCCCCGGGTCGGCCGGATCGTGGCCTGGCGGCCACGGAAGAAGCGCTCGGTCAGCCGGGACAGGTCCGCCTCGGAGACCCCGTCGCCGTTGTCGGTCACGGCCACGACGATCTCGCTCCCGACCGTGCTGGCACTCAGCTCGACCCGGGTACCCGGCTCGGTGTACTTGGCGGCGTTGGACAGCAGGTTCTCAACCGCTCGTTCGAGCAGCACCGGATCGGCCCGCACGGTCAGGCCGGGTTCCACCGCGACCACGAGCTCCTGCGAGCTGAGCAGGGCGCCGAGGCGGTCGGCGACCGTTGCGAGCAGATCCGAGAGGTTCACGGTGCGCGGCTCCAGCGCGATGCGTCCGCGCTGGAGCTGCGAAAAGTCCAGCAGCGTCCTGATGATCTCGCTGAGCGCCGCCGCGTTCGCGTTGATCCGCCCCAGGAACTCACGTCCCTGGCCGGTCGCGACCATCTGGTCCCACCGGGCATCCAGCGTGGCGCCCATCCCGCTGATGACCGCCAGAGGCGTCCGCAGCTCGTGGGAGGCGGTCGACAGGAACTCGTCCTTGAGGCGGTCGGCCGCGTTGAGCTGCTCGACGGTACGCCGCTCCTCCTCGTAGGCCCGCGCGTTCTCGAGCGCCCGGCCCGCCTGGCTCGCCAGCAGCTCGAACGCCTCCAGTTCGTCGGTGCTGAACCGCCGCTCGGTACGGGCGCCTGCGATCACGACGCCCACGAGCTGCCCGTGAGACCACACCGGCGCCGCCACGGTCGCGTGGAAGCCCGCGTCGCCGATCACCCGGTCGGCGTCCGGGAGAACCGCGTAGTCGTCGACCACCACCAGGCGCCGCTCGCGAACCACGCGTCCCACCAGCCCGTGCTGCGCCGACCGCTGCCGGCGCTCGTAGCCGTCGGGCAGCCCGCGGCCGTGGGTGACGGTGTAGGTGCGACCGCCGGCGTCGATCACGCAGATCTCGGCCGCCTCGAACCCGACCCCGATGGCCGTGTCGACGACCGACTCCAGCACGCGGTCCGGATCCAGCGTGCTCATGCGCCGACCGGCAGCGGCCAGCTCACCGAGGAG
Organism: Nitriliruptorales bacterium; assembly: GCA_036396595.1. GTDB lineage: Bacteria > Actinomycetota > Nitriliruptoria > Nitriliruptorales > Nitriliruptoraceae > DASWKO01. Next base: position 16,340 of record DASWKO010000059.1, on the reverse strand, counting down.
CTGAGCACGCCGCTCGGATTCCTGGCGCGCGACCCGCTCGCGATCGTAGGACGCCTCGAGCTCGGCCGTGCGCTCCCGAACCTTGCCCTCCAGTGACCGGGTCAGCTCCTGGACCCCGCGGAAGCCGTGCGCGTTCTCGATCGCAGCTCCCGCGATGGTCGCGATGAACCCGGCCAGCCGCTCCTCGTTCTCGCCGTACAGGTCCGCGATCTGGCGGTCGGTCACCATCACGCACGCCTCGACCTGGCCTCGCGCGAACACCGGGGCGCACAGTCCGGACCGCGGTTCACCCGGGGCCGGGGTCCAGCCACCCGCCTCGGCGACCTGATCGAGACGGACCGGCCGGCGCTCCCGGACGGCGTGGTCCACGAGGGCGCTGCTCCACGGCTGGTCGCGGACGCCGAGCGCCACCCGCCAGTCGCCGGTCCCGGGGACGGGCTCGAGCACGGTGCAGGTCTCGCCCCGCAGCAAGGTGACGGCCGCCTGGTGCACGGCCGTGTAGATGTCCGGCAGCGTCAGCGCCGCAGCGATCTCACGGCCCACGTCCAGCACGGTGTCGAACCGGTCGAGCAACGACACCGTGACGTGCTCCGGCGGATCCTCCTGTGGCGCGGGCGCGGTCAGGGCCGTCAGCGCCCACGTGGCCTCCTGGAGCTCCTGCGCCGCGCCGTCGTCACGAGCGCGAGGTCGTCTCCGCCTCCGGCTCCGACGCTGCTCGACACCCAGTGCGACCGCAACCCGCGCGAGGGCGACCCGGGTCCGCGCGTGCTCGGCCCGTGCGCCCTGGCTCTCGGCGACGCTCGACGACCGGGCGAGCCACCGCCGCGCCCGTGCGGGGTGGCCGGCCGCCGCCGCCAGCAGGCCGGACTCGCGCAGCGCGTGCGGGAGGTTGTTGCGGTACAGCCGGGCCACGACCCGACTCCAGAAGGCGGCCCGACGGGCACGACGCAGCCGCCGGCGGCGCACCTTCGGCGCCCATGCGGGGGCCGCTTCGAACTGCTCGCGGCGGACCGTGGCCAGCCACACGAACAGCGGTGCCACGTACTCCTGCATCGCCAACGCCTGGACCACCATCCGGCGCGCCCGGACCAGGGACCGCTCGGCCGCATCCAGCTCTCCCTGGGACCGCAGGACCAGCGCGTGCGCCTGTAGCACCTCAGCGCCCGTGTGGACGTCGCTGGTGATCGCGGCCAGCTCGGGACCCACGAGGTCGCCCGGGATCTGGCCGTCGCTGGCCTTGGCCCATGCGCTGAGGCTGATGCCGCGCGCCTGTGAATCGCCGATCGCGGCACCGGACCGGTGCACCTCGCGGGCAGTCTCGATCGCCCCCGCCAGGTCGCCGAGGCGGTACTGCGAGAAGGCGATGTGCCACCGTGCGGTGTTGATCTCCCACTGGTCCCCGGTGCGCTCCAGCAGCCGGATCGCCTCCCGGCAGCGGTCGATGCACCCGTCGTACCGGGACGAGCCGTACAGCACGACCCCCCAGAAGTGCAGCGACTGCCCCTGCCCCCAGACGTCGCCCAGGTCGCGGCGGATCTCCAGCGACCGCTGCGCGTACCGCCGCCCGCGATCGAACGCCGTCAGCAACGTCATGACGGGTGCGTGCTCGGAGTACGCCTGGGCCAGCTCGACGGTCGGCGGGTAGCGCTCGGCGATGTTCATCTCGCGCAGGTGCGCCCACGCCGTCGGGATGCTGCCGCGGCCGAACCAGTACGCATGTGCCAGCCGGCTGTACAGCCGGGCGGCGGTCAGGTCGCGGGCTGCCCCGGCCAGGTCCCTGCGGCCGACGAACCGTCCCGGCGCCAGCGTGTGCACCGTTTGGACCAACGCCTCCCAGAGCGCGCAGACCAGGAAGCCGAGCAGGCCGCGCGGCACGCGCCTGCCGAGCGACCGCAGCGCCGACTCGGTCCGCGCCGCGGCCTCGGCGGAGTCGCCGCGCTTGAACGCGAGCTCGCCGAGGCGGCCCTCGACGTTGGCCAGCTCGGTGGGGTCGGTGGTCAGCGACCGAGCCAGGTCGAACTCGCTCGCCGCCTCGTCGTAGTGGCCGCGCAGCATCGCGACCTCGCCGGTGCCGAGCGCGATCCGGCTCCGTGCCGCCACGTCGTCGTGGCCGGCCCCGCGACGAGCGATCCGGTACTGCTCCTCGGCGACTGCCAGCGAGTGCTGTGCCCGGGCTCGGTCCGCCGCCTCCAGCGCGTACGGCAGGGCCGCCTGGGGTCGCCCCGCCGCATCGAAGTGGTACGCGAGCTCGAACACGCGCGACCGGTCGTGCTCCTCGAGGTGGAGCGCCGCCCGCAGGTGGAGCTCGCTGCGCTCCTGCGGCACCATCATCCCGAGCACCGTCTCGCGGAGCTTGTCGTGCGCGAAAGCGGCACTGCCGTCCTCGGCCCGCAGCCACACGATGTGGCGTTGCTGCGGCTCCCGCAGCCCTGCCACGACCGCGGCCAGCGGCAGCCTGCACAGGTCGGCCACCAGGGCCAGGTCGAACGCCTTGCCGAGCACCGCACCGACGCGCAGCACCCGGAGCGAGTCGTCACCCAGCAGGGAGATGCGGCTCGCGAGCACCGCCGCCGCCTGCTGTGACGACGACAGCGCGCTCATCTGGGCCGTCTCGGTGCGCCAGCCGTCCGGCCCATGGTCGAGCGCGCCGGACTCCACCATCCCGCGCAGCACGGCCGACGCCATGAACGGGCTGCCGTCGGACAACCGCACGATCATGTCGAGTGCCGGGTCCGGGAGGGCTCCTGCCATCGATTCGGCCAGCGCCCGGAGGTCCGCATCGTCGAGCGGCGGCAGGTGCAACGCGCAGGCGTGCTCGATCCTGCGCAGGGGATGGTCGGCCGGGACCTCCTCGGATCGGAACGCGGCCACGATCGTCAGCCGCCCGTCGGTGGCGGGCTTCGTCCACCACGCACGCAACACCTTCAGGGTCAGCTCGTCGGCCCACTGGCAATCGTCCAGCACGATGACGGTCGGCCGGTCGAGCCTGCCCAGCGCGTCCAGCAGCCGGCCCAGGCCACGGATGCTGCGAGCCTCGCCGTGCTCCTCGGGACCGAGGGTCTCGGTGGAGTCCGTGAGCAGCTCGCTCAGGGCCGGCAGAACGTCGGCGACCGCCTGTGCATCCTCGCCGATCGAGGCCGTGAGCTGCCCGGCCAGCCGTTGGTCCTGAGCGGCGAACTCGAGCAGGTCGGACGCGACGCCGACCAGCACCTGGAAGGGGCGCGGGGCGGCCTGGTCCAACCCCTGACCCCGCAGCAACAGGCCGTCCTGCTGCGCCACGTCCTTGGCGAGCTCGGCGAGCAGCCGGGTCTTGCCCCCACCTGACGGCGCCTCGAGGAGCACCAGGCGGGGATCCCCGGCGACCGCGTGGTGCAGTTCCTCGCGCAGTCGCCCGAGTTCGTCGCGTCGGCCCACGAACGCGGGCTCGGCCAGGGTGGAGCGACGCTCGGCGAGGCCGACGACGATGGCCGGATCGTCGTCGCCCGCGGCGAGCCCCTGCGCGATCGCCTCGAGGTCCGCGACGACTGCCGCCGCCGATGCGTAGCGGTCCCGCGGGTCCTTGCGGAGCAACCGCTGGAGGACCTCGTCGAGGGCTCGTGGCGCGGTCACACCGCACGAGCGCAGCGCGGGGACGGGCGACGACAGGTGCTGACGCAGCAGCGCCCCGACCGACGTCTCGGCGAAGGGCGCCTCCCCCGTCAAGGCCTCGAACAGCGTGACACCGGCGGCGTACAGGTCGGCGCGCTCGTCGGGCTCGACGTCGATCGAGCCGGCCGCCTCAGGGGACAGGTAGCGGACCGCCCCCAGCGCCTCGTCCTGGCTCCGGGCATCGAGGTGGCCGCTCCACGCCAGGCCGAAGTCGATCAGGCGGCCCTGCGGAGCCGACGTCGGACCGTGCAGCAGGAGGTTCGACGGCTTGACGTCCCGGTGCAGGATCCGGCGTTCGTGGGCATCGCGCAGACCCCGGAACAGGTCGGTGGCGATGTCCAGGGCTTCGCGCAGGCGCAACGGCCCTGCCTGGAGGCGGCGTGCCAGGCTGACGCCGTCGAGGTAGGGCGTGACGATGTACAGCACGTCCTCGTGGCGGCCCACGTCCACGATCGGCGCGATCCACTCGCTGTCGAGGGTGGACAGCAGGTGCGCCTCGTGCTCGAGCAGGGCCGCGACCACCGGGGCGACCTCGCGCGTCGAGCGGAGCTTGACGACCGCTCGCCGTTGACCCGTGCGGTCGACCGTCAGCAGCGTCGCGGTCCGCCCGACCTCCGCCAGCGCCTCGACGACCCGGTAGCGCCCGCCGATGAGCGCGCCGGGAGTGGCGTAGACCTGGGCTGGAATGAGCGGATCGATGGCACGTCCTCGAGACGTCGGTGGATGCGCAGGCGTGGCTCTACCTCCTACGTCGGCAGATCTGGGGACAGGTGAACCCCTCGGTTCGACGTGGCGTGAACCAGTCCCACCCGTCCCCTCGGGCCCCGGACGGCGTGCGGGGCCCCCCTCAACCGCTCCGCGACGCCGGGATTCGCAGGTCGAACGCGAACAGGACCTGGCCGGCGTTGTCGGTGACCTCGATACGCGCGATCTGGTCGCGCGCGATCGCCGCCGCCCCGCGCAGGGTGGCGGCTCGCGCCGCCGTCGGCCCCCACGTGCCTGCCTGCTGCCGGCGCCCATCATCGGACACGACCCACAGGACGTAGGCATCCCGCTCGGGCAGGTGGTCGACTTCGAGCGCGACCGTGGTCCCCCACTCCCACGCGAACGCGTCGACCGTGCCTTCGGTCGCCCCGGCGTCGGCGGCGACCGGGTGCGCGACGGCACGGACCACGTCACGTCCGGCCCCGCCGGACCAAGGCGACCAGCCGATCAGCACGGCGGCCACTGCGGCGGCCACCGCTCCGGCCCGCCACAGCGCCAGCCGTCGAGCCGCTCGTCCTCGCTCCCGGGCGACGGCCGCGAGCAGGCCGGGGACGATGTCGGGGACCTGGGTCGGCAGATCCGCCAGCACCTCGTCCGGCGCCAGCCGCGCGAGCAACGCAGGCAGCACGCTCAGACGGGCGAGCTCGTCCCGGCAGGACCCACAGGACTCGAGGTGTGCCTCGACGTCGCGGCGCTCGGCCGGTGCGAGGGCGCCGATGACGTAGGGCCCGAGAGCCTCGCGCTGCTTCGGGTGGTCGGTCACCGGACCACCCCCCATCTCCTCGAACCTCAGGCGCAGCGCGCGCAGCCCGTAGTAGACACGCGACTTGACCGTGCCCTCGGGTATGCCCAGGTGGTCGGCCGCCTCGGCGATGCTCAGGCCGCGGTAGTAGGTCGCGACGATCGCGTCGCGGTGGTCATCGGTCAGGCCGGACAGGCCCTCGGCCACCTGCCAGGCCTCGAGTACCCGGTCCAGGCGGACGTCCTCGGCGCCGAGGTCGATCTCGTCGACCGATGCCACGGTGCGCGGGCGCACACCCCGGCGACGGTGTCGATCCGTGATGAGGTTGCGCGCGATCGTGAACACCCACGTCTCGACGCTGCCCCGATCGGGGTCATAGCGGTCGGCGTGCTGCCACGCGCGCAGCAGCGTGTCCTGCACGACCTCCTCGGCGGCGCCGCCGTCACCGAGCGCCCGCAGCGCGAAGACGTAGAGCGGGCCGCGGTAGGCCTCGTGCAAGGCCTCCACGGATGCCGCCTCCGATGTCACGCGCTCGATCACGGCCCTCCTGGATACAGACATCCTGCCGCAAGCGTGTACGCACGCGGGCCCTTTCGGGTTCGACGCGGCCGCCCCATCCGAGCCTCACGACCACTGTGCCGAGGGTCGCAGCCGGTGACGGCGACGGGCCGGGTGGCCGCGCAGCACGGCCTCGAGGTGGCGTGGCGGGTCGAGGTCCCAGGCGCCCATGGTGGCGCCCGCCTCATCGATGATCACCTCACCCCACATGCGCTGCGCCCGGCCCCGGCCGCGGGCCTCGAAGTACCAGGTGAAGCGCGGAAAGGACAGTGGCGTGTCGGCCGCCCAGCTCTGCCACATCCGGCCGTTGAACCCTCGGACCTGCGGGACCATCACGAACAGCCAGGGGGCGGCGGCCTGCAGCGCCTCGTCGCCGACGCGCGTGAGGAACCACGTACCGGTCTCGCAGGGCGACTGCTCGAACAGCCGGCCGCGCACCCCGTCCTCGACGACCGCCACGCCGCACGGCGGGTCGTCGGGGTACGACAGCAGCCGGCGCATGGACCGCAGCCACCCATCCTCGAGCCAGCCGAGCACGTCCTCGGGCTCGGGATGCCGGACGGGCCAGCCGTCCACGGCGGTCGTCGGGGTCTCGAAGCCCCGGGGGTCGTCGAGCCCGTCGATGAACTCGCGGATGTCCTCTTCTCGCACGGTGTCTCCTCGTTCTGGTCCGGTCCACGTGACCGTGCGGCCCAGGTGCGACATCGTCCAGCCGGATGCACCTCGTGCCTGTGGACAACCGCGTCCGCTGGCAGACGCTGACAGCGGACGGCACCACGACCTGACGGTGTGCCTCCAGCCCACGTTCGAGGACCTCGAGTACGCCTTGGGACGTGCGGATGGGCCGCCGCGCCGGGGGCGTGGCGGTGGTGGGGTGTCAGGGACATCGCAGTCGTGCTGGCACGGGGCTGGTGTGCGCCTGGCCGCTTGGTGCGGTGAAGGTCAGGGTGGTTTCGGGGTCGCCGTGGATGATCCAGGGCCGGTGTTCGGCGTGGATGAGCCGGTGGTGGTATCTGCACAGCAGGGCACAGTTGGTGTTGGAGGTGGGGCCGTCGGCGGCGCGGAACACCACGTGGTGGGCGTCACACCAGATCGCGGGGATGTCACAGCCGGGGAAGCGGCAGCCCCGGTCGCGGGTGCGCAGGTAGCGCCACAGCCTCTTGGAGGCGGTGTCGTGGTCCTCGACGATCACGGTGTCCCAGTGCCCGCCCAGATCGATCAGCGGATGCACCCGGGCATCACAGGCCAGCATCTGTGCGGCGCCGATGCCGATGGTGCCCGACCACTCCGACTCGGCGGCCCCCACCCCGGCGGTCAGGTCGGCCAGGTTGACGAACACGGTGATGTGGGGCCGCTCACGGCGCACGGTGGGTAGCTGGCCCAGGTCCAGCAGCCGCGAGCAGGCCTCGTCGAGTGCGTCGTGACGCCGTTGGGCGGGGCTGCGCCGCGCCTCGGCCGGCACATCACCAGCATCCGGTTGGCCCAGCGCGTTGATCACGGTGCGTAGCTTGTCGGCGGTGAGCGGGTCCAGCAGCCCGCTGAGGGGGACCAGCCCGGCGAAGGCCTCACCGAAGTCCAGCCGACGCCGCCCGTAGGCGTCGTCGTGTTCCTGGCCGACCTGTTCGGGGATCCACTGGGCCCGCAGCCGGTCGATCAGGCGACGAAAGTCGCTGGCGTCACAGTGGCGGGCAGCTTCGACCACGTGGGCCTCACCGTCGGCCATCACCTCGGCCGCCACGTCCTTGGCCAGCCAGGCGATCTGGCGCGCGTGGGTCTCGGAGATCTCGCCGGCCAGCAACGCGGCCAGGGTCAACGGCAGGCGTGCCAGACGCCGGGCCAGCCACGCCGCCGAGGCCCCTTCGCGGCCCGAGGCCAGCGTGTAGGCCCCCAGCCAGGCCCCGGCCGAGCGGTGCCCGTCGAGCTGGTGCAGTTGGCGGCGTTCACACTCGCGCACGCGCTGGAGCCAGGCGGCCTTCAGCCCCGCCATCTGGCGGGGCAGGGCGACCAGGTCCTCACGAAGCTGCTCGTCGGAAAGCCCGGTGACGTCGACCGTGACGGTGGCCTCGACCGCCGATGCGAGCTCTGACACCTCATGTCCAGTCCCGCCCCCGGGAGGAACAACAACAGCCGTGAAACTACGTCGACGGGAACCGGCCTGTCAAACGTTTTCCAAACATATGTTCGAGTCGTGCGGACCGCGTGACACCCCGCGCGTTGCCAGCACACGGTGCGTTGCCAGCACGTGACGGAACAAGGCGGCCAGCGCGTCCCCCGGCCCGCCCAGGTGGTGCACGCCGCACCAGGCGACGGCTGGCGTCATCGAGTGACCTCGACGACCAGCGTCCCCACCGGGTGGCACGCGCGGCGGAACGGATCACCGATGACGCGAGCCACCTCCAACGCTGTTGCGTTGCTGGATGCCCGCGCCATCACGCTTCCTCGTCGACCCATGTCAGCGTGTCCGGGTTCCAGGTGCCGGTGGTGCGTCCGGCAAGGATGGGATCGAAGAGTGCTTCGGCGACGGCGAGCGCCTCAGTTGCGGTCTGCTGGTCGAGGTCGGGAACGGTCTTGGCGACGTTCGGGTACTGGGCTCGCGTACGGCAGTTGAGGGGGCGTCACCACGGACGCCGCGTGAGGGTTGCAGCCGCCCGCTCCCGTTGGCCCAGTCTCATCGCGGCGCGAACTTGCTGGTGGCCTGCTCCATCATGGAGGCGATCAGGCCCGCGGGGTCGGGTCGGTCGGCCAGCACGGCCGCGAGGTCGTCCCGGGTGGTCAGGCCGCCTTCGAGCGCGTCCACGATGACCGAGCCGACGTGACCCGCATCCGCACCGCTTCTGGTGAGGTCGACGATGGTCCTGGCGGCCCTGGTGACGGGCATCCCGGCGGCGCGGTCCCACGCATGGCGGCCCAGCGGGGCACGAAGCCGGTGGATGCGAACGTCGCGACGGCGGGTCTGGCGCCGGTCGACCGAGCTGAACTCGTGTACGTCGGCCGCGACCACGCCCAGGTCGAGCACGCGCGCAGCCGACCAGTGCGAGACCCACACGGTCGGGTCACGCTCGCGCTCGTGGGCCGCCCGGTCCGCTTCGATCTGAAGCCAAGCCACCCACAGTTCCTGATGCGGATGTTCCTGGGCGCCCACAACCCGGTAGACCCCGTGGCCAACGCGTTCGAGGACGCCGCTGGCGACGGCTCGGTGCAGATCGACGTCCGTGGCCCCCTCGCTGATCGCCTGCGCACGGGTGACGTAGCCATGTTGGGTCTCGGCGGTCCACGAGATCCGTTTGATCACGGCCGCCATGGGAGCATTCCTGAAATCGGGTTCTTCATACCTTACCAAATCAGCCAATGTTTGCAGTAGATGGGCCGTGGAGGTGCCTCAAAGGAGCAGGCGACCCCGCTGGCGGAGTGCGGCTTCACATCCGTTCAGCAGCTCAGCGCGGCACGACGGCCGTCGCGTGTACGTTGCTACCCCGAGGTTGCTTGCAGGCTCACGGAGAGGGCTCCCCGTGCACACCGAGATCGAGGTCGGACCCGCTTCCGAGGTTCCTCCCGGAACGGTCGTGGGTGGTGGCCCCTACGCCGTCGGCAACAACGGCGACCACTTCGCGGTCACGCGCCGGTGCCGGCACCTGCGAGCGGACCTCGCGGGCGGGTCGATCGACGGCGACGGCTGCCTGGTCTGCCCGTGGCACGGCGCACGCTACGACGTCACGACCGGCCACATGGTGACCGGCCCCCAGGGGATCTACGCCAGGATCCCCGGCCTGGGCGCCGCCTTCAAAGCGCTGACCCGGGTGCTGCCGCTGGGCCGCGGGACCTGCGTCGAACGCGACGGCACGCTCGTCGTCGAGTGACCTCGATGACGAGGGTCCCCATTGGGTGGCACCCGCGGCGGAAGGGATCACCGATGACGCGAGCCACCTCCACCGCTGTTGCGCTGCTGGCTCTCGCCGTGCTGCTGGCGCCGGCCACAGCCACGGCCCAGGACGGCACGTCCACACCACCCGGGCTGCCCACGGTCCAGACCGGTCACCGCCCTGGACCGGACGCGCTGTACCTGCCGCCGCCTCGCGCTCCGCAGCTCGAGAACAGCGGTCCGTGGCGCGCCGAGCCGATCCTGGTTTCCGGTACGTCCGCGTACCGCGACGGTGAGTGGCTCTACCAGGACTTCCTGTTCGACGACCACGGCGCGACCGGCATTCCTGCCCCGACCTCGGCCGACGACCCCTACGGCACCGCGACCAACCTCTACTCCCCCTCCGCCGGGACCTTCCTGTACCCCACCGCCGAGGCGTACGCGCACAACGCCGCCGACCTGGTCGAACTGCGGGTCAAGCCGCTGGCCGACGCCACCGCGTTCCGGATCACGCTCAACTCCCTGGTCGACCCCGAGTTGGCCGGCTTCACGATCGCTCTGGGCGACGGTGCCGGCGTTGCCTGGCCCCACGAGGCGGGTGTGAGCTCCCCGGCCCAGGCGCTCCTCACCTGGCACGGCACGACCGCCGAGCTGACCGACGCTGCCACCGCACAGGCCATCACCCCCGCGCCGAGCGCCACGGTCGACCTCGAACGGCGCCAGGTCGACGTGCGCATCCCCCACGCCGCCTGGAACCCGGGCACCGAAACCGTGCGGGTGAGCATCGGGACCGGGCTGTGGGACGCCGGCGCCGGTCGCTACCTCGCACCGCAGCCCGGGCCACCCTCCGAGACCACGCCCGGGGGCGGGGACCTGGCGGGGACCGCGATCGTCAACGTCGGCCCGCGCTACGACGAGCCCACCCCGTTCATCGCCGGCTACACCATGGGTGACACGGCCGTGGGCGGTCAGGTGCTGGCCCCGTGGTGGCGCGAGCGGGACCAGTCGTTGCAGCTCAGCCAGGGTGACGTCACCCCGTTCTTCGCCGAGGTCGACTTCGCCGCGCTCGCGGCGGGCACGACCGACGACAGCGGGGTCCCGACCAGCGGCCCGATGAGCCGCATCATGGCCAGCCGCTACGTGTTCGGTCAGGGCCTGGAGCCCGACAACGTCTGCTTCGGGATCAGCAGCGGCATCAACGTCGGGACCGCGTGCATCGGCCGCTACGTGGGCCAGCTCCAGCCGTACGCGATCTACGTCCCCGACGTCGAGCCCCCGGCCACGGGCTACGGGCTGACGCTGCTGATGCACTCGCTGTCGGCCAACTACAACCAGTACCTGGGCACCAACAACCAGGCCCAGCTCGGTGACCGTGGCACCGGCTACGTCGTCATCACCCCGGAGGCACGGGGTCCCGACGGGTTCTACATGGGCATCCCGGAGGCCAGCACCTTCGAGGTGTGGGCGGACGCTGCCCGGCACCACCCCATCGACCCGGACCGGGTCACGCCGACCGGGTACTCGATGGGCGGGTTCGGCACCTACCGGCTGATGGCGCGCTACCCCGACCTGTTCCCGCGGGGCTTCTCGGTGGTAGGCGAACCCGGCACGGTGGGCGACCAGCTCATCTCGCTGCGCAACACGCCGGTGATGGCGTGGAACGCCACCGCCGACGAGCTGGTCAACGTCAACACCGCCGAACAGGCACACGCCGGCCTCGTCGCCGCCGGCGTGGATCACCAGTACTGGCAGTTCCCACAGGCCGACCACGTCACACTGGCGGCGAACGACGAGTACGGACCGGGCGCCGAGTTCCTGGGTGAGCACGTCGTCGACCGCGACCCGCCGACCGTCAGCTACGTGGTCGACCCGCGCGAGGACACCCTCGACGTGGTCGCCGACCACGCGTACTGGCTCTCCGCGCTCACGGTCCGCGACGCCGAGGCCGCGCCGACCGGATCGATCGAGGTGCACTCCGGTGGTCTCGGCGTGGCGCCGGCCACCGCGCAGGACCGGGACCCGGGTGCGGGTGTGCTCGAGGGCGGCCAGAACCAGGCCATGCCCTACGCGACCCGCGGCGTGGTGCGCATCCCTGGAGGCGAGGAACCGGTCACCGACGTGCTGCACATCGCCGCGACCAACGTCGGGCACGTCACCATCGACCCGGTCCGCGCACGGGTGAGCTGCGACGCCGAACTGCAGATCGAGTCCGACGGCCCCATCGAGGTCGATCTGTCCGGTTGCGCTGACGGCGCCGGGACGCCGGCCCCCGGGTCGCCCGCGCTGCCGGCCACCGGCGGCGGGCTGGCGCTGGTGGGGCTGGCCGCCCTCGCACTGGGCGCAACGGCTCGCCGCCGTTGACATCGCGCGACTGGGGGCAGCAGAAGAGCCCCGCCGAAGCGGGGCTCATCGCGATCGTGCTGTCCGTCAGGCGAGCCGTTCGAACCTCATGATCGTTGCCGCGGTCAGTGCCTCAGAGAGGCGTCACCTCGGTGGCCTGCGGGCCCTTCTGGCCCTGGCCAACGTTGAAGCTGACCTTCTGACCCTCGTCCAGGGTCTTGTAGCCCTGAGACTGGATCGCGGAGAAGTGAACGAACAGGTCCTCGCCACCTTCGTCCGGGCTGATGAACCCGAAACCCTTGTCGGCGTTGAACCACTTGACGGTGCCTTCTGGCATGTGCTTCCCATCTGGGACGCGATCCGGTACGGGTAGTTCCAACTGGATGTGAGACGTGAGGCCCCGACCGGGCGCGTGACGCGGAAGATAGTACGTCATCCGCGCCCCGGCCACCACTGCGTGGCGGCCGGACAGCCGTGACCCCCGGCGTCGCCCCCGATCAGGCGCCGGTCTTCAGCACCATCACGACGATCGCGAGCAGGATCAGAGCGGTGTTGATCGTGGACCACACGGTGATCTGCTTCACCGCCGCCATCGCCGCGTCGACGTTGCCGTTCTCGAACCCCTCGGCGATGCGGCGGCTCAGCGGCAGGAACTTCGCGGGCCCCAGGACCGCAGCGACGATGATCGAGAGGAAGCCGACCGACACGAACGGGTCAGCGAACGTGTACACGCCGTCGCTGACGAGCACCAGGCCGACCCCGGAGACCAGCGTGAGGATCGCCATCGGCATGTAGAACACGGTCCCGAGATCGACCTCCGCACGGGCGAGCTTGGCGCTGGCCTCGATGCTCTGGGCTCGACCCACCTTGGCGTTGATCACGCCGTTCATCACGCTGCCGCCCAACCACAGGGCGACCGCCACAATGTGGACGATCAACAGCAGATCACGCATCCGCACGCTCCTGTTCCGGGGGACCAACGCGCATGATGCCCGAGTCAACGGGTCGGTCGCGGCATTCCGGGCGGTGGTCCTGCTGCGGGTGATGTGCTATCATCATGTGTATGGGCAGTACCCGTGTGCACATCGTGTTGAGCGCCGAGGAGCGCGCCCGGTACCGCGCGGCGGCGCAAGTCGAGGGCGAGTCGCTGTCGGAGTGGGTGCGCAACGCGGCGCGCGCCCGGCTCGCGACGTCCGAGCCCGACCGGCTGGCAAGCGTCGAGGATCTGGATGCGTTCTTCGCCCGGTGCGACGAACGGTGCGACGAAGGAGCTGACGACCAGCCCGAGCCGGACTGGGACGAGCACCTGGCCGTGATCGAGGGATCACGTCGCCTGGTGGCCCCGTCGTGATCTTCGTCGACACGAACGTGTGGGTGTACGCGGTGGGTCGGGCCCACCCCCTGCGTGAACCAGCGCGCGACCTGATCCGGCGGTGGGTGGACGCGCGCACGCCGGTGTCCACGTCAGCCGAGGTGCTCCAGGAACTGCTGCACGCCTACCTCCCGGTCCAGCGCCTCGGGACGCTGGCGGCGGCCGTCCGGCTGGCGACCGACGTCGCCGACGTGTGGCCGCTCGAGGCCGAGGACGTCCGCCTGGCCACACGGCTGGCGCACGACCACACCGGTGTCAGCGCGCGCGACCTCACCCACCTGGCCACGTGCCTGCGGCGCGACGTCAGCGAGCTCGCGACCTTCGACCAGGGGCTGGCGGCGGCCTTCCGAACGGTGACGTGAGGTCAGAGGCTGAACTGCTCGAGGATGCGGTTGAGGGCGGCGCTGGGGCGCATGACCTGCGTCGCCTTGTCGCCGTCCCAGAAGTAGTAGCCATCGAGATCGACGCGGTGACCCTGGACCGCGAGCAGCTCCTCGTGGATCTGCTCCTGGTGGTCCGCCAGCTCCCTGGCCAGGTGTTCGAACGCGGATGCAAGCTCGGCGTCCTGGTCCTGGTCGGCCAGCGCCTGCGCCCAGAACATCCCGACGTAGAAGGCGCTGTGGCGGTTGTCCGGCTCGTTCACCTTGCGCGACGGCGAGTGGCCCTCCTCGAGGTAGCGCTCGACCGCGGTGTCCAGGGCCTGGCCCAGGATCCTCGCACGGGGGTTGTCGTCCTGTTGGCTCAGGTGCTCCAGCGAGACGGTCAGCGCGAGGTACTCCCCGAGCGAGTCCCACCTCAGGTGGTTGTCCTCGAGGAGCTGCTGGACGTGCTTGGGCGCCGATCCGCCCGCGCCGGTCTCGAACAGCCCGCCGCCGTTCATCAGCGGGACGATCGACAGCATCTTGGCCGAGGTGCCGACCTCGAGGATCGGGAACAGGTCGGTGATGTAGTCGCGCAGCACGTTGCCGGTGACCGAGACGGTGTTCTCACCCTTGCGGATGCGGTCGACGCAGAGCTGGGTGGCGTCCTGCACGCTCATGATCGGCAGGTCCAGGCCCTCGGTGTCGTGGTCGCCCAGGTAGCGCTGGACCTTGCCGATGAGCTGGGCGTCGTGGGCGCGCCGCTCGTCGAGCCAGAACACCGCGGGCCACCCGGTCGCGCGCGCCCGGTTGACCGCCAGCTTGACCCAGTCCTCGATGGCCGCGTCCTTGGTCGTGCAGCCGCGCCACACGTCACCGGCCTCGACCGCGTGCTCCATGAGCACCTCGCCGTCGTTGTCGACGACCCGCACCGTGCCGGCCTCGGCGACCTCGAAGGTCTTGTCGTGCGAGCCGTACTCCTCGGCCTTCATGGCCATCAGCCCCACGTTGCTGACCGTGCCCATCGTGGTCGGGTCGTAGGCGCCGTGGGCCCTGCAGTCGTCGATCACCACCTGGTACAGGCCGGCGTAGTTCGAGTCCGGGATGGTTGCGAGCGTGTCCCGGGTGTTGCCGTCGGCGTCCCAGAGCTGCCCGCCGTTGCGGATCATCGCGGGCATCGAGGCGTCCACGATCACGTCGCTCGGGACGTGCAGGTTCGTGATGCCCCTGGAGGAGTTGACCATCGAGAGGTCCGCGCGCCTCCCGCGCTCGGCGTCCAGGGCATCGACGATCTGCTGGCGCTGCTCGTCGGGTAGCTGCCGGATGTCGTCGAGCAGTGCCGCCAGCCCGTCGTTGGGGTTGACGCCGATCTGGGCGAACGTGTCGCCGTGCTCGGCCCAGGTGTCACGGAAGTAGGCCTGCACCGCGTGCCCGAACACGATCGGATCCTGCACCTTCATCATCGTGGCCTTGAGGTGCAGCGACCACAGCACGCCGTCGCGCTGGGCCTGCTCGATCGCGTCCTTCAGGAACTCGACCAGCGCCGCCTTGCGCATCACGGAGCCGTCGATGACCTCGCCCGCATCCAGCGCGACCCTCTCCCCGAGCACGGTCGTCCGGCCGGATGCGGCGACGAACTCGACCCGCACGTCAGTCGCCTGCGGCACCGTCACCGACTGCTCGGTGGCCCCGAAGTCGCCGCCGGCCATCGTGGCCACACGGGTCCTGGAGTCGGCGCTCCACTGGCCCATCGGGTGCGGGTGCCTGCGGGCGTACTGCTTCACCGGCTTGGGCGCGCGCCGATCCGAGTTGCCCTCGCGCAGCACCGGGTTGACCGCCGAGCCCTTGACCTGGTCGTACCTGGCCCGCGCGTCGCGCTCCTCGTCGGTCGACGGCTCCTCGGGGTAGTCGGGGATGTCGTAGCCCGCGTCCTGCAGCTCCTGGATGGCCTTCTCGAGCTGCGGCAGCGACGCGGAGATGTTGGGCAGCTTGATGATGTTGGCGTCGGGCTGCTTGACGAGCTCGGCCAGCTCGGCCAGCGCGTCCGGGACCCGCTGGTCGGGGGTGAGCCGGTCGGGGAACTTGGCCAGGATCCGGGCCGCCAACGAGATGTCCAGGAGCTCCACCTCCACGCCGGCCGCCTGGGTGAACGACTCGAGGATCGGCAGGAACGAGTGCGTCGCCAGCGCAGGGGCTTCGTCGGTGTAGGTGTAGCGGATCTTCATCGCAGCCTCGAAGGAGGTTCGGAGGGAGGTTGGCGGGAGGTTGGCGGGAGCAGGACGTCGAGCGCAAACGCTAGCGCTCGTGCTCGTCGTGCTCGGTTCCGAGTCCCTCGATGAGGTCGTCGGGCTCGATCAGCCCGCCCGCCGCGGCGACGGCGCCGGCCGTGGCGGCCGCACGCGTGTAGACCAGCTCGAAGTAGTTCTGCGCGATGCGCTCGTGACCTGGCAGGGGTGGGTGTCCCAGCGACCGGGGGACCGCCGCGGGATCACTGCTGATGCGCACGGTCGTGTCGGGCTCGGGCAGCTTGTCCGCCTCGCCCCAGAAGCCGACGCCCTGTGGTCGCTGGCGGTTGCTCCGCCGGCGCCCCCGCCGGCGCTTGTTGCGCCGTCCCTTCGTCCGGCCGTCCCCGCTGCCGCCGCCCCCACCCGCGTCACCTGGGCTGGCGCCATCACCCTGGCCGTCGCTGCCGGCGTC
>DASWKO010000058.1:0-9492 GCA_036396595.1 Nitriliruptorales bacterium | reverse complement strand
CGCGGCCCACGACGAGGGCCGTCCGGCCGGGATCGCGGTCGCCCACCGTGGCGGTGTGCGCGTCCTCGAGTGGCGCTACGGCGAGGTCGAGGAGCTGTCGACCGAGGCGTTCGGGTCCGGGGCCGCGCAGCTCGTCGGCATCGAGTCCGGCCCGGGCCCCGCCAACGAACGCCCGGCGGCCGACGGTATGGCGAACCGGGAGCGCTTCGAGGACCGGCTGGACGAGAACCGCAAGCGCAGGGCCAAAGAGGCCGGCAGGGGCTTGCTCGCCCACGTGGAGGAGCGGGGCTGGGACCGTGTCGTCGTGACCGGCGAGCGCCACGTGTCCCAGGTCGTCGCCGAGACCCTGCCCGACCGGAACGGCTTGCGCGTCCTGAGGGACGATCACCTGTGGGAGGCCGAGACACCGCGCGAGATCGCCGACGCCGTGTGGCCGCTGCTGCGCTCGGTGCACCGCGACCGTGAGGGCGACCTGGTCGAGCGGGCCAAGGACCGGGCGCTGTCCGGCGGCAACGGTGCGCTCGGGGCGCGCGACGTCCTGGGAGCGCTCAACGAGGGCCGGGTCGCCCACCTGTTGTTCGACGACTCGATGACGCTGGAGGGCTTGCGCGTCGCTGGCGGGAACCTGCTGTTCATCGAGGAGGGCGGGGCCGCCGAGGGGGCGGGCTACGACCTGGTGGTCGAACCGCGTCTGATCGAGCGCATGTGCGAGCGTGCGATCGCGACCGACGCAGCCATCACACCGTGCGACGAGGCCGCCGCCGAGCTCCTGGCCGAGTACGACGGCGTCGCTGCGCTGTTGCGGTGGTGACGCCCAGGCGGATGAACGGCCGCTGACCGGGTCGAGTGCGCTCCCCGGACCCATGGTCGTCCCGGGCCGCACGGCCGGGCACGACCGTGTCAGTCTCGGGCGATCGGTGGGCCGGATGCGGAACTCCGCGCCGGTGCGGCCGAGTTGGGATGCAGGCGACCTCATCGACCAGCCACGGGGGAACGGGTGCCGGCACGCGCGACGTTGCACGCCGCTACGACCCTGGCGCTCGTCCTGGGCCTGCTGGCCCTGCCGGTCCTGCACGGTGTCGGCTCGCCGCCGGAGCACGACGTCCGCCGCGTCGCCGTCACGGACTGGGTGACGGGCGAGCGCTGGCAGACCGGCTCCGTGGCACACGACGACGTGGTGCTGCTGGCCGCAGACCTGACCGCACACCCCGACGTCCAGATCCGGTCCCGGCAGGGCAGCGGTTGGACCGCGTGGCAGGCTCTGAGCCCACCCGGCGACCACGCCCCGGACCCGGGGCGGGTCGAAGCGGCTCACGTACGGACCGGCGCCTCGGAGCCCGCCTGGGTGGGCGCGGCCGCACAGGTGCAGGTACGGGTGCCTGCGGGCGCACCACGACCGCGGGCACTCGAGGCCGTCGCGAGCCAGGGCGGCGACGGGCTGGCCTGGCGCCCGCCGACCGGCGGTGAGCCGGGGGCGGCAGACGCGCTCAGCGTGTGGCCGCCCATGGTCCCACGCTCGGCCTGGGACCCCGGGGGCGAGTGCCAGCCACGCCGGGTCCCCGACTACGCACCGTCCGTCGAGCGGGTCTACGTGCACCACACGGCCATCTTCCCCGAGTACCAGCCCGACGAGACCGACGACATCGTCCGCGCGATCTGCACGTTCCACGTCGAGGGCCGTGGCTTCGACGACATCGGCTACAACTTCCTGATCGACCGCTACGGCGGGATCTACCAGGGCCGCTCGGGCGGGATCCTGCGGCCCGTCGTCGGGGCGCACGCGTCGGGCTTCAACACCGGGTCCGCCGGCATCGCCATCATCGGCAACTTCGACGACCACGCCGTACCTCCGGCGACGCTCGAGAGCCTGGACCGGCTGATCGCCTGGCTGTTCGAGTGGCACGGCATCGACCCGTACGCGCTCACCGCGCACGTCTCCACCGGCGGAGCCACCACCCCGCACCCAGCGGGCCAGAGCGTGTTGCTGCCGACCATCGTGGGTCACCGCCAGACGGCAACGAACACCTCCTGCCCGGGCGACCTGCTGTTCGAGCACGTCCACGGAGGCGACCCCGCCGTCCACCGCGTCGCCCGACTGCTCCGCGACGAGAACGTCGAGGTCGGCGAGCCGGCGCCGCCGGCCCAGCAGCAGGCGGCCGTGACCGACGGTCGTGGGATGCGCGCCCCGCCACCGACCATGGCGAGCGTGCTCCGCAGCGTCGCCGCCGCTGTCCGCACGCTGGCCACGCGCCGCCTCGACGACCGGCTGGTGCCGGCCTTCGGCGGGCGCAGCCGCTGACCGTCAGTCGTCGGTCGGGCTCGCTGACGGGCTCGGCGACGGGCTCGGTGACGGGTCGGGCTCGGTGGGCAGGATCGTCGGGCTCGGCGACGGCGACGGTTCGGGTGGGGCCTCGGGGCCCTTGCTGACGACGATCGTGACCTCGGAGCCCTTCTCCCGCTCGGTCCCGGCGGGCGGGTCCTGCCGGATGACGCGACCCTCGGGCACGTCGTCGTGGAACTCGCGTACCACCAGCACCTCGAAGCCGCGTTCCTCGAGCTCGAAGCGCGCGTCGGCCTCGGTGTCGCCCTCGAGCGGGGGCACCCGGGTGGTCTCGACGCCCCGGCTGACCACGTAGCTGACCTGGGTGCCGTTGGGGACGCGCTGGCCAGCGACGGGGTTGGTCGACAGCACCTGGCCGACCTCGGAGTCCGGGTCGAAGACGCGCTCGTCGAGGATCGGGACCAGGCCTGCGTCGCGGAGCTGCTTGGCGGCTTCCTCTTCCTGGAGCCCGACCACCTGCGGCACCTCGACCTGATCGGGTCCGCGCGAGACCGACAGCAGCACCCGGGTTCCCTCGGGGACGGCGGCGTTCGGCTGGGGGTTCTGCCGGACGATGCGGCCGCTCTCGAGGTCCTCGCTGGCCACGTCCTCGAGGTAGCGGGCGCGCAGACCCCGCGCCTGCAGGATGTCCTCGGCGTCGGGGAAGGGCAGGCCACGCACGTCGGGCACGGGGACGGTGGTGATGTCGCTGGGCCCGAACAGGTTGCCGAGGTAGAACACCGAGGCCGCGGCAGCCGCGACCGACAGCAGCGCCAGGATCACGTACCCGACGCGCTGGCGCCGGCGGTGGGTGGAGGCGGGAGCGGGAGGCTTGCTACCGGGCATCGCGTCGAGCACCGCCGTTTCGTGGGCATCCAGGACGGCCGGGGCGCTGACCTGCTGGCCGACCCGCGCCTTGAGCAGGTCGTCGCGCATCGCCTCGGCGTCGGGATACCGGTTCGAGGGGTTCTTGGCCATCGCCCGGAAGGCGATCGCCTCGGCTGGCTGGCTGATCGCGGCGTCCAGGTCGCGCAGTGGGATGGGTGCCTCCTGGACGTGCATGTAGGCCACGGTCACCGGGCTGTCGCCCTGGAACGGCTGCTGGCCGGTCAGCAGCTCGTACAGGACGACGCCCAGCGAGTAGATGTCGCTGCGCTCGTCGACCGCCTGCCCCTGGGCCTGCTCGGGTGACAGGTACGCCGCGGTGCCCAGCACGGCGGCGGTCTGGGTCACGGTTTCGGCGTTGATGGCCCGGGCGATCCCGAAGTCGGTGACCTTCACCTGGCCGGACTCCGACAGCAGGATGTTGCCGGGCTTGACGTCCCGGTGGACCAGGCTGCGTCCGTGGGCGTACGACAGGGCGGCGCAGACCTCGGCGCAGATCTCCAGCGCCCGGTCCTCGGTCAGCCCGCCCTCGCGGACCGCCTGCTGCAGGGACTTGCCGCGAACCAGCTCCATCACGATGAACGGCAGGCCGTCGTGGTCGCCGGTGTCGTAGACCGCGACGATGTTGGCGTGGTTCAGCGACGCGGCAGCCTGGGCCTCGCGCCTGAAGCGGGCGACGAACTGGGCGTCCTCACGGAAGCGGTCGAGCAGGACCTTCACCGCGACGCGGCGGTCCAGCACCTCGTCGTGTGCTTCGTAGACCTCGGCCATGCCGCCACGCCCGAGCGTGTCGCCCAGGCGGTAGCGGCCCGCGAGCGTGCGGCCTGCGGCCACGCGAACTCCTCCACGTTCCGGGGAGACAGAGGAAGGGGGTGGGCCGATCGGGGCCCGGGGGATGGTCCGCGGAGGGTAGCAGCGGGCTCGGGCCGCCTGGCGTGCCGGTCACCGGGTGACCGTTGCCCTGTGCGCGCTGTCGCGCGCGCCCCGCGCCACAGGCAGGAACCGGCGGTCGGCGCGTGGAAGCAACCGGTAGCGCCTCCTCGGTGCGGGCCCGTTCCAGGGCTGGCGCGCACGTCCCTTCCCCCGGATCCACGACCTCGGAGAGCCACGGTGTCCCCACGCGTCCCCGCGCTGCTACTGGCCGTCACGCTGCTCGGCACGTCGGCGGTGGCCGCCGCCAACCCCAGCCCCGACGAGGCGGTCGCACGCGCACCCGGCCCCGAGGACGTGGTCGCCACGCTCGCCGCCGCCGCACGCGAGACCGAGCCCGTGGTGCTCACCGGAGATGCGTTCGCCGGCTGGGCGGTGCCCGCCGACGTGGCGGTCAAGGCCAACTCCGTCGAGGGCCTGCAGTGCCTGGCCGAGGGCGAAGGCTTCCCGCCGGGGGCTCCCGACACGCCGGTGACCGACGACGAGCCGTGCTCGCACAACACCTACGAGCAGCCCGACGCCTCGACCCAGGACGTGGCCGGCCTGTCCGGGACCCCGGTCGACCGGCTGATCGGCTACCGGTGGAACCCGACCGGTGGGTTCGAGCAGGTGCCGTTCCAGGTCGACGAGGTGTTCGTCCGCTACCTGTCCAACAACAACTCCGGGTTCGCGATGTACTCGGAGACCGACCAGCACACCACCTACGCCTTCGACCGTGAGGGCTTCCGGTGGACCGACCAGGACCCGGCCGACGCCTGCCTGGCACGCCCCGCCAGCCCGGTTGCCACCGACCCGGTCGCCGGCCTGGACAGCGACGACGAGCTGGTGTTCCTCGCCCGCGACACCGGGACCAGGGCACCGACCAGCGCGCAGTTGCCCGACGGCATCGAGGACGTGCGCGAGGTCGCGGTCACCGACCCGCTGAGCGGGACGCAGTCCTACCTCTACGTCGCGCTGGCGGCCGAGAACGGTCCCCGCCCCGCGTTCGACGCGACCAACGGCTACGTCAGCTACGAGCGTGACGCCGACGCCGACGTGTTCCGGTTCAGCGAGTCCAGCTACGACAACTACGGGGCCGCGCCCCACGGGGCGTACCGCGACGAGCAGACCGGCGAGTGCATCGGCGAGGACGACCCCTCGCTGCACCGCCAGCGCCGCCCCGGCGACCAGGCCACCATCACCACCCCCCGCTACCGGTTCCGCTACGAGGGCCGCTGGCTGATGACGCAGCTCCAGGTCGATCCCACCGACGAGGGCGCGGCCATCGCCCCGGACGGCTCCGAGGCCTACGCCGACGATCTGGTGGACCAGTGGAAGGCCCGCGCCTTCCAGCAGCGCCCCGGCGGCGAGACCCCCTGCTGCGGCTACGAGGAGGAGGTCAACAACTGGGGCGGCAGCTCGCAGCTCCTCGGCGAGCTCGCCGGGCCCGTGCGCGTGGTCCGCGAGACCTGGGGTGCGGACTCCGGCACCAACGTGGTCCGGCGCGAGACCTTCTACCGCGACGAGGTCCAGCAGACCTCGTTCCTGCGCGTCCACGTCATCCCGCCGCTGGATGGCATCTACGTGCAATGGGACCACAACGCCCTGGCCGTGGACACCTACCGCAATCCCTACGTGCCCGACGGCGTGGCGATCGACGGCCGCAACGACGAGGTGTTCGGCAACTCGCGCATCTACCTCGGCCCGGACGGTGTGGGCTACGGCGGCGACGACACGCTCAGCGACGCGTTCGAGGACGTGATCGCCGGGACGCCGCTGGAGCCCGTGCTCGACCCCGAGAAGGGCTCGTGCAGCGACTGCGTCTACAACGACATCGATTCGCCCGACCCGACGCTGAGCGGCCCGAACGGGCTGCTGGCCTGGGAGCAGGTGTCCGGACCCACGGCGACCATCGTCAGCCGGTGGGGCACCCAGCCGTCCGACACGACCGCGGGCGGGGTCGCGCACGCACCCCTGGTGGTCCCGTACTACCGCGACGACGCGTGCTTCGACGACGGCACCGGCTCGGACCCCGGCCCCCACCTGATCGGGCGCAAGGTCGACCCCGACACCTGGACGGACGCCGACGGCAACGTCCAGCCCCGGACCTGCTGGACCCCTGAGGACGGCGCCGAGCACCTCGGTCACGAGCGCTACTACCAGGGCTCGATCGGCACCCACGGGCTGCACATCCTGGCGATCGCGGACAGCGACAACGCCCACCTGACGATCCCGATCACCGAGATGATCTCGACCCAGCGCATGGTCCTGCTGCCAGGCGACCAGGGCAACGTCGGCGAGCGCTACGGCCGCGGCTTCGAGAAGCCGCTGGTCACGCGCGTCGGTCCGGCGGCGTTCGTGCCGTCCGAGGCGCCTGCCAGCGGGACCTGGCTGGCCGGGGACCTGCACATCCACACGACCTACAGCCACGACAGCTACGGCGGGCCCGACGACGACGAGCCCGACATCAGTGAGGAGCCGACCGAGGTCTACACGCTGGGCAACACGGTGGCCGAGCAGTTCGCGGTCGCCGGCGCCCGCGGCCTGGACTTCCTGGCCATCACCGACCACAACGACGTGCGCTCGCAGACCGATCCGGGCTTCGGGACCAGCGGCGTGGTCGGCGTCCCCGGCTACGAGAAGTCGCTGTCCGGGCACGCGCAGATGCTGGGCGCCGACCACCTCTACGACAAGGGTGATGGCTCTGCCGCTGCCGTCCGGAGCATCGCCGACGAGCTGCGGGCAGCGGGCGGGGTGTTCCAGATCAACCACCCGACCGACGGCTACACCCACCGGGACCCCGATGGCGTCGAGCACGAGCACCTCGACTGGGGCTACGGCACCGACGTCGTGCCCGACACGATGGAGGTGTGGAACATCGGGGCGTTCTGGCAGCCGCCGGCACCCTCCGCCAGCAGCCTCGACGACGCGCTGCGGTTCTGGGAGGAGTTCCTGGACGCCGGCCACCAGGTCGGCGCGACCGGCGGCTCGGACAACCACTTCAAGGCCACCCTGGCCGCGCAGGGACCGGGCCAGCCCACCACCTGGGTGCTGTCGGACGACCGCACCGCTGGGGGCGTGCTCGAGGGACTGCGCGCCGGTCACACGTTCGTGAGCTGGCAGCCGCCCAACCACGCCGGCCCGAAGGTGTTCCTCGAGGCCGACGCCGACCGCTCCGGCGACTTCGAATCGCCCGCCGGCTCGGAGGTCCTGCCGACCGCCGACCTGCGGGTCCGGGTCCAGGGCGCGCCGGTGGGCAGCGTGGTCCGCCTGTTCGTGGACGGCGGGCAGCGCTACACCGCCCAGGTGGTCGAGTCGCCCGACGGCGTCGTGTCGTTCCCGACGCCGACCGGCGCGACCTGGATCCGGGCCGAGCTGGTCCTCGACGGTGCGATCGTGGGGGACGAGCCGCCCTACGAACCGCTCACCACGGTCTGCGACGAGCAGCTCGGCGACAACCCGGTGCACGAGGACGGCGACACCACCTACTGCCGCAACCAGATCGGGCTGCTCGCGCTCACCTCACCGATCTACCTGGCCGCGCCCGACGGCGAGGTCGAGCCGGCCGCGACCACGCTGACCTGGGTCGGTGACGAGGCGGGCAAGGGCGACACGATCCAGGCAGCCGCTCGGCTGACCGACGCCGACGGCGGCCTGGTGGCGGGGCGGACGGTGACGTTCGAGGCCCAGGACTCGGTCGCGGAGGCTGTGACCGGCACCGACGGCGTCGCCCGGGCGACGCTGGCGACGCCGGACCACGGTCGGTCGGTGACCGTGACGTCGAGGTTCGCCGGCGACGCCGCCTACGAGCCCTCCCAGATCACCACCGAGGTGGTCTGGGGCGGACCACCCGGGGATCGCGGACCCGGCAGCGGCCCGCCAGGTGGCGGCAGCGCCCCGGCCGCATCCGGCCCCACGACGCCGGGGTCGACCGCGGTCAGCGCGGCCGCCCCCGCGGCCGGCCTGGGCCTGGTGCTCGCGCTCGTGCTCGTGGCCACCGCGTTGCGCCGCCGCCAGCAAACCACCGTATCCGGTGGTTTGCTGCGCTGACCGGGTCGAGGGCCGGGCGCGGAGGGCGGGGTCGGCCCAGAAACCACCGTATCCGGTGGTTTGTTGGGCTCAGCGGCGTCCCAGGGCGGCCTCCATCACGGCCCGTGCGATCGGGGCTGCTGCGGCGCCGCCGGTGGCGTCCACCCCGGCGTCGGGCAGCACGACGGCGATCGCGATCTGGTCCTCGACGAACCCGACGAACCACACCGTCGGGGTCGCGCCAGGGACCTGCGCGGTGCCGGTCTTGCCGCCCACCCGGACGCCCGGGATCTGTGCGCGGGTACCGGTGCCGGTCTCGACCACGGACACCATGAGGTTGGTGAGCGTCTGGGCGATCCGGGGCTCGAGTGCCTGCGAACTGCGGAGGCGGTCGCGCCAGGGACCGGACTCGGGTCCGCGCAGCCTCCGGCCGGTGGGGTCGAGCACCTCCCCGACGACGTAGGGGCGCATCAGCACGCCGTCGTTGGCGATGGTCGCCGCCACCATCGCCATCTGCAGCGGGGTGGCCCGTACGTCGCGCTGGCCGATCGCCGACTGGGCCGTGGCGGGTACGTCCAACTCCTTGGGGATGCCGCTGCGCACGACCGGGAGGTCGTAGGGGATCTCACGGTTGAAGCCGAAGTGCTCCGCGGCGTCCACCAGCGCCTCCGATCCCAGCTCGACCCCGAGGCGCGCGAAGACCGTGTTGCACGAGACGCGCAGCGCGTCCGCCAGCGTGATGGTCCCGCCTCCGGCGCACGGCCGCCCCGTGGCGAAGTTGGCGATGTCGGCGTCGGTCTGGGGGACGTCGTACTCGGGCTCGTCGGGGAAGGCGGTCTCGGGCGCGATGCCCCGTTGCAACGCAGCGGCCGCGACGATCAGCTTGAACGTCGAGCCGGGCGGGTAGGTCTCGCGCGTGACGCGATCCAGCAACGGGCGCGTGGGGTCGTCGCGCAGCACCGCCCAGTTCTCCAGGATCGCGTTGCGGTCGTGGCTGGTGACCAGGTTCGGGTCGTAGGAGGGGTTGCTGTAGCTGGCCAGCACCGCGCCGGTGCGCGGGTCGAGCGCGACGACCGCCCCGGTGCGGTCCCCGAGGGCCCGGGCCGCCTCGCGCTGCACGCCCGCGTCGATGGTGAGCTTGACCGTGTTGCCGATGGCGTTGCGGTCGCCGATCAGCTCGGCGAGGTTCTGGGCCAGTACCTCGCTGGGCGTGCCGGTGAGCTGGTCGTTCATGGCCTGCTCGAGCCCCGACCGCTGCAGGACGACCGAGTAGTAGCCGGTCAGGTGCGCGTACGTCATCGGGTCGTCGTTGGTGCCCCGGTAGACCCGGAGGTACTCGAGGTCGTCGT
>DASWKO010000057.1:0-8917 GCA_036396595.1 Nitriliruptorales bacterium | reverse complement strand
ACCGCGATCTTCGACTACATCGAGACGTTCTACAACGCGACCAGGAGGCACACCTCGCTCAACTTCGCCAGCCCAGACGACTACGAGTACCGTCACACCACACGACAGGCTGCCTGACCGGGCACCTGTCCACTGAAGCGGGTGAGGTCCAGAACGCGGAAACGGGTCGGCACAGCCGACACCGCGCCGCTGACTACCAATGGCTGATGAGCGCAGCGTGTTTCGCCGGGGGTTCACGATCCTCGGCATGGCGATCCGCAACCGCCCCGAGCCGTTCGCGCTCGGTGCGCTGGGCGCTGCGCTCTACGGCGGGATGACGGTCGCGTCGGCGACCGTCATCGGTTCGGTGACCGACCGCGTGGTGATCCCGGCCTTCGAGGCGTCGGTGGTCGACAGCGGGCTGCTGGTCGTGGGCGTGGCGCTGGTGCTGGGGGTCGCGATCCTCAAGGCCGCTGGCGTGTTCTGGCGCCGCTACGGCGCCCACCTGATGCAGCAGGGACTGCAGGCGCACTACCGCCGGCAGGTTACGCGCCAGTACCTCGAGCTGCCGATCGCCTGGCACCGACGTCACTCGACCGGGCAATTGCTGAGCAACGCCAACGCCGACGTCGAGTCCGCGTTCTTCACGATCGCCCCGCTGCCGATGTCGATCGGCGTGCTCGTCATGCTGGTGGCGACGGCCGCGTTGTTGGTGGTCACCGACCCGTTCCTCACTGCGATCGGGTTCGTGGTCTGGCCGATCCTGGCGTTCGTGAACTGGAAGTACCAGCACTCGATGCAGGCGGTCGCCACCGAGGCCCAGCAACTGCGGGCGGACGTCTCGGGGGTGGCCCACGAGTCCATCGATGCGGCGCTGGTGATCAAGACCCTGGGCCGCGAGGGCGCCGAGACCGAGCGGTTCCGCGGCTGGTCCGACGGTCTGCGCGACAAGATGATCGAGCTCGGGCGCATCCGCGGCTACTTCGACCCCATCATCGAAGGGCTGCCCAACCTCGGGATCATGCTGGTCCTGGCCGTCGGGGCGTGGCGGGTGCAGACCAGCGGGCTCACGACCGGCGACCTGGTCGAGTTCGCATACCTGTTCGGGCTGCTCGGGCTGCCCATGCGGGTGTTCGGCTGGATGCTGGGCGAGCTCCCCCGCAGCGTCGTCGGCTGGGAGCGGGTCGAGCAGGTCCTGCGCGCCGAGGCCGAGCAGCGGTTCGGGACTGCGTCGGGCGACGGTCGGGCCGGCGCCGACGTCGGGCTCGAGCAGGTCGTGTTCACGCACCCGGACTCGGGCCACACCCCCGGCCACCGGGCGCATGCCCACGACCAGGCGAGCGAGCGCGGCCTGACCGGCGTGAGCTTCGACGTCGAGGCCGGGACCACGATCGCCATCGTCGGACCGACCGGCTCGGGCAAGTCGACCATCGCCGCACTGCTGGTCCGCCTGTTCGACCCGGACGCGGGTGGCTTGCTGTTCGACGGCACGGACCTGCGCGATCTGGCCCGCTCAGAGTTGTCGGACCACATCGCGGTCGTGTTCCAGGAGCCGTTCCTGTTCGACGACACGGTGGGCGACAACATCACGCTCGGGGGCGGTTTCTCGGACGAGCAGGTGCGTGAGGCAGCGGCGCTCGCCCAGGCGGACGGCTTCATCGAGCAGCTCGAGGCGGGCTACGCCACGCGGGTGGGCGAGCGCGGCGCGACGCTGAGCGGCGGCCAGCGCCAGCGCATCGCCCTCGCACGCGGGCTGATCCGCCGGCCGCGGCTGCTGGTCCTGGACGATGCGACGTCGGCCGTCGATCCCGCCGTCGAGGAGCGCATCCTGCGCGGCCTGAAGGACGCCGAGCTGCCGTTCACGGTCATCGTGGTGGCCTACCGGCGCTCGACGATCGCGATGGCCGACCAGGTCGTGTTCGTGGAGAACGGCCAGGTGAGCGCCCAGGGACCTCACCAGGAGCTGCACGACACGGTGCGCAGCTACCGCGAGCTGGTCACGGCCTACGACCGCCGGCAGGCCGTCTGATGCCCGGTGTCACCACCACCGTGCCCTCGACCGACGGGCGTCGCACCAACCCGTGGGAGACCGTCAAGCGCGGGCTGGCGCTGTCGCCCGAGCTGCGGGTCGGCCTGGGCTGGACGGTCGTGCTCGCGCTGATCGCGACCCTGGGGCGGGCGGTCGTGCCGATCGCGGTGCAGCGGACGATCGACGTCGGCCTGGGAGGCGGCGGCGGCCCGATCGACCTCGGTGCGACCGTGCGGATCGTGGCGCTGGCGGGCCTCGCGGTGCTGCTCACGGCAGGCACGTCAGGTGCCATGAACGTCCGCCTGGCCCGCACCGTCGAGACGGCGTTGAGCTCGCTGCGGGTCGGCACGTTCCGTCACATCCAGGATCTCTCGATGCTGCACCAGGCGGCCGAGCAGCGGGGTGCGCTGGTGAGCCGGGTCACGAGCGACATCGACGAGATCAGCCGGTTCATGCAGTGGGGCGGTGTCAACCTCATCACGTCGGCCGGTCAGCTACTCGTGGCAGTCGCCGTCATGGCGGTGTATTCGTGGCGGATGACCCTCGTCGTCCTGGCCACCTTCGTCCCGTTCGTGGCGGCCACGCGCTGGTTCCAGGTCCGGTTGACGGTGGCGTACCGGACGGTGCGCCAGCGCGTCGGCGAGCTGCTGGGCATCCTGGCCGAGGTGGTCGTGGGCGCGCCGGTCGTGCGCGCGTACGGCATCGAGTCGCGCACCCAGGGGCGGCTCGACGCGGCGATCTCGAACCACTACCAGGCCAGCGTGACGGCGGGTCGCCTGTCCTCGTCGCTGTCCGGGCTCGGCGAGCTGTACGCCGCGTCCGCGACCGCCGCCGTGCTGGTCGCAGGGGTGTTGTGGGTGGCCGCGGGGCAGCTCACGCCGGGGACCGTCACGGCGTTCTTCTTCCTCGTCACGCTGTTCGTCCAGCCGGTTCGCATCGCCTCCGAGACCATCAACGAGGCCCAGACGGCTGTGGCCGGTTGGCGGCGGGTGCTCGACGTGCTCGACATCGAGCCGGACGTGGCCGATCCGGGCGAGGACGGGCGCGCGATCCCTCCGGGACCGATCGCGATCAGGTTCGACCACGTGTCGTTCGCCTACCCCATGGTGCCCGCGGAGCGCGACGACCCGAGCAGCTACGCCCGGGCCCCGCTCGGCCCGACCGTGCTGCACGACGTCGACGTGGACATCGCGCCCCAGACCCGTGTGGCCGTCGTGGGCGAGACCGGCTCCGGCAAGACCACCTTCGCCAAGCTGTTGACCCGGCTCATGGACCCCGTCCAGGGGGCCGTCCGGCTCAACGGGATCGACCTGCGCGAGGTGACCTTCCAGAGCCTGCGCGACCGCGTCGTGATGGTGCCACAGGACGGGATGCTGTTCGACGGAACCATCGCCGAGAACGTGCGGCACGGCGACCCGGGCCTGTCCGACGAACGGCTCGAGGTGGCGTTCATCGAGCTGGGTCTGATGGAGTGGATCGAGTCGCTGCCCGACCGGTTCGGCACTGAGGTCGGGGAGCGGGGGACGGAGCTGTCCTCGGGCGAGCGCCAACTCGTCGCCGTGGCGCGTGCGTACGTCGCCGACCCCGACCTGCTCGTGCTCGACGAGGCCACGTCCGCGGTCGACCCGGCCACCGAGGTCAGGCTGCAGCGTGCCCTGGCCGGCCTGACCCGCGGACGCGCGACCGTGACGATCGCGCACCGGCTGTCGACCGCCGAGGCGGCCGACGAGGTGCTGGTGTTCGACGACGGGGTGCTCGTGCAACGCGGCACGCACGGCCAACTGGTCGACGACGCCTCGGGGCCGTACGCGACCATGCACGCCGCGTGGCGCTCCGGCAGCGCCTCCCTACGATGACGGCACCGCACGAGGAGCGCACGTGACACAGGCGAGCGACACCCAGCCGGCCCGGGGCACCCTGGCCATTCCCGAGGGGGCGCACCGCATCCCGCCGACTCTCGAGCCGGACCTGGACCGGGCCATCGAGGAGGTCACGCGCAACGCCAAGGTGTGGGTCGACCTGGACGTCCCGGGACGGTTGTCGATCCTCGAGGAGCTGCGCGAAGCCACCTTTGCCGTCGCCGCACGCTGGGTCGACGCCGCCTGCGAGGCCAAGCGGATCCCACGGGCATCGTCGCTGGCCGCCGAGGAGTGGCTCGCCGGACCGTCGTTGGTGCTGCGCAACCTGCGCCTGCTGGCGCGCACGCTCAACGACATCCAGGAGGTCGGCCAGCCCCGGTTCCCGGGCGTGGACACCCGTCCCGACGGCACCGTGACCGTGCAGGTCACGCCCGCCGACGGGTGGGACAACGTGTTGTTGCGCGGCTTCGAGGCCGAGGTCTGGATGCAGAGCCACGTCACCGAGGAGAACCTGCACGAGCACGTCGCACGGATCTACCAGCCGGGGCACACCCCCCAGCCGAGGGTCGGCCTGGTCCTGGGCGCCGGCAACGTGTCCAGCATCGGGCCGATGGACGTGCTGTACAAGCTGTTCGTCGAGGACGAGGTCGTCGTCCTGAAGATGAACCAGGTCAACGAGTGGTCGGGACCCATGGTCGCCGAAGCCTTCGGTCCGCTGGTCCGGCGTGGCTTCCTGCGGATCGTCTACGGCGGTTCCGACGTCGGCGCCTACCTCACGTCGCACGGCGGGATCGACACGCTGCACATCACGGGGTCCGACAAGACCCACGACGCGATCGTGTTCGGGCCCGGCGACGAGGGCCGGAAGAACAAGGCCAACGGCCAGCCGGTCAACACCAAGCCGCTCAGCAGCGAGCTCGGCAACGTCACGCCCGTGATCGTCGTGCCGGGTCCCTGGAGCGACCGCGAGGTCGAGTTCCACAGCCAGAACATCGCCACGATGCTGGTCAACAACGCCGGTTTCAACTGCATCGCCGCGCGTGTGCTGGTGACCCACCGCCAGTGGGCCAGGCGCCGGGCGCTGTTGGACGGCGTGCGCGACGTGCTGCGCAGCGCCCCCCAGCGCCACCCGTACTACCCGGGCGCCGAACAGCGCTGGCAGGCCTTCGTCGACGAGCACCCGCAGGCCGAGCGGTTCGGCGTCGAGCGCGCCGACGAGGTGCCCTGGACGTTCATCCCCGAACTCGACGCCGACAACGAGGACGACATCGCGTTCAGCACCGAGGCGTTCTGCGGCGTCTTCGGCGAGGTGCCGCTCGATGCCACCCAGTCGGTCCCGGACTTCCTCGACCGGGCGGTCGCGTTCTGCAACGACCGGCTCTGGGGCACGCTGTCGGCCTGCATCCTGATCCACCCGCGCCAGCTCAGGGACCCCGATGTCGCCCTGGCCGCCGACCGGGCGATCGCGGAGCTGCGCTATGGCAGCGTCGTGGTCAACCACTGGGCTGCGGTCGCCTATGGCCTGGTCAGCACGACCTGGGGCGCGTACCCGGGCCACGGCATCGACGACATCCAGTCGGGCCGAGGTGTGGTGCACAACAGCTTCCTGCTCGAGGACGCGAGCAAGTCGGTGGTCCGGGGCCCGTTCACGATGACCCCGAAGCCGTTGTGGTTCACCGGTCACCGCAACGCCGAGGCGACCGCGCGCACGCTGTGCGAGTTCGAGGCAGATCCTTCGCCCGCGCGCATCCCGCGGCTGCTGTGGAACGCGCTGCGCGGCTGACCCCCCTCCCGCGTCGGGCTGCGTGGCGTTGACCGTCCCGAGCACGCTCGGTACCCTCGTGCGGGCGGTGCCTGCGGGCGCCGCTGTCTTCGTCCCCATCTCTCCGGCGCAGCTCCGTTCGTGTCGCGCGCGCCAGGACCCCAGCAGCAGGAGGCCACCGTGGGTTCGTACGCGGTCATCGCCACGGGCGGCAAGCAGTACCGCGTCGCTCCCGGCGACCAGATCACCGTCGAGAAGCTCGCCGGCGCCGTCGGCGACAGCGTCGAGCTGCCGGCCGTGATGGTCGTCGGCGAGGATGGCGCGCTCACGGTCGGCAGGGACGCAGACGGCAGGACCGTGACGGCCACGATCACCGGGCACGACAAGGGCCCCAAGATCCGCGTCTTCACCTACAAGAACAAGTCCCGCCAGCACAAGCGCGGCGGCCACCGCCAGCACCGTACGACCGTCAAGATCGACACGGTCTGACGCGCCCCGAGGCCCCGCTGAGGCGGTGGCGAGGAGGAACCCGAGATGGCACACAAGAAGGGCGGCGGCTCGTCCCACAACGGCCGCGATTCCAACGCCAAGCGACTCGGCGTCAAGCGGTACGGCGGCGAGGTCATCAACGCGGGCGGCATCATCGTCCGCCAGCGTGGCACCCGCATCCACCCCGGCCGCAACGTCAAGCGTGGTGGCGACGACACCCTGTTCGCGCTCGTCCCCGGCACGGTCAGCTTCCGCAAGAGCGGTGACCGGACCTACGCCGAGGTGGTCGAGGTCGCGCTCGAGACCGCCGACGCCTGAGCGTCCGCCGATCGGTGTGCTCGCCGATGCAGACCATCGAGTTCGTCGACGAGTGCACGGTGCAACTGCGCGGTGGCGACGGGGGCAACGGCGCGGTGTCGATGCGTCGTGAGGCGCATGTGCCTCGGGGCGGCCCCAACGGTGGCGATGGCGGCCGGGGCGGCGACGTCATCCTGCAGGCCGACACCAACACGACCTCCTTGCTCGACCTGCACCGCAACCCGCACCGCCGGGCCGTCAACGGGGCGCACGGCGAGGGACTCAACCGCACCGGCGCCTCCGGGCAGGACACCGTCGTGCGCGTCCCGGTCGGCACGGTCGTTCGCGACCAAGCGACCGGCGTGGCGCTGGCCGACCTCACCGGTGGTGGCCAGCGCTTCGTTGCTGCCCGAGGTGGCCGCGGGGGGCGCGGAAACGCCTCGTTCAAGAACCGCTACCGGCGCGTGCCGCAGTTCGCCGAGCTCGGCGAGCACGTCGACGAGCGGCGGCTTCGACTCGAGCTGAAGCTGATCGCGGACGTCGGGCTGGTGGGCTACCCCAGCTCGGGCAAATCGTCCCTGATCGCACGGCTGTCCGGGGCGCGCCCCAAGATCGGCGACTACCCGTTCACGACGCTCACCCCGAACCTCGGAGTCATGCGCGCTGGCGACACCGACGTGGTGCTGGCGGACGTGCCGGGCCTGATCGAAGGCGCGTCCGAGGGCAAGGGGCTGGGCCACCAGTTCCTGCGCCACATCGAGCGCTGCCACGTCGTGCTGCACGTGCTCGACACGTTCCCGCTCGAACCGGACCGCGACCCGGTCCAGGATCTCCGGGTCATCGTCGGCGAGCTCCGCGAGCACGACGCGTCGCTGCTGGAACGCCCCGCCCTGGTCGCGTTGAACAAGATCGACCTACCCGACGGCAGGGCGATGGCGTCGCTGGTCCGCGAGCAGCTCGAGGACGCGGGCCACGAGGTCTACGAGGTCAGCGCGGTCTCCGGCGAGGGGTTGGACCCGCTGCGGTACCGCCTGGGCGAGCTGGTCGCCGCCCAGCGTGCGCACCACGAGGCCGAGCAGGCAATGACCTCCGAGCTGGTCATCCGGCTGCCCGAGGACGAGGGCGGCTTCGACGTCGTGCGGCAGGACGACCTCTACCGTGTCGCCGGCCGACGCGTCGAGCGCTGGGTGCAGATGACGCCGCTGTCCAACCCCGAGGCAGCCCGCTACCTGCAGGGCCGGCTGCGGCGTGCCGGTGTCGAGAAGGCGTTGGTCGCGGCCGGTGCTCGCGAGGGTGACGATGTCGCCATCGGCGATGCCGTGTTCGAGTTCAGCCCCGACATCACCGACCTCCCCGAGGACGAGCGTGAGGCGATCCTGGCCGGTGAGCTCGACGAGGAGCCGGACCTCGACGAGGCCGACCTCGAGGCGCTCGGGGACGTGGTTCACGGCGACGCGGACGCGCGGTGAACTCACCGCGCTTTCCCCGGCCGGTGCTCGCGGTCGTCAAGGTCGGTTCCTCGAGCCTGCGCGCACCGGACGGTCGGCTCGACCGTGACCAGGTCCGGTCGCTGGCCGACCAGGTCGCGGCCGTGCGTGGTGCTGGCACGCGGGTCGTGCTGGTGTCGTCGGGCGCGGTCGCGGCCGGCATGGGCCTGCTGGGCATGGCTGCCCGTCCCGTTGACCTGCCCACGCTCCAGGCGGCGGCGGCGGTGGGTCAGGGCGAGCTGGTCCACGAGTACCAGGTGCACCTGACCGCACACGGCCTGTCCGCGGCGCAGATCCTGCTGTCGCAGGACGATTTCGTGCGCCGCAGCCGCTACCTCAACGCCCGCAACACGTTGCGCCGCCTGCTCGACCTCGGCGCGGTGCCGGTCATCAACGAGAACGACGCGGTGGCGACGGAGGAGCTGGCCTACGGCGACAACGACCACCTGGCTGCGCTGGTGGCCTCGATGCTGGAGGCTCAGCTCCTGGTCATCCTGTCCGATGTCGACGGGCTGTACGACGGCGACCCGCGGCGTGACCCGGATGCCCGCCTGGTCGGGCGCGTGGACGACGTGAGCGCGCTGGACCTCGGCAGGATCGGTGGCACGGGGTCGCACGTCGGCAGTGGTGGGATGCGGACCAAGGTGGAGTCCGCCCGCGTCGCCACGGCTTCCGCCGCCCACGCCGTCGTGGCCCAGGCGCGCCGCCCGGGCGTCGTGGTCGACGCGGTCGCCGGCGAGCCGGTGGGGACGTGGTTCGTCGCCCACGAGCGCCGTATCGAGGCGCGCCGGCTGTGGATCGGGTTCGCGCTGAGCCCCCACGGCCGGCTGTACGTCGACGAGGGTGCGGCCAGCGCGCTGACGCGGCGGGGGACCTCGCTGCTCGGTGTGGGCGTCACCCACGCCGAAGGCGATTTCTCGGCCGGTGACGCCGTGGAGATCGTGGCTCCCGATGGCACCGTGGTCGCCCGCGGCCTGGCCAACTACGACGCGGCCGAGATCGACAAGGTCGCCGG
>DASWKO010000056.1:0-23551 GCA_036396595.1 Nitriliruptorales bacterium | reverse complement strand
AGGTGGTGCTCGGCACGCAGGCCGGGTCGCAGGACGCGGAGCTGGCGTGGCCGCTGGACGACGCGGCGACCCGTCGGGCGGTCGTCCACCAGGCGACGGGAGCGATCGCTGTGCAGGTCGGCTGCACGGTGGAGGAGGCACTGGTGCGCCTGCGCGCCCACGCGTACGCGAACGACGAGCCGATCGTGGACGTTGCCCGCAAGGTCATGGACAAGTCCGTGCGCTTCAGCCCGTGAACGGCGGCCAGGATTACCGATTTGTTGGCGTATGTTGTGAACGAGCGGCGCAGACCCCTGAGGAGGTTGGATCATGGTGAAGGAACGCGAGGAGTGGGTCGTCGACACGTTCATCGAGCTCGCGGACACGCTGATCGCCGATTTCGACCTCATCGACTTCCTGACGGTCCTCACCGAGCGCTGCGTGGATCTGCTCGACGCTGCGGAGGTCGGTCTGGTCATCGCGGACCAGCGGGGACGGCTGCAGCCGATGGCCTCATCCAGCGAGCGGGTGCGGGCGATCGAGTTATTCGAGGTCCAGAACGAGGAGGGCCCCTGCCTCGATTGCTACCGCACGGGTGAGCGCGTGCTGCCTCAGTCCCTGGACGAGCGAGGCGACGAGCGCTGGCCGCTGTTCGCCCCGCTGGCTCGGGCGGTCGGCTTCGGGTCGGTGATGGCGCTGCCGATGCGGCTGCGCGACGACGTGATCGGCGCCGTGAACGTGTTCACGACCCACGACGGCGAGGTCTCGGAGCGCGACCTGAGCCTGGCGCAGGCGCTGACGGACGCGGCCACGATCGGCATCATGCAGGAACGTGCGGTGCGGCGCGCGGCCGAGGTGGCCGAACAGCTCCAGGGGGCGCTCAACCGGCGCGTCACGATCGAGCAGGCCAAGGGGATGCTGGCGGAGCGGCTCACGGTGGATGTCGGGGCCGCCTTCGACCTGCTGCGCTCCTACGCGCGCAACAACAACCTCCGCATCGCCGATGTGGCGGACGCGGTCGTGCGGCTCGAGCTCTCGGACGATGTGCTGCGCAGCGGATCGCGCGCCGAGCCGTCGATCCGGGCGAAACGCTCGACCGCCTGACACGCGACCTCGACGGCGGATGGCCACCGCTGGCTGATGGACCCACGGGCCGGCGTCAGGTACCCTGGCCATCTGGACGGGGGCTGATCATCAGTCGCCGACCCACCGGACGCCCCGGACCTCGGTGTTCCGTCAGGACCGCTACGACCGCTCTTGACCCCGGCGGATCCCACCGAGGAAGCCGGAGGCCATCGATGACGCTCGCACAGAGCCGTCCGCCCGTCCTGGATCGCGCTCGTGATCGTGCTCATGCACGGTCCGACGATCCCGGTGCTGGACAGCCCGGGACACAGGCGCGAGCGCCCGACGAGGAGGTCTTCGTCGACTGGGTGACGTCGGTGAGGTCGCTCGGTCCGCTGGCCGAGCGGGAGGCCGACCGGCCCGGCTTCGACGCGCTGCTCGACCGCCTCGCGAGGTCCGACGAACCACTTCCGGACACGTGTAGCCACCGCCTCGGGCTGGTCGCGGGGACGAGCTTCGGTGCGGCCGCGAGGTGGCTGCGCTGGGCCAAGTGGGACCCGCACGGCCCGCGCTGCCGCTCCTACCGCTCGGCGAGCTACTACGTGCGGGGCCTGGTCGGCGACACGACCGACCTGGCCCGGCGCGAGCTGGCTGGCGCGGACACCTCGGAGGCAGACGCCCAGCGGGTGTGCAGCCTGGCCGCCGCCGCGCTGGGCCTGGCCTACTCGGAGCGTGCTGACACCGACTGCGTCCGTGAGCTCAACCGCGCTGCCGATCCGCGGACGCTGCGCGCCGCACGGGAACGCTTGCTCGGCCTGAGGTCGACGCACCCGGATCTGGTGGATCGCGCCCGGCTGCTGCTCACCGACGCGATCGCCGGGGGTCGGGCGCAACGCGGCAGGCGCAGGTGAGCGGAGCGCTCTGGACTGCGAGTCGAGGTCGGCTGAACGAGTTGGGTTGGTAAGGGCAAGTTTGGTCAGTTGCGCGTGCCACGTCGAGCCCGTACCTTGGGTCGCAGGAGGTGGTCGTCGGTGGAGACCGAACAGCTCGTGCAGGAGGTCGTGGAGGTCATCGGCTGCAAGCTGCGTGCGCGCCTGCCCCGGAGCGGACGGATCGACGATGCGAACGATGTCGACGTCGAGGCTCTGGGCTCGCAGGCGGTGGACTGGCTCCTGGCGGCGCTGTACGCCACCAGCGGGACCTCCCCGCTGGCGCGCAGGATCGGGCCGGTCTACAGCTCCGAGGATCTCGCACGGTGGCTGGTGGCCCCGGGCAGCGAGCCGCTGACGACCCAGGCGGTTCGCAAGCGTGCCAAGGGCGGCCAGCTCGTCGGCTTCCTCACGGACGACCGCCAGTGGGCGTTCCCGGCTTGGCAGTTCGACCGGGCCGCCGGGCGCCTGGTCCCGCGCTCCGAGGTGGTGGCGCTGTGGCGGCAGCTCCCTCGCGACAGCTTCCTGTCCGACGTCGACCTGGCCGCGTGGATGAACACCGAGCTGCGGTCGCTGCGCAAGACGCCGGCTGCCTACGCCGATCGTCACGGCGCGGATGCCGTGGAGCTGGGCTCGGCGGTCTCGCGGCTGCGCCGCCGCGCCGCGTGAGCCGGCAGCGCGCGTGAGCCGTGTGAGCCCCGTGAGCCGGCAGCGTGCGTGAGCCGCGTGAGCCCCGTGAGCCGGCAGCGCGTGTGGGCACCGTGAGCCGGCAGCGGCCGGGGTTGCGCCCGCCGCGCCCCGGGGACGCCGGACGGGTGCCGACGACGTCACGCCGGCGCCCGCTGTTCCGGTGTGGTGCTGCCCATCACCGCCAGCCGTGGTGGTTCTCGACCAGGACGGACAACCCCCACCCGGGACGCTTCGACCTGTCCTGGCCGAACGGGACGTGCTACTGGGCGCTGTCGCCCGCCACCGCGATCATCGAGCGGACCACCGACCCCGATCAGGTCGACGAGCCGGTCCTCAGCCTCGACGCGCTGGCGGGGCTGACCGTCTGGGAGGCATCCGAGGTCCCGGCGGCGCGCTCTCGGCTGGCCGACACCACCCGCCCGTCGGTGCCCACCCTGACCGGCGAGATCGCGACCGTGGTGCCCTACACGCTGGCGTGGGCGTGGGCCGACGCCTTCCACGCCGAGGGGCGCAGCGGCGTGCTGTACGTAGCCCGGTTCGCGATGGACGAGTCGGTGGCCCTGTTCGGCGAGGCAGGCGCCCCCGCCGCCTCGCCGACCAGCGAGCCCACACCGGCGATGGCACACCTGGACGCGCTGCCCGACGGGTTCCGTGCCGGCCTGGGGACCGTGGGCGACCTCGACGCCCTCGACCGCGCCCCCGCCCCCTGACAGTGATGCCGAGGCTGCCGACAGGCTGCCGGTTGGGGTGGGTTCGCTGGGCGGTTGGTAGAGCTGGACCCAGCCGGGCAGTCGCCTGGGGCAACGAACTCACCGCGCGCCTGGATCGCGCGTGTCGCTGACGGCGCTGGCGACCCGTGCGGTCCGGGCTGGTCGACCTGTCCACAGGCTCCGCGCCAACGACCGTGGAGACCCGTGCGCGGCGTGCTCCACTCCCCGGGCGGCGTCGCCCATGGCGTAGTACACTCGGTACTACGGTGCTTCCTCGGGAGGGTTGCGGATGGGTGGCGCAGAGGAGCTGTTCGGGCTGCTGGACGGCCTGGAGGCGTCGGCGACGACCGTGACGTCGGTGCGCCAGCCCGTGGCGTTGCGCGACGCGGTGAAGGTGGCCGTGGAGCTGGGGATGGCGGCCAACCCGAACGAGGCCGCCGTGGACGCGCTCCGCGACCGTCTGGAGGCGTTCGCGCAGCACCTGGCGCTGGAGCAGCACTTCGAGCTGCACCCGGAGGTCCGGCCCACGCTCGGCGACCTCGCGGTGGTCGCGGCCGAGCTGGACGCGCACCCGCTGGCGGGCCAGGAGCGGTTGCTGCGCGAGTGCGCTGCCGAGCTCGCCGAGCTCGAGCCCGGGGCGAGCGGCCAGGACGTGCTGCTGTACGCGATGGGGAAGCGGTCGGTCTCGGGGGTGGAGGT
The DNA here is from genome assembly GCA_036396595.1 of Nitriliruptorales bacterium. Classification (GTDB taxonomy): domain Bacteria; phylum Actinomycetota; class Nitriliruptoria; order Nitriliruptorales; family Nitriliruptoraceae; genus DASWKO01. Next base: position 19,479 of record DASWKO010000056.1, on the reverse strand, counting down.
GTGAGCCTGGGCGCGATCGTGCTGGACAACGAGGCGGTGCAGGCGCTGCTGGACGTCGCTCACGCCACGCACCGCCGGGTGGTGGCGATCGTGACCGAGGTGAGCCGCCGCAACCGGCGCCGGCCGGGGCGGGTGGCCATCATCGTGCCGACCGCGGTCCGCGTCGAGGCCGGCTGGGACCGCACGGACCCCGCGGCGGCCAACGCGAACCGGATCGCACGGCCACGGGACGTGCCGCTGGACCGGCCCGCTGCGGACCGTGCGGTGCAGTTGCGGGCGGCGACCGGCGTGTCGGTGGTGGACGCCTGCGTCGGCCAGGCGTTCGAGTCCGCGCCCCAGCCGGCGGCAGTCGTGTCCTCGGACCTCGGCGACATGGCCCGCCTGCGCGCGGCCAGCCACGCACCAGACGCCCGCATCGTGCCCCTGTGACCCACGTACGGGGCCGCGCGTCACGGTCCGCGGCGTGGTCGGAGGTCCGCTGCGGGGCTCGCTGCGACGAAGTGATGGCCCGGACCGTGCCTCACGCGGTGTCGTGGTCGATGTGCAGTCGTACCTGGTCGGCGAACTGCGGACACGCCGGTCGGTCAAGCGCGGCCGCGAGGTCGTACAACGTCATCGTTGGTCTGCGGTAGCCCGCGACCTGCTGGCGGAGCACGTCGATGGTCGCACCGGGGGCGAGGTCGAGCTGGGTTCAGCGGGTGCGGCGGGGGGTCGCGGTGTCCTCGTAGAGGCCGGCCTCGTCGGAGATGGCCGCGAGCTCGTCGAGGGCGGCGTGGGAGTCACGGCGGATCGTGTCGCGGTAGGCGAGCACGTCTGTCAGGTGCACCCTGCGGTGGCGGCCTGGACGGGTGTGGGGGAGGGCGCCGTCATCGAGGAGCTTGACGAGCGTGGGCCTCGACACGCCGAGTAGGTCAGCGGCCTGCTGGGTGGTCAGGGTCGTGTGCTGCGGGGCGACCGTGACGGCCTGGCCCAGGGCGAGCGCTCCCACGATGCGCCGGAGCGCCTCGGCGATCTCGTCGGGCAGGTCGATGGTCGTGCCGTCACTCAGCGTCAGGCGAGGCACCGGACCGCCGCTACGGAGCTGGTCCACGAGCGCGTGGAAGGCGGCTTCGTCTCGGGGTGGGAGGATCGTGGTCTCGTGGCCAGCCATCGCAGACTCCTGACGTGTCGGCACGTCCACCTTACCACAAAACGAAAGAAACGAAAGGCTCGCGTCCGGTGGGGTCTCGGCGAGCAGCAGACGGGTCACTCGCGCACGGGCCAGGAGCGGTTGCTGCGCGAGTGCGCTGACGCGGGCATTTCGTTGAGGCCCGCCGGACCTTGGGCTGATCGCGCCGGCGTTGGCGCGATCAGGTGTCGTCAGAGCCGATGCGGAGCGGGACGGCTGTGGTGTCATCGCTCTCGCCGAAGACGGCGAGGATGCTGAGTTCGCCCCCGAGTCCCTGGATGTAGTTGCGCAACGTCGAGAGCTTGACGTCGCCGCCGTTCTCGAGAGCGCCAGGCCGTGACACGACCTGGTCGTGGAGCCTGCGGTAGTTCTTCGTCGATGGCACGACCACTCCTCGAACTCGGGCGTTCCCCGGAAGCGGACCGCCGGGATCGGCGCTTCTCTGGGACGAGGCGGGGCGACAGTCCGGCGCGCGCGTCCGCCCACGAAAGTGAGAAGCGGGCTATAGGCCAGGGGCCCACACCCGCTTCCTTCGGCAAGTACAGGCCAGAGGCCCACACCCACCGTGCCTACAGCATACGACACCAGCGGTGGCGATCGTGGAGCTTCTGGATCCGTCGTGCCAAGATGTTCGGCTGCGGCGATGTCGTCGAGGTCGATCTGCGCCATGAACTGCTCGCCCCGAGGCACGGTGCCCGTGCCTCGCCGGGCGCGCCCACCGCGCTTCCTGGTCGTCGCCACCGGAGGCGATCGAATGGTGGTGGCCAGAGCGCGCTCGACGTCTCCGCGCGGGTGACCAGGTGCGTCACCCCCACGCCCTATCGTCGGCCTCCACCAACTCTCGATCGCCGCGCCGATGTCCGAGCCGTATCCCGTCTACGACGTGACCGACTGGTTCGCGCTGCGTGACGAGCCACGAGGGGTGACGACCAAGGACTGGCTGCTGCCCCGAGACAGCGGGCCGACAGACCCCGAATGGCTGTGGAAGGGGACGCCGGTCGAGGCCACGGGGCTCCACCGGGTACTCGGCCATGACTGGGGGGAGCGCGTCGCCTGCGAGGTCGCCAAGCTCCTGGCAGTGCCCGCCGCGGTGGTCGAACTCGGCTCCCTCGACGGGGACCGTGGGGTGGTCTGCCGTTCCTTCGCGTCCGCTCGGGCTGGTCACCCGTCGCTCAGCAACGCCAGCGAACTGCTTCCCACGGTCGTCGCCGGCTACGACCAGGACAAGACAGGTGTGGCGCCGGGCTACACCCTCGACGCCGTGTTCGATGTGCTGGCCGAGTCGGCCGCGCCGGCTGGTAGCGATCCGGTGGTGGCGGACGGGCAGACGGCATTCGCGGGCGTGCTCATGATGGATGCTCTCATCGCGAACCAGGACCGCCACCACGACAACTGGGGAGTTGTCCAAGCCCCCGAGGGAACCAAGCAGCTCGCCCCCGCGTTCGACCAGGCCTGCTGCCTCGGTTACCAGGCCACTGCCGATGACAAGCGGCGTCGGATCGAGGAAGGTCGCGTCGAGGAATGGGCGGCAAGGGGCAGATCGAACCAGTTCGAGGGCAAGCCGAACCTTGTGGAGCTTGCCCATGAAGCTCTTGGCCGGGTACCCGAGGACGGCGCCAAGTTCTGGCTCGAACGCTTGGAATCCGTCACACTGGAGCAGATGCGGATCGTGATCGACAGAGTTCCCGGCGACCGGATGTCGCAGGTGGACCGTACGTTCGCGGTCGAAGTAATGCGCGTGAACCGAAGGAGGATCCTCGATGGTTGGGACGCCCCTGGCGACTGATCGTCGCCTCCGTGTCATCTGGCAGGGGCCGACCCGTGAGTTCCATCAGGTCGGTGTCCTCACGCTGCCTGCGGATCCTGGGACCGGCGTGTTCCGGTTCGAGTACGTGCATCCCTTGCCGAGCGACTTCCACCCGTTCCTGGCGTTCCCGGATCCGGATCGGCCGTACGAATCACCCACGTTGTTCGCGTTCTTCAGCAACCGCGTGATGTCGGCTGAGCGGCCGGAGTTCGACGACCATCTGGCCGCGCTGGGTCTCACTCGGGGCCAAGCCACCCCGTTCGAGATCCTCTCCCGGACGAGCGGCCGGCGCACCACGGATGCCGTGCAGGTCGTGCCTGAGCCTTCGGAGGACGCGGACGGAACGGTCCGGCAGTTGTTCCTGGCATCAGGCGTGCGCTACCAGCCCGACGTTGAGGCAACGCTCGCCGAACTGCGGGCAGGCGACCGGCTCGAGCTCGTCGACGACCCGGACAACGACTTCGACCCGTGCGCCCTGTTGCTGAGCACGCGTACGGGTGACCGCGTGGGGTACGTCCCCAGTTACCTGCTGGATGAGGTCCGGAAACTCCGCGAGGAGGGTGACCTTGCCGTCAGCGTCGTCCGGGCGAACGGTCGGACGGTCCCGTGGCATCTGCGGCTGCTGTGCCAGATGGAGGCGCGACGCCGCTGACGTCGTAGCCGTGCCCTGGCGCAGGCCGGGTAGCGGTCCTCGAGTTCAGCGGCTGCGGCTGGGGGTCGCGGTGTCCTGTGCCCACCGCGGGCAGTCTGGTCTGGGGGAGACCCTGGTGGCTGGCCGACGCGCAGAAGCCAACGACATCGGATGCGATGTAAGATATGATGTTGTATCTGCCAGCTCCGGAGGTTTCGATGAGCGGCTTGGGTACCACCCCGTCCCACACGTTCCAGGTGACCGACATGCAGCGCCAATATCGCCAGATCGTCGATGCGGCACGGTCCTCCCGCGCGTCGATCCGGGACAAGGACGGCGTCACCCTCACGCTGTTGCCCACCGAGCAGGTCGAGCACGCCAGCGCGCTGGTGGGCTACGTCCAGGCGCTCGTGCAGGTCCACCACGCCGTGCGGCAGCCTGTCGGGGACCGTCACGTGACGGACTTCGGAGCGCTCGCGTGGGCGTCGGCCCTCGACCAGGACGACGTCGACGAGTTCGTCCACGAGTTCGAGGACGCGCTGCTGGTGGCCGCCTCCGGCGGCAGCATCGTCGCGGTCGAGGATCTGCTGTACGACTGGCGCACGACTGCGCGGGCCGCCAGCGACGAGGACCTGCGCCGCGAGCTGCTCGAAGCTGCGGACGCGCCGCTGCACGATGTCGAGCTCTGATCCCGCACGGAGCTGGACGATCAGGCCCGCGTCGCGCGCCGCGCGCAAGCAGTGGGAGACCGCGCAGGAGCAAGAGCCGGTAAGGATGAGCGATCTGGCCGAACGGCTGCGCACCCGACCACTCGATCGCCGCGACAACCCTCGCCGACTGGCTCAGCTCAAGGGCAAGTTCAAGACCAAGCGGGTCGGGGACAAGCGACTGCCTCAGTGGCAGTACGAGATCACGAGCGCGGGGCGCGTGTGGTTCTGCCCCGACAAGGACGAGCGCATCGTGTGGGTCACGAAGGTCGATCTGGCCCACCCCAAGGAGACGGAGTGACCGGCGTGAGACGCGGACCTCACCACCACCTCGACGCTCACGGCCGCTGGCTCCGGGGAGGCCGCACGCGTTGAGGCAACGCTTCGTCAGCCCGCAGCCGGCCGACGTCCGACTCGTACGGGTCGACCGCACCGGCGAGCTGGTCGAGGACCCCCAGGGCGCGCGCGATCCGCAGGAGGTTCTCGAGGTTGACGCTGTCGCCCTTCTCCAGGCGCAGGACGGTGTCGCGCGACACGTCGGCTCGGTCGGCGACCTGGGCGACCGTGAGCCGCTGGAGCCGGCGCCACGTGCGCAGATCCTCGCCGAGCCGCACCATCGCGCGGGCGACCTTCCGCGGCGTCAGCCGCATCCCATTACCTCCTACAAGCGCGGAAAAGTACGACCTTAACGCAGACAAGATCGTAGAACAGCGACGTTACGGTGGCAGGCATCGCATCGCATCGCATCGCATCGCGTCGGGTCGGGTCTCACCCCGCGACTGCACGGAACCCGCGCGTAGGCGTGCTGGTTGCGCCGAGCGGTCACGTAGGAACCGTCGAGGCTGGTGACGGTGGCCTACACGCACCTCGACCGCAAGCGCCTGGCGTGCGGTAGGGGACGAGGATGCGACCGTGCCCGCCCGCGGATGAGGCGGCCTACAGGCTGGCCATCGTCGGGGGCTAGTCGGGCACCGGCGAGGAGGGGTTCTCCTTGCGGGCGCCGGTGACCAGGTGGCTGCGGACCATGAGGTTGCCGGCTCCGGACGTGATCTCAACGGCCGGACCGATCGGCATCCCGTGCAGCCGTAGGGCGATGGCTTCGCGGATGTACTGCGACAGCGACACGGCGGACTGACCCGCGGCTTGCTCCAGCGCATCGAGTTCCCTACTGGAGATCCGGAACGAGACGACCTCGCTCATGTTGGGCCTGACCGCGATCTCCTCGGCTTGGTCGCTCCACTCGCCGGGCTCGTCCCGTTCGGCGCTCACGATGACCTCCTGTGCCGGACGGGGAGGTACGTAAAAACTATACCTTTTAGGTACGCTTCTAACGTACCATGCAGCGTGCGACGCGAGCGAGGGCCGGGTGGATCTGTCACCGTTCGATTTCACGGGTCCGCTGCCGCCGGAGCGTGTCCAGGGACGTGATGCGTTGCTGGCCGACCTCACGGCCCGGGTCACGGCTCGCAGTCCCACGGCCCTGCTGGGGCCACGACGGTTCGGCAAGACGTCGGTGCTGCGGCGACTCGCGTCCGATCTGACCGAGGTCACCACGCTGACCGTGGACCTGATGCCGGTGCAGTCGCCGCACGACGCCGTGCGGGCGCTGACGGTGACCCTGCTGGACACCGACGCGACCGTGGCGCAGGCGGCCACCGAGGTGTCCGCCACGCTGGGGTTCAACCTCCTGGCGCTACGTGGGGAGGTCAGGTCGACGCGCCGGGCCGACCGCCCCGACCCCGACGTCGCGTTCGCGAACCTCGTGGACACCCTCGTCAAGACCGCGCTGCAGCGCCCGACGGTGGTGATCTTCGACGAGTTCCAGCAGATCGCGACCCTGGCCAACGGCACGGCGGTACTGCGGTCGGCCCTCCAGCACCACTACAAGGACATCGGGCTGCTGTTCGCGGGGTCGGCGCCGTCGGCCATGCGGGGCATCTTCTCCAACCACGATCAGCCCTTCCTCCACCAGGCGGAGATCGTCGAGATCCAGGCTCTGTCGCTCGACGCCGTGCAGGACATCATCAACGACGGGTTCGCCGAGACGGGCAGGACGCCCGGCGCCGTCGCGTCGCTGGTGCACTCCTTCACCCGGGGGCATCCGTTGCGGACCATGCAGGCCGCCCACGCCGCGTGGCAGCACGCCGAGGAGGCGCCGGGAGACCAGGTGTGGGGTCGTGCGGTGGCGGCCCTGCGCAAGTCCGCGCGCGCGTCGGTCTCGGTGCTGTACGACCAGTTGCCGACGACGCAGCAGAAGGCGCTCAGGATCCTGGCCAACGGCGGGTCGGTGTACGGGGCCGCAGCGCAGACGCTGGCGTTGGGTAAGGGCAGCGCGCAGCAGGCGCTCTCGTCCCTGCTCGCGGGCGGCCACGTCCTCGACGACGACGGCTCGGCTCGGGTCACCGACCCGTTCCTGGCCGACTGGCTGCGCGCCACCCACCCCCTGTAGCGGTGATGGGGGCGCACCTGCGCGTCGATCGGGGGAGGGGGTGAGGAGGAATCTTCTCGGGGACCGTAACCATTCGGGGGTCTCATCCGTACCACTAGTAGAGGGGTCGTTGCTGACCTGCCTCTCGGGTGAGGGCTCACATGGGTGACGGGCGGCTGACACGGCGTTCGCTGCTGGGTGCCGGCGTGACCGCGGCGTCCGGTCTGGCGCTCACGCGCCCGTACTGGCGCAACACCCAGGACGTGGCCGTCCGAGACCTCGAGACCGACACGCTGGTGGTCGGTGCGGGGATGTCCGGGCTGGTCGCCGCGCGCCGGCTGGCTGCTGCCGGTCAGGACGTGCTCGTGGCCGAAGCCTCCTCGCGCGTCGGGGGGCGCGACGCCGGCATCACCTTGCCCGACGGCCAGACGATCGACGCCCACGGGCACTGGGTCGACGACCGCCAGCGCGACTGGGCCGACGGCTACCAGTGCACGATCCACGCGGACAAGGCCGGCCAGGCACGGGGCGGCAAGGCCGGCCAGGCACGGGGCGGCAAGGCCGGCCGCGGCGCGGACAGCTCCCGGCTGCTGGCTCTGGCCCGTGAGGTCGGCGGCGTGCACGGCTACCCGGCGTGGGACCAGGGCGTCGCGGTCGGCGTGATCGGCGGCCGCCGCACCATCTTCGACGGCGAGGTGACCGCCTCGGCGCTCCCGGGCGCCTCGGAGGCATCCGCCGCGATCCGGCTCCTGACGATGATGGCCGCCGAGACCGACCCAGCCGCGCCCTGGGCGGGCGGCAACGCCCGCCAGCGCGATGTCGTCACGCTCGCCTCCTGGATCGACAGCACCGCTTCCAGCCCGGCCGGGCGGTTCCTGGCCAACCTCGCTGCCGAGCTGGCGTTCGGGGCCGAGACCTGCCAGGTGTCGCTGCTCCAGGCCCTCCAGGCGGTAGCGTCGGCCGGGGGGCCGGCGCCGCTGGCCTCGCTGGGCGCCGGGTCGGGGCACCATCGCTTCACCGGCGGTGCCGGGACGATCGCGACGCGCATCGCCGACGGGCTGGGTGAGCGGGTGCTGCTCGACGCGGCCGTTCGCCACCTCGCCCAGGACGGCCACCACGTCACCGCCGAGGGTCACGCGCTGCGCGTGCGTGCCCGGCACGTGGTCGTGGCCGTGCCCCCGACCCTGACGGGGCGCATCGACGTGGAGCCGGGCCTGCCGCCAGGCCGCCAGCAGCTCGCGCAGCGCATGGCGATGGGCCGGCGCGCCGTGGCCGTGGCGGTCTACGACCGGCCGTGGTGGCGCCGCCAGGCGTTCTCCGGGTTCGCGGTGCTCGACCAGGGGCCGATCGCCGTGGTGCACGACGCGACCCCGCGGTCGGGCTCGCCCGGGGTGCTGGTCGCCACGACCACCGCCGAGGCCGCCCGCGTGTGGGCGGCCCGCCCCGAGGCTGAGCGCCGTGACGCGGTCCTGGACGCGCTCGCCAGCGCCTTCGGCGACCGTGCGCGGCGCGTGGCCTCCTACCTCGAGCCTGCCGACGAGGCCGCCACCTGGACCGGGGGAGGAGGCACCAGCGTCGCAGCACCGGGTGCGCTCAGCGCCTTCGGGAGCGCGCTGCGTGAACCGGTGGGACGCATCCACTGGGCCGGGCGCGAGACCGCCGAGCTGTTCGCCGGCCACCTCGAAGGTGCGGTGCGCGCCGGCGAGCGCGCCGCCGACGAGGTCCTGGCCGCACCCAGGAGCTCCAGGACCGCCGGGACCGCCGCACCCGGGACCGCCGCGACCGCCAGGATCGCTAGGACCGCCGGAACTGCCGGAACGTCCAGGACCGCCAGGACCGCCGCACCCGGGACCGCCGGGACTGACGGGACCTCCACGACCTCCACGACCTCAACGACCTCCACGATCTCCAGGGAGACACGCTCTTGAGTGCCACACTGAACGCGGGCGGCATCAACCTCGAGGTCGAGGCCTACGGACCCGACGAGGCCGAGCAGCGCCGCCTGCTGGATCGGCTCGCCAGTGACGGGCCGCTGCACGACCTGCTGGGGCGCGCCCACTTCCGCTGGCTCGGGCTGAAGTTCGATGACGACCGGCTGGGCCCACAACCGAGCGTCCCGGACGAACCGAACCTGTTCACGGCCCACGGCTACGACTACACCAACGAGCGAGCCTTCCACGTGGCCGGCGCGCTGGACGACCTCGGCGCGGTGCAGGTCCGCGCCTCCGCCCAGCAGCCGCTTCCGAGCCGCGAGGAGTGGCTCGCTGCTGTCGACCACCTCCGCAACGATGCGACCTACGGACCCTTGCTGCGTTCCGGCGCGGTCAAGCCGTACCGCCCGATGCCCCCGTACGTGGCCGTCCCGCTGCCCGACGGTCGCACTCGCCGCGCTCTTACCGTGGGGCTTTCGGCCGGCCACGACGACCCCGTCGAATTGCCGCTCCAGGGCGGCGGAACCCCAGAGGAGTTCACGCACCGCGTGGTGGCGATGACGATGGCAACGGGCGAGCTGTACAGGGACTACCTGGCGAGGTACCCGGAGGACACCAACTGCGGCGGCCCGCTGGGGGAGGACGAGTGCGCCCCCGGTGGGTACTCGGGAGCCGCCAGAGTGACCCTGCGCGACGAGGCCGGCGACGAACTGTGGAAGTTCCTCGTCGTGCGTCCCGCCGCGTCGTCAGGGACCCAGGGATCGGGAGTCGAGCTGCGCCACGTCACGTATCGGGGTGAGCCGGTCTTGCGCCGTGCCCACGTCCCGTTGGTCAACGTCCTCTACCTGCTTGCCACCAGCAACTGCGGTCCCAGCTACCGCGACTGGGTCAACCAGGAGACCTGCATCCGCGCCGTGGGCACCGATGTGGGGGCGGGTTTCCGGGTTTGCTCCGAGCCGCCAACGACGATCTTCGACACCGGCGAGGACGGCGGCAACTTCCGCGGCGTCGCCTTGTGGCTGGACGAGGATCGCAACCTGAGGCTGGTCAGCGAGGTCGCGGCCGGCTGGTACCGCTACGCCAGCGAATGGACCTTCGAGCCGGACGGCACGATCCGGCCGCGGTTCGGGTTCGACGCGGTCGACAACCCCTGCACCTGCCAAACGCACGTCCACCATTGCTACTGGCGCCTGGACTTCGGCCACGCGAACGGCAGCGTCGTGCAGGAGTTCAACGACCCGCCGTTGGACGACCACGACGACAACGTCCACACCATCGCGTACGAGGTGGCGCGCCTGCGCGAGCGGAGCCGGGACCGTCACTGGCGCATCACCGACGCCGGGACCGGGCGCGGCCACCGGCTGATCCCTGGTGCTTCCGACGGTGAAGCCGACCTGTACGGCGCCGGCGACGCCTGGCTCCTGCGCTACCACGAGGACGAGATCGATGACGGCCAGGGTTTCACGAACGATGTGGCCTCTTCGCGCGTCTACCTCGACACGTGGGCAGACGGCGAGTCGATCGACGGTCAAGACGTTGTGGCGTGGTACGGCGGGCACTTCCTCCACGACCCGGGAACGCCCGGAAGCTACGTCGGGCCCGTCCTACGTCCGCTCGCTGGCGAGGCACAGCCTGGCTCAAGGGAGGCGGCTGCTGCGTCCGCCGAGGGCTGGTCCGCGCGTAGAGAGGCGCAGCGGACGGCACGGCTCCATCGCCAGATCCCGCGGGTCTGACGGTGCCACGCCGACGCACACACATCCTGCTCGCCGCCTTCGTGGCAGCGATGGTCGTCAGCATGCCTGCGACGGCCCAGCCGGAGCCAGAAGGGCACGAGCTGAGGCTGATCGCCACGACCTTCAGAGTGGAGCTGTCCGACTCGGAGTCCTATGCGACCTTCCGGCAGGCCGTGCTCGATCACCTCGACCGCCACGTGTCCCCGCTGTTGGCGCACGACAAGCCCAACATCATCGTCTACCCCGAGCGGCTCGATCGCTTGGCGATGCTGATCGGGATGCGGGGCCAGGCAGCCCGAGACCAGCTCGCGGACGGAGCGAACCTCGACTCGGCTCGGATCGCCTTGTACGGGCCCTACGCGCCACAGATCGCCTACTACCGGGCGCAGTTCGACGGCCTGTCGGACGCCCGGTACCTCCAACTGGCGTTGACCGACACGATCGCGAGGAGCGTCGTGGAGACGTTCGGGGAGGTGGCACGCCAGAGCGGCGCCTACGTCGTCGTCGGTGCGGCCGTGCCGCGTTACGAGCAGCTCACGGGTGCCTCTGGTGTGCTCGGCGACCCGGAGGTCGGGCTCGACGCGGCCTACGTCGCCACCGAGCCGGACGTCGCGTCGACCACGCTCGTGCTGGGCCCGGACGGTGCGGTCGTGGCTCGGCGCCCGAAGCTGTTCCTCGACGCGCGCGAGACCTCCGGCTTCGTCACCGGTGAGGGGTTGGTGCAGGGCACCTTCGATGACGTGCAGCCGGTCGACCTTCCGTTCGGGCCGCTGGGTGTCTTGGCTGGTGACGATGCGTTCGCGCCGGACTTGGGGGATCGCCTCAGCCAGCTCGGGGCGGCGATCCTGGTCCAGCCCCTGAGTACGTCCGGCTGGGCACAGCTCCCGTTCCGCGCGTCGCTGTGGCCCCCTGATCGGTTCAAGCGCGGGACGTGGCTGCAGGCGCACCGCCACCCCGAACTCCGCGCTGCGGCGACGTCGGTGCTCACCGGCAACCTGGGCTCGCACGCCTTCGACGGCCAGGCTGCGATCGCCGCAGGCGGACGCGACGAGGAACCTCCGGGTTGTCTGGCAGGGTCAGGCGACGATGTCACGGGATGGGCAGCCCTGGGCAACTGGACGAGCCTGGATCTGTCCCGCACCGACCTCTGTGCCATCGAGAAGCGCGAGGCACTCGTGCAGATGGGGTGGACGTTGGCGCAGGGGTCAGGCAGCCCGCACGAGGGCGCCTACGCGCACGAGGCCATGGCTGTGGACCTGGCCGTCCCGAGCCACACCGCGAGAGGTCCGCGCGTTCCCGACGGAGGCTTCTCGGTGAGTTCGCCCGTCGGGGCGGGTGGCACGCAGCTCTGGCCGTCCGTGGCCGCCAGGCGTGGAGGTGGCGCGTGGGTCGCGTGGGCGGATACCGGCAGCGGGCACCCGCGCGTCATGACGGCTCCTGCTGACGACGGCGATGACTGGTCCGAGGCGAGCGCGGTCTGGCCGATCGGCATCCACCCCACAGGCCACAGCGGCGACCAGGGGGCACCGTCGATCGTCGTGAGCGCCCCACGTCCCGAGGCTGCACCTGGGCTGTCCGTCGACTCGTCAACGGACGCGTTCGTGGTGTTCCCGCGCCTGGATGGCCGCGACCACGACATCTACATCGCTCGTCACGACAGCGCCGACGACACGTGGGGCTCACGGGCCAGGGTCGATCGTGAGGTCACGAGCTTCTTCGGTGACGACGACGATGCGGCACGAGCACATGCACGACCGCTGCTGGCCGTCGCGCCCAACGGCGGGCTGGTCGCCGTGTGGAGCGACCTCCGGTGGCCGTACGTCCACCCGCAGATCCGCGTCGCCAGGGCCCCCACGGCAGATGGCTGGGAGACCCGAACGCGCGCCGACGGCGGACCGGCCGACCCGGACCTGGAGTCCGCGTCACAACCATTGATGCCTGAGCCAGCCGAGACCCGCGGGCAGGTGGCTCCCACTGCGGCGTTCACCCATGACGGCACCCTAATGGTGGCGTGGCAGGAACTCTCGCCGGAGGGCGGCTCGAGCATCTACGTCGCACGGTCGCCGGACGCCGGCCAGAGCTTCGATCCGCCCCGTCGTGTCGATGGCACCTCCAACCCGAGCTTCCGTCCAGCCCTCGCGGCATCGGGCGGGGACGTGTGGCTGGTGTGGGAGGACGAGGTGCCAGGGGGGGGACGCCGGTTGGTGGCGCGACGCTCACCGGACGACGGGCAGACGTGGACGGACGCCTTCCCGCTGGGCCCTGAGCTTCCCCCTGGGGCCCGCCAGAGCCGCGCTGCGGTCGCTGCGGACGACGGACGGGCCATCGTGGTCTTCGAAGACGATCGCGCGGGTGACACCGACGTGCTGGCCGTGACCATCGATGCGGATGGCGCGGTGTCGCCGGCGTCCCGGGTCGATGACGGGCCCGACGGCGCCCACGCGCGGGCACCCGACGTCGCGGCGCTCCCAGACGGCCGCGTGCTCGTGGCCTGGCAGGATGACCGGGACGGCGTCGACCGGGTACGGACCGCCGTGCGAGCCGCCTCGAGCGGATCCGGCAGCCGTGACGGCGCGCCCGAACTGCTCCCGGCCCCCTCTCCGGTGCCGCTGCCGGCGACCGGCGGAGGTGCCGCACTGGCGGCTGCGAGCGTGCTCCTCGCGCTGGCCGCCAGGCGTCGATGTGGACCCGATGGTGCATGAACTGCGAGGCCTCTCCAACTTCGTGATCGTCCGTAATCAATCGGGGGTCTCATACGTATCACTAGTAACAGGCTCTCGCGCTCGGTGAACGGGCGGCGAGCGATGAGCCCGCGCAGGCGACGCGTAGGGAAGGGACACCCATGATCACGGCCAACCTACGGCTCCTGAGCCCCGTGCTCGCGCTGGCGCTGCTCGCGTCGATGCTGGCGGTCTCGGCCGGTAGCCGGGCCGCTGACAGCGCCTACGACAACGTCGAGCGCATCGACGTTTCCAGCTACACGGCCGCAGGCATCGCCGTCTCCAAGCGCGTGTTCCCCGACGGTGCCGATGCGGCCGTGCTCACCCGTGACGACCACTTCCCCGACGCCCTGGCCGCCTCCGCGCTGGCCAAGAAGGTCGACGGGCCCGTCCTGTTCACCGCCACCGGCACCCTGACCTCCTCCACCGCGGCCGAGCTGGACCGCATCCTCGATGCCGGCGACACCGTCTACATCACCGGCGGGCCGGTGGCGGTCAGCGAGAACGTGGCGAACCAGGTCCGCGCACGGGGCTACGAGGTCGTCCGGCTCGACGGCGAGACGCGCGTCGAGACCGCCGTCGCGATCGCCGACCTCGTCAAGGTGCCCACCGACGGCCACGTGCTGATCGCGCGCGCGTTCGGCCCGGCGGGCAAGGACCGTACGGTGGGCTGGGTGGACTCGGTCACCTGTGGCGCGTACGCCAACCACACCCAGACCCCGATCCTGCTCACGCGTACGGAGGCGCTCGACGCCGCCACGGCCACCGCGCTGGACGACCTGGGTGCCACCAAGGTCACGATCTGTGGCGGTCCCGCGGCCGTCTCGCAGGCAACCGCGCAGCAACTACGTGACCAGGGACTCACCGTCGCGCGCGCCTCGGGCGACACGCGTGTGGAAACGGCCGTGGACGCCGCCAAGAAGCTGTTCGGCTCCACCTCGGCCGCCGACGGGACCTACGTCCTGGTCAACGGCTACGGCGAGAACTTCGGCTGGGGCGTGGCCGTCACCCCGCTGGCCGGTGCGCTCGGTGCGCCCATCCTGCTGGTCGGACCCGACCAGCCCACCTCGTGCACCGACACCAGCCAGGCTGCCCGCAACACGCTGTGCTACCTGGAGACCGTGGGTGACGGCAGCGCCGACCTGATCGTGTTCGGCAACGCCGGCCTTGTGGGTGACGCCGTCCGTGATGCCGCTGCCAAGGCCGCCGGCGGCAAGGTCACCACCTCGGACCCCGGCACGGATCCCGACGGCGCACTGGCCACGCCCACCAGCGTGACCACCAGCAACGTCAGCACGCCGTCCGAGGGCCGCGTGACGGTGCGCTGGAAGGCCGTCAGCGACGCCGACAGCCGCCTGAAGGGCTACAACGTCTACTACGGCAAGGACAGCGCGGGCACCAGGGCCCGCGGGGGCGCCACGACCGTGGGCCCGAACGCGACCAGCTTCACCGTGGGTGCGCTCCAGCTCGACACCACCTACCACTTCGCCGTCACCTCGGTGACCGACGACGGCCAGGAGTCGGCCAAGTCTGCCCAGGTCAGCGAGAAGACCACCGCCCCGTCGGTCGACCTCACCGCCCCCACCAGCGCGTCGCCACGGGGCGTGCAGCCGTCGAGCAAGACGCCCGTGGAGTTCCAGTACGCGGCCAGTGAGGGCGGCACGTTCCAGCTCTTCCACCGCCTCGCGGGCTCCGACACGTGGAAGGCGTTCCCGGAGACGCCCAACGCCAACCCGGCCACGGTCCCGGCCAGCCAGGACGGCAAGCGCACCATCAACGTCACGACCCCGGGAGCCGAGGGCACCTACGACCTGCGGGTCGTGCTCCGCCCGACCGGCAGCGACGCCGTCCAGGACGTCGAGGTCGGGGCGCTCGACGTGGCCACGCCCAAGGTCACGCTGGACCAGCCGACGGAGTTGAACAAGACCGAGGTCCTGCCCGGAGCCACGGACGTCGAGGTCGTGTTCAGCTACGAAACCAACAGCGACGGGACCTACACGGTCTCGCTGCGTGGCCCCGACCTGCCGGCGACCGACCCCTGGACCACCGACGTGGCCGAGGGTGCGGCCCCCGCTGGGGATGTGACCGGCAAGACCGTCACGTTCGACGCTCCCGCCGACGAGGGCTTCTACGACGTGCGCGTCCGGATCGGGACCGAGTCCGGCGAGACCCACGACGCCATCGAACAGGGCGTGCTCCACGTCGTGACCCCGGAGATCGCGCTGACGGCGCCGTCGGCGCCGACCCTCCTCGCGGCTGGGGCCGACCCTGGCCTCACGTTCGAGACCAACGCGGCTGGGAACTGGAACGCGCAGTACCGCTCGGCTGACGCGACGGAGCCTTGGGAGGACGCCGAGTCCTGGACCACGTTCACAGGAACCGGCACCTCCGGCAGTGGCGCGGAGGGCCAGACCGGGACCGGCGGAGGTGCGCCGCCGCCGCTCGACGTGGCCGCTCCGACCGAGGTCGGCACCTACGACGTGAGCGTCGTGCTGACACCCGAGGCGGACCCGGCGAACCCTGTCCGGTCCTCGTCTGAAGCTGGTGCGGCCGTGTTGAACGTCGCGACCGTGACGCTCGACGGACCGACGTCGGCCTCCCCGGCCACGCCGGATCCTGGCGGGGACTTCACCGTCGAGTTCACGCTCGACACGCCCGTTCCTGTCGAGTACCACGTCGAGGCACGCGTAGCCGGGACCAGCGACGCCTGGTCGTCGCTCCACGACCAGGAGGGCGCCAAGACCCCGACCCACACGGATGGGACCCAACCGAACGAGGTGACGCTGAACGCCCCGTCCGACGCGAACGACTACGACCTCAGGATCCGCGTCGTCCCGACGGAAGGGACCGGGGAGCTCGCCGCCCTGCAGCTCGGCGCGCTCCAGGTGCAGCGTGCGGCACCCACCGTGCAGTTCACCGACCCGACCGCCGGCAACCCCGTCCAGGTTCTGGGTGACCAGACGTTCGAGGTGACGTTCGACCCGGACTTCACCGGCACGTTCGAGATCACGCGCAGCGACCCTGCTGGGGGTCCGCAGATCCTGGCCGACGGCGAGGTGACCCAGCCGGATGTGGATTTGAACAGCAAGACCGTTACGGAGTTGCAGGCGCCCGCTCGTGACGAGAGCCCCGCGAACAACACCTACGACCTGACCGTCACCCTCACCGATCCGACCCCGGGGGGCTTCGGCACCGAGGAGGACCCCGTCACCGCCGGTCTCCGGGTCGCTGACGTGGTCGTGAGCCAGCCCACCGGCAGCGGTGACACCAAGACCGGTGGTCAGACGTTCACGGTCGAGTTCGACCTCAACGTCACGGGCTCGTACATCATCCAGGAGAAGAAGGACGACGGCTCGGACACCTACGAGCCGATCAAGAACCCCGACGACACCGACGCGACCGGGTCCGTGGACCTAGCGGACGCGGACGGCACAGCACCCATCCAGCACGAGGTCAGGGCTCCCCAGGCGGACAGCGCCGACCAGACGTACGACATCCAGGTCCGGCTCACGCTGGGCGACGGCACCAGCGAGGTCGCCGGAGCCAGCCAGTTCACCGTGCCCGGTAGCGGCAACGGCACGGCGAGCGTCGACCAGAACCCGGTGGCCGTCCCGTCGGTCACCACACCGGGCGAGGAGGTGACGATCACGTTCATCGCCAGCTACTCGGGGAGTTCTGCGACGTACGCGCTCGCCTACAGCAGCGACGGGGCGACCTGGACCGCCTTCGAGGGCGACGCCCCGAGCGGGACGGCAGCGGCCAGCGGGCAGCCCACGTCCCCCAGGGTGGACGCCCCCGCCACTGAGGGGACGTACGACCTGAAGGTCACGATCGTAAGCGACGATGGTGCGACTGTCGAAGGTGAGACCGAGGACGGCCTCACGGTCGCGTCTGAACCCGGCAACGGCACGAGCCTGGGTATCCTCAGCGTGTCCATCTCGGGCGACAGTACTGCGACGGTCGGCAGCCCGTTGGTGCTGGAGGTCACCGTGACCAACAACGGCTCGGCCGAGGAGATCGACCTCGGTGTGAAGTACTCGCCCAACCCAGCAACCGGCGGCACGCGCCGCGCAGTGGCAGGCGATGTCCAGGGATGCCCGCCCCAGGCGCAGGGCAGCGCGAGGTATGCGCTCACCCCAGGGGGCTGGGTCTGCTTCGACCTGTTGCTCGAGCTCACGACCGGCACGCTGCAGGGCGAGTTCCCCGAGCCGTCAACTCTCACGGTGCCAACTGGTGATACAACCGTGCAGCTCGAGACGACGTTCCGGAAGACGGGCACGTGGACGGTCGAGGTGTGCGTGGTGGACCGGCTGGCGACGGACGCCGACACGTCAAGCACGACGCGGATTGTCTGCCGAGCGGATGCGGAGTCGGGGGTGCACCAGATCGTGGTGACGTGAACCACGGATGATACGTCACCCTCGTTTGGGAGGTCGTTCCCCCGTTGGGGTGATGTCCGGCCGGGGTGTGTGCGGTTGTCTGGGGTGGTCGGAGGGTGTCTCCGACCCGGGCTCTGTAGTGCCGGGCTCGCGCCTCAATGCAGGAGGAAATCATGACTCCGGTCAAGCAACGCAGGTCCATCATCTCGCTGATGCTGGGCATCATCACGATCCTGGCGTTGGTCGCGCCACCTGCCGCGGCCGACGCCAAGTCACCGACGATCGCGCTGTTCCGTGGACGGGCGGTGATCGGTGAGCCGATCGAGAAGAACACCAAGGGCGAATGCACCAAGGTGGTCGGCGGTGGGTTGAACGACCCGGTGGTCCTGTTGCCAGCACCCGGCGTCGGTCCGGCCAAGAACCGCTGCTACGGCTTCGAGGCCCCCAGCGTGGCCACCGTCGAATCACGGTGCACCGCGCTGGTGTGGAACGCCCCGATGTCGAACGTCGAGAACTGTGTGATCGAGGCGTCGGGCAACGTGGGTGCGGTGGGTACCCCGAAGGGTATCCAGCTCGGGGCGTGGTGTGGTCTGTCGCGTGGCTGGAATGGCAGCGGTTCGTTCGTCACGAGCGGCGTGCCTGGCAAGCCCGGCGTGAGCGTGACGTTGAAGGATCTCGGCTGGCTGCCGGCTCCCGCCGGCGCGGTGGTCACGGGTTCGTGGTTCGACCCGACTGATCCCGGCAAGAAGGGATCGGTGTTGGGCAAGTTCACACTCCACGGGAGCGACAACTTCGGCAACCCGCTACTCATCGCGTGCCTGACCGCCAACGGCGCGCACGCGTTCGACGTGTCAGGGGTGGTTGTCCTACTGTAAGCGCCCACCTGGTGGGGTGAGCCCCCGGGCGTGGGTCCTGACCATAACCACGACCGGGGGCCTGCCGTTCCGACGCGATCCGTGATGCATCGTCGAGGCGCGAGGGGCTCTCGCGCGAGATGCGGGTGAGACTTCACCCGGTAGGAGTAGCCCTTTTCACCCATTGGGGTGATGTCGGAGGCGGTCGCAACTGGTTGTGTCGGTCCATCGGAGGCTTCGGTGGCCCGGCGTGGTGTCGGGCTGGCGGGTGCCCTGCGACGCGGCCCCGAACCGTCGGAGTCGTGACTCGATGAACGGAGGGGAACACATGACTTCGGTCAAAAAGCACAGGTCCATCATCTCGCTGATGCTGGGCATCATCACGATCCTGGCGATGGTCGCGCCGACTGCGGCCGTCGCCGACGCCAAGTCACCGGCGATCGCCTTGTTCCGTGGACGGGCGGTGATCAACGCCGATACCCCCATCGCCAAGAACACCAAGGGCGAGTGCTTGAAGGGAGACGGTCTCAACGCGCCGGTCACTCAAGACCATGTGCCCAGTCCCACCGCCCCCTTCGCGCCGGCCGAGAACGCCTGCTACCACTTCGAAGCCCCCAGCTTGGACACCGTCGAATCACGGTGCACCGCGCTGGTCTGGAACACCCCGACGCCGAACGTGGAGGACTGTGCGATCGAGGCGACGGGCAACGTGGGCGCGGTTGGTACGCCGAAGGGCACCCAGCTCGGGGCGTGGTGTGGCCTGTCGGCCGGCTGGAACGGCAGCGGATCGGTCACAACCTTCGGCGCTGGCACCAAGGCTGGTACATTCGTGACGCTGAAGGATCTCGGTTGGCCGCCCACCGCTGGTGGTCTGCTGCCGGTGACGGGCCGCTGGTTCGACCCGACCGATCCGGGCAAGAAGGGTGCGATCGTGGCGCTGGTGCAGGCGTCGGGGTCGAACAACTTCGGCGACCCGCTGCTCGTGGCGTGCCTGTCCAACAACGGTGCGCATGCGTTCGACGTGAACGCGATCTCGGTTCTGCTGTGACCGTCCTGCGGGGTTGGCCCGCGTCTGACGGGTAGCCTCGCGTGACCGAGTAGTGGGGGGGGGGGGGGGGGGG
>DASWKO010000055.1:0-1600 GCA_036396595.1 Nitriliruptorales bacterium | reverse complement strand
CTGTGGCCGGTCGCGGTCGGCGTCGCGGTGCTCGCCGCGGGCATCGCGGCGCTCACGCGCCGCCGCTGGCTGCGGCGCGTCGGTCTCGTGTGGGTGTGCCTCACACCGCTCGGGGTGCTGGCCGACATCCAGTTCCGGCTGTACCAGTACGGCCACGACCTCAACCCGCTCGCCGCCCTGCGCATCGACGAGTTCACCCCGTTGGTGATCGGACCCACCAAGGTGTGGAACTTCACCACATGGGCGCGGCCAGGCAACGGGCTGCTGCTGATCGCAGCGGCGGCGCTGCTCCTGACGGTGGCCCCGTGGGCGGCCCGCCGCTGGCGGGCGTCGCGGGCATCGCGCGGGGTCGTGACCGCCGCGCTGGCGGTGCTCGTCCTCGTGCTGGCCCCGACCGTCGCCCTCGCTGACGGAGGCCGCGAGTACGGCGGGGGCCACGAGCACGGCGGGGGCGGCGAGCCTCCCGTCAAGGTGCCCGAGCCGGACCAGCCGGTGCTGCCGGCCACGGACATGCCCGAGATCACGGCGGATGCAGACCTCGCCGGCGCGGAGCTCGCCGAGCGCCTCGCGGGGGCGCTGCCCGGGCAGACCATCGTGCTCGAGCCCCGCTCGTACCGAGGCAGCTTCGTGATCGACGTCCCCGTGACGCTCGACGGTGGCGGCGGCGCGATGCTGGTCACCACCGGAAGCGGATCGACGCTCACCATCCGCGCGCCGGGCACGACCGTCCGCGGCCTGCACGTCCACGGCAGCGGGCCGGGCCCGACCGAAACGCCGTGCGGCATCCGCATCGAGGCCGACGACGTCACGATCGAGTCGACGCTGGTCCACGACGCCTACATCGGGATCGGGGTCGCCTCGGCGACGGGCACGCACCTGGTCGCCAACCACGTCGTCGGCCGCGAGGACGCCACCATCGCCTCGGACGCGCACGCCGTGGCCGACGATCCGGCCGGCCACACACGGCACGCCGGTACCGCTGGTCACGGGAGCCTCACGACCGCCCGCAACCAGCGCGGGGACGCCATCTCGCTGTGGGACGCCCGGGGGGCCCTGATCCGGGACAACGTGCTCGAGTCGGCGCGCGACGGGATCCTGCTGTCGTTCGGCTCCGGGGCGCTGATCGACCGCAACACCATCCGCGATGGGCGCTACGCGGTGCACTCGATGTACGCCAAGGATCTGACCATCGTCAGCAACACGGTCCAGGACAACATGTCCGGGCTGGTGCTGATGTACGGCGGTCCCGCGCTGGTGCTGCGCAACCACGTCAGCGACAGCCTGTCGCTGTCGACCGGCTTCGGCCTGCTGCTGAAGGACGTCGTGGATGCCCAGGTGTCCGGCAACCTGCTGGCCGGGAACCGGGTCGCGATCCACGTCGACGGCCCGACCGGCACGAGCGGTCCGGGGACCCGGTTCACCGCGAACACGATCACCTCGAACCAGGTCGGCGTGGCCCTGTACCCGTCCGCCCGCAGCGTGTTCCGGGGCAACAGCTTCCACGAGAACCTCGTGCAGGTGCTGGCCAAGGGACGCGGCGTGGCCGACCGCAACCTCTGGTCCGACCGCGGTCTGGGCAACTACTGGAGCACGTACCGGG
>DASWKO010000054.1:0-12481 GCA_036396595.1 Nitriliruptorales bacterium | reverse complement strand
GCAGCCGACGGCTCGGTCAGCCCGTTGTCCGGGTCGGGGTCCAGGTCGATCTCGGACCGGAAGCCGCGACGGGTCGAGGCCAGCGGTACGACCTGGACCACGTTGGGGCGCTCGGCCAGTACGAGCTGTGCCGTGACCACGACCACAGGGCGGGGGAAGCCGGCCTCGCGCCCGACGGGCTCGCCGAGGTCAGCGACGACGACCTCACCCGAGGTCAGCATCCAGCCAGCCTCGCTCGTCATCGCGCAGCGGCTCGGCCAGTTGCTGGCCCATCTCGTTCTGGCGCAGGGCACGGAGGGCCGCCGCCGCGACGCTGTCGATGGTCTCGCCGCGGCGCTCTGCCTCGCGCTTGAAGCCCTCGTGGGTGCGCTCGGACACGCGGAGCATCTTGGTGGTCGCCATGCGGGAGAGTGTACGCCGACGTCTACAGTCTCGTAAACATCGCGCTCCTCGAACCGAGCCAACGCCGCTTGGATCGAGGTCACCTTGACGACGTGCGCGATACCCCACCGTGCCAGGCGTGGCGTCGGGCCGGCCGAACCATCCCCGGACCAGGCGCTTCCGCGGAAGCGTTCGTTGCCAGGTCCTGCCAGGTTGCGCGCGTTCACCCGAGCGAACGTGACGGCACCCCGACCGGTCAACCGCCGTCGGCGCGCGCCGCCGCTTCGGCTGTGAGGATGAAGGTGGCCTCGGCTTCGGCGGTCACTCGGCCGTCCACGGTCGAGCGCCCCGTGACGAACAGCTTGCGGCCCTCGCGCCCCACGCACTCGGCTTCGTAGTCGACCCGGGTGTACAGCGGGGTCAGGGCGCGGTAGCGGATGGTGAGGGTGCCGGTGTGGCCCGCGGTGCCGCACCCGATCTGCGCGATCCCGAGCAACTCGTCGAACACCGCGGCGACGATGCCGCCGTGCACGCCGCCGGGCGGTCCGTGGTACTGGTCGCCGAACACGGCGTGCGCCCTCGTGACCTCGCCGTATGCGTCGACGACCAGCGGGGGCGCCACGACGTTCGAGCGCCCCGACACCGGGCTGCGTTCCACCAACGATCCCGCTGGCAGCGGCGCCAGCGCCAGCGGGCCGTGGTGGCGCACGTCCCCCATCGCCTCCAGCCGTCCGCGCACCGCTGCGAGGTCCGCCGCCAGCTCCTCGAGCGCTCGCTCTCCGACCGCGTCGACGTCGAGGGTCACGAGTTCCTCGACGGCGGTACGGAGGTGGTCGGCCAGCTCGTGACGGCGCGCCCACGCCGGGTCGACGTCCTCCGGGGTGGGGAACCAGGCCGCGAGCAGGTCATGGTCCAAGGTCGCCTCCCTGCGAACGATCCGCCCGGCCAGCGAAGCACACCGCGCGGTTGGGGTTGAACACGCGGTGACGCCCGACGACGTGCACGGCTGAAGTCGACGATCCGTGACGGCGAGGGCCTGGACCACGTGGTCGAGGCGGTGGGGCCGTCGGCCACCATCCGCCTGGCGTACGACCTCACGCGGCGGGGCGGGCAGACGATCGTTGTCGGGGCGGGGCGCCTCGACCTCGAGGGCATGATCACCGCCCGCCGGCCTCTCGAGGAAGTCAACGAGGCGTTCGACGCGATGAACGCCGGCGAGGTCGTCCGCCAGATCCTGACCCCCTGACGCCCTGACCCCCGCGCCGGGCGATCTGTCCCACACGCTGACGCGTTCGGCACGCCGCGTGGTGCTGCTGCCCGAAATCGTCGGTTGCTTTCGTTCGGTGCAACGAAGACCCGCTCGGGCGCTCCCGACACGCTGTCATCGAGATCGGCGCGCTTCAGACGGCATGGATCCCGAGGACCAGGAAGGGCCGGCATGTCAGGACGGGAGCGTCGCTCGCAGGGCTGGCAGCGCTACCCGCCCCTGGCCGGCGCACTGGCAGCCACGTTGCTGGCGTTGCTCGTGCTGCCGTCGGCACTGAACGTGCCGCAGTCCAGTCCCACGCAGACGCTCGAGTTCGCGCCGGTACCGCCCGACGAGGACGCGCCGCAGCCACCAGAGGGGGGCAACACGGCTTCGCTGGGTCTCGGGTCCTCCCAGACGGCACCGGGCGACGCCCTCGGCGGAGGTCTCGGTACCGCGGTGGAGCTGCCGCCGACGGTGCCCGAGGGATTCGGCGAGCGACCGGTCACGAAGCGGTGCGTGGGCGACCCGCCCCGACAGACCGAAGATCCGATGGCCCCTCCCTGCGTCGCGTACTTCGAGGGCGACAACTTCGGTGCCACGTACCCCGGCGTCGAACAGGACGAGATCCGCATCCTGTTCTACATGGACGGTGCCGGGACGAGCGCGTCCTCGCGGGGCGTGGAACAGCGCGAACGGGACAGGTACTACGACTTGTCGGAACCCGCCTCGGACGACGAACACGTCTGGCTGCGCACGCTGCGTGTGTGGCAGCGCTACTTCAACGAGCGCTACCAGACCTACGGTCGCGGGGCCA
Source organism: Nitriliruptorales bacterium (assembly GCA_036396595.1). Classification (GTDB taxonomy): domain Bacteria; phylum Actinomycetota; class Nitriliruptoria; order Nitriliruptorales; family Nitriliruptoraceae; genus DASWKO01. The sequence continues at coordinate 10,037 of DASWKO010000054.1, read as the reverse complement.
GGTTCTTCGTGTACTTCACGCAGGGCGAGGGCAGCGCCACGGTCGAGACGAGGCGTGCGGACGCGATCGAGAACCACGACCACGTGCGGCCGTTCGCCGTGCTGAACTTCGCGTTCCACAGCGGCGACCCGTACACCCAGGAGATGGCCAGCCGCGGGGTCATGGTGTTCGGCGGCGGACTCATGCAGCCGGCCGCATTCTTCCGCCAGCATCCCGGACAGATCTGGGCGTTCCTGCCCTCCATGGAGCGTTGGGCCGATCTCTACACGACCCACGTGTGTCGCCGGGTCGTGTCACACCCCGTGAGCTTCAGCGGGAACGCGGGCGAGAACGGCCAGCCACGCCGCTACGGGTTGATCCGGACCCACGACGACAGCCACCCTGAGCTCCTGGCACTGGCCCGAGCCATCGAGGACCGGCTGCACGCGTGCGGGGTCGAGTTCGCGGCCGAGTCGACCTTCCCCCAGGCCGGCTTCTTCTCCCAGCCGGACACGACCGGTTACTCGCTCGAGGGCATGGCGCGCTTCCAGGAGGCGGGGGTGACCACGGTACTGTGGGCCGGTGGCCTCGAGACCAACTACTCCAAGGCGGCGGGACGGCTGAACTACCACCCTGAGTGGATCGTGGCCGGCGACAGCTTCCTCGAGAGCGGCATGAACGCCTCGGCGAACGATCCGACGGTCTGGGACCGTGCCTGGGTCATCACCCCGGTCGAGATGCAGCCTCCGCCCGCCGAGAAGGCGTGCACGCGCGCCTACACCGAGTCCGACCCGGACGGTCGGGCCGACGGTGAGATGTGGGGCTGCAACTGGTACGTGCCCATCCGGCAACTCTTCACGGGCATCCAGGTCGCGGGTCCACGCCTGACACCGCAGGCCGTCGACCAGGGGTTCCACGCCATCCCGGCCACCGCCAGCACAGATCCGTTGGTCGCAGCCTGCTCCTACGAGCCCAACGACTACACGTGCGTCAAGGACGGCATCGCGATGTGGTGGGACCCCAACGCCGAGGACACCGGGTGCTACCGCATCCCCGAAGCGGGGCGCCGCTACCTCTCCGGCCAGTGGCCGCAGCGCCCCGTCGACGCGGACCGCTCGCCGGACGATCCCTGCAACCACTACGAGAACTTTGCACCCATCTTCGGCTGAGGACCGGGTGCTCGACCGCCCGCTTGGGGTGCCCGGTCCGCCGGCGGGGCGGTCCGAGCCGACCCACCTGGAAGCTCCCCCGTATTGGCCGGAACTGTAACGTGTTCTAGTCTGAGGTACCGGCGGCGGAGGGAGGCCGGGATGCGGCTGGCCCTGGGCGCCTGATAGCGCAGGCTCCTATGAGGTCACTCCGCCCGACAGCCGTGCCGGACAGCCCTGCACCGCACCCGGTCGACAGATCCTCTGATGGACAGCTTCGCCTGTCAGTCGATGGGTCAGACCGGACGGTGCAGGGCCAACGGCATTATCACTGTCAGTCGCGGATGACCTCGACCTGGGGTGGGCGGACGAAGCTCAGCGGGTCGGCGCCGACCGCGACGGCATCGGCCATGCGCTGGATCGCGTCGCGCCCGACGTAGGCCACCTGCGGCGCCAGCGCCTCGCGCCGGTCCAGGTCGGAGCGGTCCGCGAAGCCCATCACGACGACGTACCCATGCTTGGCGCGGGTCTCGCTGAACTTCAGGTACGCACGGCTCAGCGTGTCACCGAGGATCGCGCGCCCGTGCCCGTCGACCACGATGAAGACGTGGTCGCCGGTCCGGACGAGGTCGCTGCTGCGCTCGGTCGCGTGGCCTGCTGCGGTGAGGACGGCATCGACGAGGTCGAGCGGGTCGCGAGGGTCGGTGACGTGCGCCAGGACCGCGTCGGGCAGGTCGAACGTCTCGGCGAGGTCGCGGTGGACCGGCTCGCTGGAGACGTCGTCGGGGTCGATCTGCCGCCTCGCTGGTGCCTCGTGTGACACCGGCGAGGGCGTGTGACCGCGAGGACCTTCGCCGGACGGCGCGCGCACCTCCGGCACGTGGCGCATCGGAGGTGCATTGCGTGGGACCCGGCCGAGCACCAGGCCGGAGCGGTTCTTGACGGTCACGACCTGGACCCGAGGCGCCTGCTCGAACACCGGGACGGCGGCGGCACGGACCAGGCGCTGGACGCGCTCGTCCTCGACGTCCTCGGGGTCGAGGTCGAGCACGACCGTGCTGTCGCGCTCGAGCGCGTGCAGGGTCCCAGCCGCCTCGGCCACCGGCGACGCCGTGCGATCACCCCGTGATCGCATCACCCACCAGGTGACCGCGCCCGCGCCAGCGGCCACGACGAGTCCGAACAGCACCGCTTCCATGCACCCAGCATGCCGTAGCGGCCGGGGGCACGGCAAGGGACGTTGGTCCGTGGCGGTCGCCGGGGAGCCCCCTGATCGGTCCCGCCAGCAGGTGCCGGGGCCCTCCTTGGCGTCCTCGGAGCCGAACACCTACAGCGCGTGCTCCAGCTCCTTGGCCAGTGCCTCCGACTCGTCCGCGATGTCCATGGTCGCGTGCACGCTCGCCAGGATGTGCTGGACGTCCGCGGGTCCATTGACCGCGATGCGGTCCGCGATACGCCGGGCCTCGGCAAGCGCTGCGCCGTCGGGTACCACGTGACCGATCAGGCCGATCTCGAGCGCCTCCTGGGGGACAGGTGCTCGCCGACCAGCAGGATCTCCATCGCGCGTGTGTACGGGATCGGGCGGACCAGGCGCACGGTGGACCCGCCGGTGGGGAACAGGCTGCACGTCACCTCACGCGCTCGATCGACTTCCACGACGACTTCCCCCGCACGTCGACCGGCAAGCTCGTCAAGCGCGAGCTGCGCGACCCCTACTGGCAGGCCAAGGACTCCGCCCTCGTCTGGCAGGACACGATCGAGTGTGCTCGTCACCTCCATATATGACAGCAACGAGCACACTCGATCGAGAGGTGGGGCCTCACCCCCCGACGTCGTCGGGGTGGAACTCGACGTCGGCCGCGGTGAGCTCGCGGACCCGCTGGGCGACGGCGTCGGGGACGCGCGTGATGCCCTGCTGCCTCACGATCCAGGTGTCCACACGCAGCCACCACTCGTAGAGCCACGTCTTGCGCTCGGCGAGCTCCTCCGGGATCTGGTGCGGGTAGACGCGCCATGCCTTGGCACGGACCTCGGCGTCCATCGGCAGGCCGCGCCAGAGGTCGACCGGCGTGGACAGCTCCTCGAGCCCGGTGTGTGCGACCAGGACGACCTCGGCGTGCGGGGCGGCCTCGATCGCCGCCAGCGCCCCGCTGGTCCGTGGTGCGAGCACGTGGCGCATCTGGCGGGCCCGGTCGGCCTCGTCGTGCAGGCCCAGCTCCTCGAGCTTGACGATGGATCGGTGCCGGCGTGACTCGGTGAAGTTGCCGCCCTCGGGGAAGATCACCAGCGCGTCGTCGGGCCCCATCGACCCGGCCAGCCGCCCGATCGCCTCGATCGACTCCGAGCGCCCCTTGGTGGACGCAGGGATGAACCGGCACGGCAGGCGGTTGAGCATCACGTCCAGCAGCGGGTCCCATTGCAGGACCGACTTCAGCACGATGCGCGGTCGCCACCGGCGGTACAGCAGCGTCGCCACCAGCAGGAACGAGTCCCCGGGGCCGGCGTGCCGGGCCAGCACCACGATCGGGGGCCGACCGGTCAGCTCCGTGGCATCCAGGTCGCGCTCGTCGACGTGGATGTCGAGGTTGAAGGTCCATCTGGCGCAGCGGACCAGGAACCCCAGCGCCAGGCCCAGCACGAGGTAGTGCAACTCCTGGAACCGCGGCGTGCGCAGCTTCCAGCCGAACCCGCTGGCCACCCACAGCACGAAGGCCGCCGTGAGCCCCACCGCCTCGATCAACAGGTAGACGAACGTGAACCACAGGATGCGGACCGGCCGCCAGCGTCCGGGGACGAACGGCACGATGACCAGCGCGACCAGCCCCGCAACGGGCAGCGACACGATCGCCCACGCTGCCAGAAGGAGCACGGCCGGTGCGAACAGCAGGCGTCGTACCAAGCGGGGAGGCATCGTTCAGTCCTGTCGCAGGGTGCTGAGGTAGTCGGCGGTGGCGCGCCGGGCGGTTTCGATGCGACCGGGGACGGCGTCGGTGTTGCGGTAGCGGAGCTGGCGCGGGTCGTCGTGGCGGGGCGGGTCGCCGGTCGGCAGGACGTGGACCTCGTGGCCGGCCGGCACGTCGTCGAGCTCCGCGAGGAAGCGGTGCCGTCGTGCGATCTCGAACGCGACCATGCCGACCTGGAACGGGTTGGTGGGCACGGTCAACGGGGCTTCGATGCGCCCCACGTGCATCACGTACACGACCCGGGCTCCCAGCTCGATGGCGCGGCTGACCGGGACGCTGTGCACCAGGCCGCCGTCGTAGAAGTGCTCCCCGTCGATCTCGACCGGGGGCATCAGGCCCGGCACGGCCGATGACGCCAGCACGGCCGACAGCAGGTCGCCCCGATCGAACCACGTCGCGCGCGACCGCTCGATGCTGGCGGCGACGCACTGGAACGGGACCGCCAGCTCGCTGAACGTGCGCGCGGTGAGGATCGCGCCGAGCAGGTGGCGCAGCGGCTCGAGCTCGTGCAGCGCCACGCGCGTCCGTGTCAAGGTCGCCAATCGGGACACCACCGACCCCGTGAACGGGTTGTCGTCGGCTCCGAGCTCGGTCCACAGCTTCTCGAGGCGTGCCGCCGCCCCGTGCGGGTCGGACGCGACCACCACGCCGTTGACCGCCCCGATCGAGGTCCCCAGCACCAGGTCGGGTCGGATCCCGGCGTCGTCCAGGGCGGCGAGCATCCCCACCTCGGCCGCCCCGAGCACGCCGCCTCCGCCGAGCACGAAGGCGACGTCCGGACGCTGCCCCACCACGCTGCCTCCTCCCCGCCTGGTCTCAGCCTAGAAGAACAGGTACAGCACGCGCCGTACAGCTCGCCCTCGGGCGACGTCGGGGGTCTTGTAGAACGTGTTCTAGTGTAGAACGTGTTCTAGTATGGTGTCTCGTTGACCAGGCCGGAGGTTGCTGTCCTGGAGGTGCTCGAGGCAAGCCATTTGCTGGAGTTCGCCTACACGCGCTCGACCTGCCCCGTCATGGGGCGTTTCTGACGGGGCTGCGCGACCGCCGGGTCCTCGGCGTGGGGGCCTCGGACGGGCGGGTCGTCGTGCCTCCCCAGGAATACGACCCGGTCACCTCCGAGTCGCCGAGCTCGCGGACCACCTGGCCGACCGCATCGCCCGCTTCAAGGTCCAACGCGAGGTCGCCGTCGTGGACCCGATGGTCCGATCGCCAGCCGGCAACGCCGACTACAAGTGGGCCCGGACGGTCCTCGCCGAGTCTGCCGGTGCGGCCATCGGAACAGGGGACCCAGCGCGGCCGTCCGGTAGATTGGTGTGCAGTGGTACGCAAAAGGGTCGACATCGTGTCAGAGCACCAGTGGACCGGTCCCGGCGACGACACCGGCGCTGCGTGGTCGGTCCTCGAGGAGTTCGCGTCGGTGGTGAGCCACGAGATTCGCACGCCGCTGTCGATCGTCAAGACCGCGGCCGAGACGGCACACACCCACCAGGACTCGATGTCGAGAGAGCAGATCCGCGGGTACCTCGAGATGATCACCCGCAACAGCGATCTGGCGTTGCTGCTGATCGAGCGCATCAGCCTGGCGCGCGACATCGACCACGGAGACGTCGACCTGTCCAGGCAGGACGTCGACCTGTCCCAGCTCGTCCGTGAGTCCGTGTCGGACCTCGAGGCCGTGTTGCTGTTCGAGCATCCGACCGAGGTGCTGGCCCCGGAGACCGTGACCCTGTCCGCGGACCCGACGGCGGCCCGCGAGATCGTGTTCAACCTGCTGTCGAACGCCGCGAAGTACAGCGCGGCGGGTGCCTCGATCGAGGTCTTGGTCGGCGTCACCGACTCGACCGCGCACGTGATCGTGCGCAACCACGGGGGCGGTGTGACGCCGGGTGATACCGAACGGATCTTCGAGAAGTTCGAGCGGCTCGATGCGGGAGCGCCCGGCACCGGGCTCGGGTTGTTCATCTCGCGCGGCCTCGCTCGCGCGCACGGCGGCGACCTGCGGGTCCAACCCGCAGCGGAGGCCGGGAGCGAGTTCATTCTCACCCTGCCGGTCGCGGCGACGAACTGAGCGTCTCCCGGCTGTCAGCGGGCGACCGAGGTGCGTCGGCTCACCGGACCAGCAACCGGACCGCGGCTTCGAGGTCGTCGGTGACCTGGCGCGCCGATGCGCGCCCGGAGAGCCAGGACAGGATGTAGGCCCACCACACGTTCTCGATCACGCGCGCGATCGCATGGTCCTCGTGGGTGGGCTCGCGGTCGGGTCCGTGCATCGACCGGGTGATGGCCCCGGTCATGATCGCGCTCACCGCATCGACCTCCGAGGCGGCCGAGGCGTCGGCGAACATCAGTGCGCGCATCATCGCGTCGGCGAGCTGGGGCTCGCGCTGCAACACGCGCATCGACCGGTCGAGCAGGTCCAGCACCCGAGCCCCCGCGGTCTGGCCTTTGGGCGGGTTGCGGTCGAGCCGGTCCACCATGTCCCCGGTGAGCTGGTGCAGGACGTTGACCAGCAGGTGCACCTTGGACGGGAAGTAGCGGTACAGCGTGCCCAGCGCGACGTCCGCCCGCTCGGCCACGTCGCGCATCTGGACGCCGTCATAGCCGCCCTCGACGGCCAGCGTGATCGCGGCGTCGACGATGCGCTTCCGGCGCTCACGCTGCGAGTCGGTCAGCTCGCTGTCGATGGTGCCGGTCTCGGCGATGGCCACGGCGGTCTCCGGCTCCTCGGTAGCGGGCGGATGTCCCGAACTGGAACACGTTCTACCACGCTGCCGGGTGGGTCTGCCACGTCACGGTGCGAGCTGAGTCCGCCGACGTAAGGTCCCCGGGTAACAAGGAGCCAGCGTGACCGGATCGCTCGACCTGGGGTTGGCCATCGGGTACTGGGGCGCGCACCCGCCCCCGAACCTGCTCGGGCTGGCCACCGCCGCCGACGGTACCCGCGACCCCGGGGCGTTGCGGGTCGTCGCCGAAGGGCTGGGTTGATGTCAACCACCGAGGCACCGACGAGCTACGACATCGACGGCACGACCGTGACGATGCCGGTCGAGGTACGCGACGCGGCCGCGGGCTTCGCGACCTACCTCGTCAAGCGCAAGGCGGTGGAGGCACTGATCCCCGACGATGGGGTGCGACCCGTCGGCGCGCTGCCCGGGCGCACGCTGATGAGCCTCGGACTGGTGGACTACCGCGACAACGACCTCGGCGCATACCACGAGATCGCCGTCCTGTTCTTCGTCCGGCCGCGCAAGGCCGGGGGCGGGACGGCCCTCCCGCACCTCCTGCGCGACCTGAAGGCCGGGACGTTGGGGACCTACATCTGGCAGCTCCCGGTGGACCAGAGCTTCACGATGCACGCGGGCAGGCGCATCTGGGGCTTCCCGAAGTGGTTGGCCGACATCCACGTGGCCGGGGAGGACCCGGAACTGGACGAGGGCGAACCGGCCGATCCGCGGCGGTGGCGTGGCCGGCTCAGCCTGGACGGTCAGCACGTGCTGACCCTCGACGTCCCCCGAGGTGGCAAGCGCGCGATGCCGGCCGCCACCTCGTCGACCTACACCGTCATCGACGGCGCCTGGCACCGGACCGAGCTGACCCAGGAGGCACGCGAGATGGGCTTGCGGCTCGGGGGCGCCCGGATCCAGCTCGGACGCCACCCGATCGCCAACACCCTGCGCAGCCTCGGGCTGCCCAAGCGCGCCATCGGCACGCTCTGGATCGACCGCCTGCACAGCACCTTCCAGGCGCCCCAGCGACTGGTCTGAAGCTCAGGCGTCGTCGTCCTGCAGGAAGCGGGCGAGCCGGGCGTGTGCCTCGACGAGGTTGGCGACCGGGACGAACTCGCCTGCCTGGTGGGCCTGGGCGGTCAGTCCGGGACCGAAGTTCACCGCAGGCACGCCGACCTCGGCGAACCGGGCGACGTCGGTCCACGCCTGCTTGGCCGACACCGTGCCAGCAACGGCGGCGACGAACGCGCGCAGCACGGGCGCGTCAAGGCGTGGAGGAGCGGGCGGGGCACGGTCGACGATCTCGACCCGGGCGCGGTCCCCAACGAGGTCCCGCAGCTCGCGTTCAGCCTGGTCGAGCGTGCGGTCCGGAGCGAACCGGTAGTTCAGGTTCACGGTGAAGGCGGGGGGGATCACGTTGCGTGGGTTCTCGGTGCGTGCCTGTGTCACCGACCACACGTCCAGGTAGTCGATGCCGTCGACCGTGACACGGACGGGCTCGCGCCGGTGGAACTCGGTGAGGAAGGGCCCCGCCTTGGTCAGCGCGTTGTCGCCGTGCCAGGGACGGGCGGAGTGGGCGGCCTGACCCTCGAACGTCAGCAGCGCGTGCAGGCCCCCGAGGCAGCCGGCCTGGATCTCGAGGTCGGTGGGCTCGAGGATGATGGCGAGGTCGGCGGACCGCAGCCAGGCCACCTCGTCCAGCACGGCGGCGAGCTCGTTGGTGACCGCCGGCCCTTCCTCGCCGCCGTACAGCACCAGCGCGAGCTCGTAGGGGTCACCGGGGTCGTAGGGGTCGCCGGGGTCGTCGGGGTCGCCGGGGTCGCCGGGGCGACGCTCCTCGAACAGCTTCATCGCGACGACGTTGCCACCCTTCATGTCGGACGCGCCGCGCCCGACCACGACCTGTCCGTCGGTGCGCTCCTCGACCCGTGGCTCGCGGTCATGGTCGGTGGGGGGCACGACGTCGAGGTGGCCGACGAGCAGGACCTGGGGACGGTCGCGAGCGGGCCCGCCCACGACGACGCTGTTGCCCACGCGGGTGACGGTCTGGCCGAGGTCGCGGTAGCGGCGGGCGACCGTCGAGGCGATCGGGCCCTCCTCACCGGTCTCGCAGACCGGGCCGAGGTGCTCGACCAGCCGGTCGACCAGGTCGCTCGCCGTCGTCTCGTCGACCACGCTCACACCTGGACGCCGTACTCGCGCAGCGCGTCGTTGAGCGACACCTTCTCGTCCGTGGACGGCTTGCGCTCACCGATGATCAGCGCGCACGCGAGGTCGTAGGTGCCCGACGGGAACTCCTTGGGACGCGTGCCGGGGACCACCACCGCGCGGGGAGGGACCTGGCCCCGGTACTCCTTGGGCTGGTCGCCCGTGACGTCGATGATCGGTGTGGAGTCGGTGATCATGGTGTTGGCCCCGAGCACCGCTCCCTCGCCGACGTGGACCCCGGCCACGACGATGCAGCGGGAGCCGATGAACGCGTCGTCCTCGACGATCACCGGAGTGGCGCCCGGCGGCTCGAGCACCCCGCCGATCCCGACGCCGCCTGCGAGGTGGACGTTGCGGCCGATCTGGGCGCACGAGCCCACGGTCGCCCAGGTGTCGACCATCGAGCCGCTGGCGACGTACGCCCCGATGTTGACGTAGCCCGGCATCAGGATCGTGTTGGGTTCGAGGTGCGCGCCCCAGCGAGCCGTGCCCGGCGGGACCACCCTCACGCCCTGCTCGGCGTACCCGGTCTTGAGCGGGATCTTGTCGTGGTACTCGAACGGCCCCACCTCGAAGGTCTGCATCTCGGCCTGGCGGAACAGCAGCAGGATCGCCTGCTTGGTCCACTGGTTGACGGTCCAGCTCCCGTCGTCGCCCTTCTGCGCGACCCGCAGCTCACCCTTGTCGAGCAGCTCGATGGTCTCGCGCACGGCGCCGCGGACCTCCGGCGCGTCGTGGGCGTCCCCGCCGGCGACGAACGCCTCCTCGATGGTCGCGCGTAGCTGGTCGGTCATCGAAGCGACTCTCCGGTCGGTGTCTGGATGGCAGCGGCGCCAGCCTACGAGGTCGGGGCGACCAACGTGTCCCCGCCCTACTGGCGGGCTTGGTGGGTCCACGGGAGGGGCGCCCCGTGGTCCGCTGGTTCTGGTGGGCTTGGTGGGTTCTCAGGAGGGGCGCCCCGTGGTCCGCTGGTTCTGGTGGGCTTGGTGGGTTCTCGGGAGGGGCGCCCCGTG
>DASWKO010000053.1:0-28170 GCA_036396595.1 Nitriliruptorales bacterium | reverse complement strand
ACGCTTGCCCCCTACGTATTACCGCGGCTGCTGGCACGTAGTTGGCCGGGGCTTCTTCTGTGGGTACCGTCACTTTCGCTTCTTCCCCACTGAAAGAGGTTTACAACCCGAAGGCCTTCTTCCCTCACGCGGCGTGGCTGCGTCAGGCTTTCGCCCATTGCGCAAGATTCTCCACTGCTGCCTCCCGTAGGAGTCTGGGCCGTGTCTCAGTCCCAGTGTGGCTGGTCGAGCTCTCACTCCAGCTACCCGTCGTCGCCTTGGTGAGCCGTTACCTCACCAACTAGCTGATAGGCCGCGAGGCCGTCCCGTACCGCCTGAGCTTTCCCATCCTCCCCATGCGAGGTGGATGGAGCATCGGGTATTAGCAACGGTTTCCCGCTGTTATTCCCGTGTACAGGGTAGGTTCCTCACGTGTTACTCACCCGTTCGCCGGTCTCCACGCAGAGCAAGCTCCGCGCTTCGTCCCTCGACTTGCATGTGTTAAACCCGCCGCCAGCGTTCGTCCTGAGCCAGGATCAAACTCTCCGTTGAGAGATGTGATAACCACATCATGGAGAGCCGAATTGATCGGCTCGCTTTAGGGTGCCACCCAGCACCGCCTCGAGAGGCGTGGCTGGCTGGCGTCAAAAGAACCATCCGGTTTCAGGACGCGAGGTCCCTCCCCCGGACGGGGTTTTCCTGTCACGTTCCGGATCGCCGAGGCGATCCAGTTCGTGCACTGGCTTTTGGCACGCTGTGCAGTTCTCAAGGAGCGAGCCGGTCGTGACGTTGCGGGTTCCGCTCACGTCCTGCTCGCAGGCGCAAGAGGCCCGGTCGGAGGAGTCGGAGTCGGCTTCCGCGTTGCCGTCTCGGCTGCGGCCACCGGTTCTCCGCCGTATCTGCGGGGCGCCGGGGCCTGGCGGTAGCCCGCACGGTCGCGGGCCAAGGGGAAACGGTACCTCCCCTGCTGTGTTGTGTCAAACGACCGCAGCGGTGGTCGATCTCCGCGTTGTGGCTGCGGACCCGCCGTGCGACGCGGCCGAAGATACGAGGGCCGGCCCCACCCGACGAACCCGGGCGCAGGTACGTGCGCTGGTCGCCCGCAGTTGTGCGCTCCTGTGTGGATCTGTGCCTGTTATTACCTCAGGTTGCACGTGTGGCCACAGTAACCTCGGCGTTGGCGTCAGGCAGGAACCAGCGTCCCGGGCGTCGTATCCTTCCAGCGACGCATCAGCGCAACGACCTCCTCGACGAGAACGGACGAACGATGAAGACCTGGTCCAAGGGCACGGTGTACCTGGCCGTGGTGCTGAGCGCCGCAGGCTTCCTGCTGATCGTGCTGGGCTGGAACGGGGCGGCGGGCAAGGACTTCGTGCAGGGCCAGTTCCCGTACGTCATCTCCGGCGGGATCGCAGGTATCGCCCTGGTGATGGCCGGCCTGACGATGGCGCTGGTACAGGAGCTACGCAAGCACCAGGCCGAGACGGTCGCGAAGCTGGACGAACTGGTGGACGCGATCGTGGCCGGCGGCGGCGTGGCCTCGGGTGGGCCGACAGCGGTGCCGGCGGACGGCGACAAGGTCGTCGCGGGACGCACCACCTACCACGTGCCGAGCTGCCACCTGGTGGACGGGCGAAGCGACCTGCAGATCATGGGAACCGCTGCCGCGAAGGACCGCGGGCTGGCCCCGTGCCGGATCTGCGAGCCCCAGTCCGACTCCGCCTGAGCCTGCCTACCCGAGGAACATCTTGCGGAGCTCGGTGGGGTCCTCGAGTTGCTCGCCCTCGAGCCGCGCCACGATCCGGCCCTGCTCCATCACCAGCCCGACGTCGGCGACGTCGAGTGCCCCGACGTTCTGCTCGATCAGCAGGACGGTGACGCCGTCCTGGCTGATGTCCGACACGATGTCGAACACGTCCTTGACGATGACCGGCGCGAGCCCCATCGAGGCTTCGTCGATGATCAGGAGCTTGGGGCCGCTCATCAGCCCACGACCGACCGCCAGCATCTGCTGCTCACCGCCCGACAGCGTGCCGGCGAGCTGGCTGGAACGCTCGCGTAGCCGTGGGAAGTAGTCGAACACCCGCTCGCGTGCCTCTTCGAACTTGCCCGACCCCTTGTTCGACCATGCGCCCACGAGCAGGTTCCTCTCGACCGACAGATCCGCGAACACGCGCCGGCCCTCGGGGATGAGCGTGATGCCGTTGTTCACGGCCTGCCTGGCCGACCAGTTCGTTGCGTTCTGACCGTCGAAGGTGATCGTGCCGTCCCAGGTCTTGAGCGCACCGGCGATGTTCATGGCGGTGGTGGTCTTGCCGGCCCCGTTGAGGCCCAGCAGGACCGCGGTCTTGCCCGGCTCGATGTCCAGATCGATGCCGTGCAGCACCGGCAGCGAGCCATATCCAGACTTGACCCCGCGCAGGCTCAGCAGCGCGTGGCTGGGATCCGATGATGCCCCGAGCCCGAGTTCACCGGTGTCCTCCGACGTCGAGTCTGAGGTCGCGTCCAGGACCTGGGTGTCGTCGTCATCGGCTCCCACAAGTGCTCCTGTCGTGTGTGCCACTGCGGCTCGGGCTTCAGCCCAGTGCTGAGGCGCCCTCGCCCATGTACGCCTCGGCCACGTCACGGTTGCCCCGGATGTCGTCGGGCTTGCCTTCGGCCAGCAACTGGCCGAAGTTCAACACGTAGAGGAAGTCGCAGACCCGCAGCATGAACGGGACGTGGTGCTCGATGATCACGATGGTCAGGCTGAGGTCGCGCCGCATCTCCAGCAGCCGGTCACCGAAGGCCTCGGCCTCCTCGGGCGCCAGGCCGGCCAGCGGCTCGTCCAGCATCAGCACGTCGGGGTCGGTGGCCAGCACGGCGGCGGTCTCGACCTGCTTCAGCATGCCGTAGCTCAACCCGCCGAGCGGGCTGTGGGCGTGGTCGATGAGCTCCATGTACTCGAGGATCTCGAAGGCGCGTTCGCGCAGCACCTTCTCCTCGGCGATCGACCACGGTGCACCGAGGATGCCGGCAGCCAGGCCGTAGTTGATCTTCTGGTGCTGGGCCACGATGAGGTTCTCGAGGACCGTGAACGAGCGCACCAGGCCCACGGTCTGGAACGTGCGGCCCAGACCCAGGTGGGTGCGCTGGTCGGGGCGCAGGCCCGTGATGTCCTCGCCCCGGTAGCGCACCAGCCCGGTGTCGGGCCGGTAGAAGCCCGTGATGCAGTTGAAGAACGTGGTCTTGCCGGCCCCGTTGGGTCCGATGAGCCCCACGATCTCGAGCTCGTCGACCCTGAAGCTCACGTCGCCGAGGGCCTGCAGGCCGCCGAACCGGATGGAAACGCCTTGCGTCTCAAGGACGGGCACCCTCGCCTCCTCCCGCTGCGCCGCCAGCGACGGCGCTCGACTTGTGCTCGTGGAACCTCCTGAAGCTGAGCCACCGGTAGAGGTGCTCGTTCTGCTGCGCGATCCCGCCCGGGAAGAAGATCAGCGTGACGATGAGCAGCAGCGCTGCGATCAGCGGCTCCCACAGGATGCCGAAGGGCCACCACGACCACGCCGCGTGCGCCTGCTCGAACAGGGTCGGCAGGGTCGCGAACAGGATCCCGCCGGTCACGACGCCGGGACGGCTGCCCAGCCCCCCGACCACCGTCATCAGCACGAATGTGACCGACAGGCCGAACTGGAAGTCCTGCGGCGACACGATCTGCTCGATGCCCGCGAACAGCCCGCCCGCAAGCCCTGCGATCGCACCCGACAGGGTGAATGCCAGCAGCTTGTAGCCGGTGACGTTGATGCCCCACGACGCCGCCACGCGCTCGTCGTCGCGCAGGGCCTGGATCGCCCGACCGGCCCTGGAGGCGGTCAGCCGCCAATCCAGCGCCCACACCAGGAACAGCACGACCAGGCACACGTACACGTAGGCGATGTCGCCCGAGGCGAAGCTGGGCCGGGGCGCCTGGGCCCCCGCCCCACCACCCGTCACCGACCGGACCTTGAACACCGTCTCCTGGGCGAGGAACCCGAACGCGATCGTCACCAGGGCCAGGTACAGCCCTTGGACCCGCAGCGCGATGGCACCCAGCGGCAGCGCCGCCAGCCCACCGATCAGCGTGCCGCCGATGATGCCGCCGATCCACGGCACGTCCGACTGGCTGATCAGGTAGGCCGACCCGAACGCCCCAAAGCCCAGGAACGCGGCGTGGCCCAGTGACACCTGGCCGGTGTAGCCCATCAGCAGGTTCATCGACAGCGCCACGATCGCGAACACCGCCGCCTTCGACGCGATGTTGACCAGCACCTCGGGCATCAGGTACGGGATGGCCAGCAGGAGGCCGATGACGCCGCCGAGCACGATCAGGCGTGCCACGATGCCTGGCAGCGACGGCCGCCACGGGATCCGGGGATCGTCCTCGGGCTCAAACCCCGGGGTCGTGCGATCGGTGTCGATCCGCTCCATCACGGCCACCTCAGGCCTCCTTCCCGAGCAGCCCGCGCGGCCGGAACATCAGGACCAGCAGCAGGACCGCGAACGTGGCGACCTGCGGCGGGCCGGGGATGCCCCAGCCGAACTCGAGCACGATCTGGTTGGCGAACGCCACCACCACGCCCAGCAGCAGCCCGCCCACGACGGCGCCCGGCATCGAGTTCAACCCGCCCAGCACGGCTCCGGTGAAAGCGGGGATCAGGAACGTCGAGGTGGTCTGGCCTGGCTCCAGCGACTCGAACACGCCGGCTCCGAGCAGACCGCCGATGGCGCCCAGCGCGCCTGCGGTGCCCCACGCCAGCATCGACATGGCCCGCACGGACACACCCTGGAGCTCCGCGGCGAAGGGATCCTGCGCGGTGGCCAGCAGGGCGATCCCGGGTGGGGTCCGGAAGAAGATGGCCAGCGCGATGGCCGTGGCGGCGAGCACGCCGATCACGATGAAGGTGTGCCAGGGGACGTTGATCCCGCCCAGGGAGAACGCGTTGATGCACGCCCCCTCGGCGTTGGACTCGAAGCAGGGCACGCCACCCACGTAGCGGGGAAACTTGCGGGCGGAGGCTTCGAAGATGATCAGCTCCGAGGCCACCAGCGCGAACGCGGTGCCGGCCGTGGCGACCAGGGCGGTCACCGGCGACGCGTCAGCCAGCCGCTGGATGATCAACACGTTGATCAACACGGCCATGACCGCGCCGCTGAGGATCGCCAGGACCGTCCCCAGGATCAACGCGCCCGTCGTCGGGTCGGAAGCATCGCCGAAGCGGTCCCAGCCCGTCAGCGTCAGGAAGAAGATGAACGCCGGGACGGTGCCGAGCTCACCCTGGGCGAAGTTGAGCACCTTGGTGGCCTTGTAGACCAGCGCCAGACCCAGGCCGACCAGGCTGTAGACCGCCCCGACCTGCAGGCCGATGACGGTGACGGCCAGGGGATCGATATCGCGCAGCAGCACCCCGAACAGCAGCCCGACCACGGCGATGCCGACCGCCGCGTAGACGAGCAGCTTCGCGCGGCCCTCGACCAGACCGCTCTCCTCCATCTGCCCCTGCCTCTCCTTGGTGTTCGTGGTGCGGCCGGCTCGCTCCCTGCCGCCCGCACCCCGCTGCTCAGGTCAGAACGACGACTTGAAGGTCGCCAGCGTCTTGTGCTGGCCCGACGCACAGTCGGCCTGCAGCACGTGGACCGCGTCCGCCCCGAAATGATCCTGCGGTGTGTAGCTCACGGTCGGGAACACGTTGGTCTCGATCCCCTGGCTCTGCTCGGCCATGCCCCGGAAGTCCTCCCTGGTCAGGTCGTTGCCGAACGCACGCTCGTACCGCAGGAACAGCTCGTGCTCCTGCCGGGCGATGCCCCAGAGCGCCAAAGCGATGTCGTCGGCCGGTGCGCCCTGGGCCTGCGACGCCTGCTTGAAGCTCGGGTCGAGCTGATCGATCACGTCCAGGCCGGGGAACGGCGAGAAGAAGATGCCGCCGTCCACCTGGTCGCAGCCCGAGCCCAGGACCGCGTTGAGCCCCATCGTGATGCCCACGCCCACGTACTGGAAGCCCGGACCCTGCTGCTTGGCCTGCTGGGCGAAGCGGATGTAGTCCACCGGCGAGCTCAGGATGTAGACGACCCCGACGCCGTTGTCGTACAACCGCTTCGCGAAGCTGTTGTACCAGGAGGTGTCGCCCTTGGGGTGCTTCATGGTCTCGAAGTAGTCGATCCCGTACTGCTGGACACCCTGCTCCCAACCGGCGACGGCATCGTCGAAGTTCGGCGTGTCGGTGACGATCATCGCCACCTTCTGGCCGCTGAGGTTCTTCGACACGTACTGGGCCAGCAGCGGGCCCTGCTGCCGGTAGGTCATCGACGAGGCGAAGTACCAGGGGTTGCCGGTCAGACCCTCCTCGGTCACGCCCGCGGAGAAGTACGGGAACTGCGCGACGCCCGCGAACTGGCCGCACGCCTGGATCTGGTCGGTGCCACCGCCGCCGACCACGATGAAGGCACGCGCCTCGAGCTCGCGGCAGGCCTGACGGGCCGAGTTGGGGTCGTACTTGTCGTCCTTGAACTCGACCAGGACCTTGCTGCGACCCAGGACCTTGGTGCCCTGTCCCTCGAGGAAGCGCCAGTACGTGTCCCGCGCCTGCTCGAACGACGTCGTGGGCAACGGCGCCGCTCCGGTCACCGGGGCGTGGATGGCCAGGTGGATGGCGTCCTCCTCGACACCCGTCCGGTCGCTGCCCTGCGGCGTGGCGGGTCCGCCCGTGCTGGCCCCGGTCGTCTCACCCGAGCCGTCGGTCGTACTCCCGTCGCCGGTGGTGCTCCCGCCGGTGGTCGTCGTACCACCGGTCGTGCTCCCGCCGCCGGTCGTGCCGGTCGTGCCGCCGGTCGTGCCGGTCGTGTCGTCGCCCCCGGTCGTGTCGGTCGTGTCCGTCCCGGCGTCATCGCCGGTCGTGTCGGTGGTGTCGCTGCCGGTCGTCTCACCGGTCGCGGCCGGCCCGGTGGTCGTGCCGTCCGTCGTGGTGCCACCGGCGATGCTCAGGTCGTGGACGCCCTCCTTCTGACCGCAGGCGGTCAGGACCAGCGCGAACGTGGCTGCGAGCGCAGTGGCACGCAGGATGATCCGTGGCGGGGGCTGCATCGTCCGTGCACCTCTCGGGCGTGGTTCCGGGAGGGACCCTAGTGGCCCCTCCCGGGTTCGTCGGTCAGTTTCGGTTCGTCGTGCTGGTGCGACCGCCCTGCCCGCGACGGCCGCCCTCCCCGGTCAGACCTGGAACTGGGGGGTGCCGGTCGCCAACTCCCCGGTGTTGCGCTGGCGGATCAGTCGCGTCATCGCGCCCTCACGCACCACGGTGGACCCGGCTTGGGCGGTCAGCGACTGGCTGACCATGAACATCCCGAACAGGAACGTGGGCACCAGCAGCCAGACCCACCAGGGGGTGACCGGGCTGGATGCGAGCACAGGCTGAGCGGCGGGCTGTGCGACCGGCTGCTGCGGGGCGACCGCCGGACCAGGCTGGCCGCCCGACACCGTGGGAGCCGGCCCCTGGGTGCCGGGGAAAGCCCGGGGCGCGGGGAAGACCGTGCCCTGGCTGCCGCTGCCGCTGCTGCTGGTGTCCTGGCTCGGCGGCGGGACGAAGACCGACGGCGTGGAAGCCGCGGTCGTCACCAGGGCGATCTCCGGCGGGATGCCGGATCCGGCCGAGCCGAAGCTGATCTGGGCCTGCCACGAGGTGTCGGGGTCACCGAACGCGAGGTTGGGGGCCTGGGTGGCGCGCACGTACAGCCCGTGGTTCTCCAGCGTGCCGTCCTGCCAGGCCATCAGCGTGAACGTCAGGTCGAAGTGCCACTCCCACCCGTCCTCGGTCTCGATCCGCTCGCCGTTGGCGCCGAAGATGCAGTCGAAGGACGGGGTGTCCTCCCACAGGTTCGACCCGTCCTCGAACGGCTCGGTGAAGGGGCAGACCTCGACCCCGACGTCACCCACCTCGCGATCCGCGGGCGGGTACTGGCCGCCCTCGTTCATGATGGCCTTGGTGGCCTCGTCCTGGGCCGCGTCGCGGTCACGCACACCGGCCAGCGCCGCGAGCATCATCTGCCGGAAGAACGGCGACGACGTGTGGTAGGTGGGCTCGGTCTCGTTGAAGACCAGCAGCGCCGAGACCAGGTCCTGATCCTCGGCCACCGCAGGCACGGCGAACTCGATGCCGCCGGCGTAGCGCTGCTCACCCGAGTTCTGCGCGACCGTGATCGTGTTCGGTGCCCGGACCTGCTGCGGGGACTGGTCGTCGGGGGTGTTCTCGGGGTCGGTCTCGGTCAACTGCTCGTTGACCGGGTCCAGCACCGGGGCGGTCTCCTCGCCACACAGTGCCCCGCCTCCCGGGAACTGGTCGGCGACGACCAGGCAGATCACGCCAGGCGGGAACTCGCTCGTGAGCGTGTTCGGGGCCGCCTCGCCGCTCGACCGGATGTACACGGCGTCCTTGCTGACCTCGACCGGCTGTGGCTCGGGCTCCTCCTGGGCCGCACCCCCACCGGGGATGGCCAGGACCGCCAGCGCCATCGAGCCGGCGATCAGCCCGGCACCGAGGCGCGCGCGCAATCGGTTCCTCGTGGTGGTGGTCACGGTGCTACCTCCCAGGTCTCACAGCCTGTCGTGCTCTCAAATGTATCGGGGATGTGATCCAACGGCCGGGATCCCCGGGCCGTCGGGCCAGCTTCAGAACGCGGTCTTGAAGACCTCCACGGTCTCATATTGTGCGGGGGCGGCGTCGCAGTTGGCCCTCAGCAGGTGCACCTGGCCCGCGCCGAAGTGGTCGTCGGGCGAGTAGTTCAGCGTCGGGAACACGCCGGTTTCCACGTTGGTCTGGGTCTCGACGAGATCGCGGAAGTCCTCGCGGGTCAGGTCATTGCCGTAGACCTGCTGGTAGCGCAGGAACAGCGCGTGGGCGACCTTGTTGTTGGCCCACAGCGCCAGGGCGATGTCGTCCTGGGGCTTGCCGTGGCGCTCCGCCGTCTCGAAGAACTCCGGCACGTTCTGGTGGGCCCAGTCAAGACCCGGGAAGGGCGAGAAGAACATGCCGCCGTGAACCTGGCCACAACCCGAGCCGAGCACGGCGTTGAGGCCCATCGAGATACCCACGCCCACGTACTGGGGGTTGTAGCCCTGCTGGTCGGCCTGCTGCGCGAACCGGATGTAGTCCACCGGCGAGCTGAGGATGTAGACGACGTCCACCTCTTGCTCGGCCAGCTTGGAGGCGAACGAGTTGTACCAGGAGGTGTCGCCCTTGGGGTGCTTGAGGGTTTCGTAGTAGTCCAGGCCCTGCTGCTGGACCCCGCTCAGCCAGCCGTCGACCGCGTCATCGAAGTTCGGCGTGTCGGTGACGACCATCGCCGAGCGGGCGCCCGGGAAGTAGCTGTTGACCATCTGGGCCAGCAGCACCCCTTGCTGCCGGTACGACATCGAGGTCGCGTAGTACCAGGGGTTGTCGCGCAGGCCGGCCTCGGTCACGCCCGCCGACGTGTAGGGGAACTGGGCCACGCCCGCGAACTGACCGCAGGCCTGGATCTGGTCGGTCCCGCCGCCGCCGGCGACGGTGAACGCCTTGGCCTCGAGTTCCCGGCACACCTGGCGGGCGGAGTTCGGGTCGTACTTGTCGTCGCGGAAGATCACCTCGACGGTGTCGCGCCCCAGCACCTGCTGGCCCTGATCCTTGACGTACAGCCAGTACAGATCCAGCGCCTGCTCGAACGAGGTCGTGGGCAGCGGTGCCGCGCCGGTCACCGGCGCGTGGCCGGCCAGGACGATCTTGTCGGGACCCGCGCCGGTGCGGTCAGACCCGCGCACCTGGCGCTGCTGGGTGCTGCCATCAGTGGTCGACCCGCCATCCCCCGACCCGTCGGTCGTGTCCGTGCCCGTCGTGCCCGTGGTGCCTGACGTGCCGGTCGTGCCGGTCGTGCCCGACGTCCCGGTCGTGCCGGTCGTGCCTGACGTCCCGGTGGTGCCGGTCGTGCCCGACGTCCCGGTGGTGCCGTCGCTGCCACCATCGTCATCTGTCGTCGTGCTGTCGTCGAGGTCGACGCCGCCGGTGGTATCGGTGCTGGCCGTGCCTGGGTCTTCCTGCGGCTGACCCGCGTTGGGCTGCTGGCCCGCGACGTCGATCACGTGGGCGCCCGGCTTCTGGCCGCAGGCGACCACGGCGAACGCCAGGAGGGACAGCGCGGCGGTTGCTCGGATGCTTTGACGGTTCACGGGCTCGTCTCCCACGGAAAGGGTGCGTGACGCTCGGCATCGGGAGGAATTTCGACACCAGCCTCGACACCAGCCTCGACGCCGGCCTCGACGCCGGCTTCGACACATACTTCACATGCGTTGACACATATCTTCGACACATACTTCGACACTCGAACCCAGTTCTCCTGCCCGCGTGGCGCCGGGAGGGTGAGCCCACGTCACCCGGCGCAGCACGTGCGCAAGGTGCCCGACGGGCCGCACTCCGGCATCACCCGCATGGGGGAACAACCCTCATCCTCCCGGGGGAAGTGTCATCCGCAACGGTGCCGGCGCGGTCACCTCGACGGTGGGCGACGCCGCCATCGGTAGGGTCGCGACATGCACCTGCGCACGCGCTCGCTGGTCGCCCTCGTGGCGCTGGTGGCGACCGCGTGCGGCGACATCATCGAGCTCGAACCGGGCAATCCGATCGAGTTCGTCCAGCAGCCACAGACCTCGCGGGTGCTGGCCGCCGACGGCTCGGTCCTGGTCGAGCTGCACGCCGAGCAGGACCGTGAGGACGTGGCCCTGGCCGAGGTCGGCCAGCGCCTGGTCCAGGCCATCGTCAGCCTCGAGGACCGCCGCTTCTTCCTCCACGCTGGCGTCGACGTGCCGGCGATCGTCCGTGCGGCGGTGGCCAATGTGGAGTCGGGGCAGATCGAGCAGGGCGGCTCGACGATCACCCAGCAGTACGTCAAGAACACCATGACCGGCCCCGCACGGACGCTGCAGCGCAAGCTCGAGGAGGCGGCGCTGGCCTACCAGCTCGAGCAGCGCTACTCCAAGGAGCAGATCCTCGAGCGCTACCTCAACACCATCTACTTCGGGCACGGGGCCTACGGCGTGCACGCGGCGGCTGCGCGCTACTTCGGCAAACGCCCGGGCGACCTGGCGCTGGACGAGGCAACGCTGCTGGCGGGCCTGATCGCGTCGCCGAGCTCCTATGACCCGTACGACCGCCCTGAGGCGGCCCTGGACCGCCGCCGGATCGTGCTCGACGCGATGGTGGACGCGGGGCAGATCAGCGGCGAGGAGGCCGACGAGGCCGCTGGGACCGAGCTGGAGCTCGCCCCGCGCGAGCGGGACGAGCGCGTCCCGGCCCCGTATGTCGTGGACGAGGTCAAGCGGCTGATCCAGCACGACCCCGATGGCCGCTTCGCCGAACTCCTGGGTGGCACGCTCGACGAGCGGGTCGCGGCGCTGTTCACGGGCGGCCTGCGCGTTCACACGACCCTGGATCCCGCGACGCAGGCCCAGGCCGAGGAAGCGGTGACCTCGGTGCTGACCGACCCCGGCGACCCCGATGCTGCCCTGGTGGCGCTGGACCCCGCCAGCGGTGCGATCCGCGCACTCGTGGGCGGCAAGGACTACTACGACGCGCAAGCCCCGCAGGCCCGCTTCAACCTCGCGACGCAGGGCAAGCGCCAGCCGGGCTCGGCGTTCAAGCCGATCATGCTGGCGGCCGCGCTCGAGCGGGGCGTCAAGCTCGATCGCGTGTTCCCGGGCGGTACCTGCGTCGAGTTCGCCCCGTCGGTCGACTGGAAGGCGTGCAACTACGGCCAGACCGCCTATGGGCCGCTCACGCTGCGCGAGGCGACGGTCTCCTCGGTCAACACCGTCTACGCCCGGCTGGTCGTCGAGCTCGGGGCGTTGACCCTGACCCGGATGGCGCGAACCATGGGCTTCCACCAGCAGGGGTGGAACGAGGCAGCGCCGGCCAACGTGCTGGGAGCGCTCGACGTGACGCCGCTGGAGATGGCCGGGGCCTACAGCGTGTTCGCCAACCTGGGGCGCTACCGGGAGCCCTACCTGATCGAGCGCATCGAGACCGCTGCCGGTGAGCTGCTGTACCAGCACCCCGGCACCGAGTACCAGGTGCTCGACCCTGCGGTCGGGTACCTGGTGAACCAGACCCTGCAGGACGTCGTGCGCCGCGGCACCGGCGTCCGCGCCCAGATCGGCCGCCCGCAGGCAGGCAAGACCGGGACCGGCCAGGCCAACCGCGACGCATGGTTCGTGGGCTACACCCCCGATCTCGTCGCGGCGGTCTGGGTGGGCTTCGCCGAAGGCCAGATCGAGATGGTCCCGCCCACCACGCGAGTGACGGTCGAAGGCGGTCGCTGGCCGGCCGAGATCTGGCGCACGTTCGCCGAGCAGGCGCTCGACGGCGTCCCCGAATCCGACTTCCCGGTCCCCGACATCGACCTGGTCCGCGTCGAGGTCGACGCGACGCGCAACTGCCTGCCGAATCCCTACACGCCGCAAGATCTCATCGAGGTGCGCGAGTACCTGTCCGGCACGGCGCCGACGGAGCGCTGCACCGAGCCGACCGGCCCGCCCATCGACGACGTTCCCGCCGTCGGCGGACTCCCCCTCGCGGTCGCCAAGCGCCTGCTCGAGGATCGGGGCTTCGTGGTCGAGATCCGGCCCGAGGCATCCAAGCTGTACCCGCCCGGGATCATCACGCGTCAGCGGCCCTCGCCTGGCGGGAACACGCTGGCCAGCGACGGCAACGCCGTCGTGCTGTGGGTGGCGATCAGCACGCGCGTCCGCAAGGAGGTCCCGAGCGTGCTCGGCCTGCAGGTCGAGGCCGCGATCACCTCGCTCGAGGCCGACGGCTGGGTGGTCGAGTGGTGGCTGCGCTGCCCACCCGAGGGCTGCCCTGAACACGCCCCGCCCGGCGTCGTCCACCACCAGGACCCCGGCCCCGGCGCACTCGATCGCGAGCACACCGCCATCGTCATCCACGCCTACCCGCGTCGCTGACCGCCCGGGGGTGCCGGACGTGGCGGCTGACCTCGGGGACACCGGCCAGGTGGAACCGCCACGCGAGATCCGCCGCCTGCCTCACACCCGTGCGCGGGCCTGCGACCGTCGCGTTGGCGGGCGGGGCCCAGGCGTCGCGCTCCAGGCGAACCTCCGAGGCTGGGTCCAGCAGATCCAGACCGTCGTGGTGCCCGCTGATGTCCAGGCCCTGGGTCAGCCGCGCCGGGCCGCGCAGCAGATCGCGTGCCGGGTGCTTCGGCCCGCGCCGAGCGCGCACGAGCTCACGTCCGGCGAGCACGACGCCGGCACGCAGGAGCACCGCCGACCCCGTGCCCGCGGGCTGCGTGCTGACGTTGGCGCACCAGTGCATGCCGTAGGTGAAGTAGACGTACAGCATGCCGGGGTCACCGAACATGACCCGCGTCCGCTCGGTCCGGCCGCGGAAGCTGTGGCTGGCCGGGTCGTCCTGGTGGTAGGCCTCGGTCTCGACGATGCGCGCGATCGTCTCGCATCCCGCCGGTTCGCGACGCACGAGGAGGCTGCCCAGCAACCGGGGCGCGACGTCCTCGGGCCGGGCCGCCAGCAGCTCGCGCGGGAACCCGGTGCGCTCCCCCACCACCCGGTCGTACCCAGGCAGGCTCAGGTCCGCACCTCGGAGCGCTTGGCCCCGGCCCACTCGAGGAACCGGTCGGTGTCCCACGTGTTGGCGATCTGTGCCTTGTCCAGGCCACCACGCCTGGCCTGCCGCACCCCGTGGCGGTGGTAGTCCAGTTCCTGCGTGTGGTGAGCATCGGTGGACACGACGAACGTCACCCCCCGGGCCGCGCCGTCGCGCACGACCTCGGCAGCCGCGTCCAGCCGGTCGAGGTTGCAGTTGATCTCCAGGGCGGTGCCGGTCTCCACGCAGGCGTCGAAGATCGCCTCGACATCGAGTTCGATCCCCGGACGCTTGCCGATCCGGCGGCCGGTGAGGTGTCCGATGACGTTGACGGCCGGGTGCCGGATCGCGGCCACGACGCGCTCTGTCTGCTCGTCCGGCTCGAGCCGGAAGTGCGAGTGGACGCTGGCCACGCACCAGTGGAAGCCGAGCAGGAACTGCTCGTCGTAGTCCAGCGACCCGTCCCGACCGACGTTGAGCTCGGCCCCGTGCAGCAGCCGCAGGTCGGGATGACGCTCCTGGAGCTGCGCCAGCTCCTTGCGCTGGCGCAGCATCCCGGCCCGGTCGACCCCGTTGATGCGCAGGTTCTCGGCATGATCGGTGATGGCGAGGTAGCTCAGACCGCGCTCGGCGGCCGCAGCGACCATCTCGTCCAGGCTCGACCGTCCGTCACCGGACCAGTCCGAGTGGTCGTGCAGATCGCCGCGCAGATCCTCGACGGTCACGAGGTCGGGCAGCTCGCCGGCCGCCGCCGCTTGCACCTCGCCCGCGTCCTCGCGCATCTCGGGCGCGACCCACGCGAGGTCAAGCGCGTCGTAGACCTCGTGCTCCGTCGCACCCGCGATGACCGCGCCGGTCTCGGCATCGCTCAAGGCGTACTCGTTGAGCGTCCAGCCACGCTTGATGGCGCGCTCCCGGAGCTGGATGTTGTGGGCCTTGCTGCCGGTGAAGTAGACCAGCGCAGCGCCGATGTGGGCGGGCTCGACGACCCGCAGATCCACCTGGAGCCCGTCCCACGTCAGCACGGAGGCCCGGGTCGGTCCCTGGGCGATGACCTCGCGCACCAGGCCGAGCTCCGCGAACGCCGCCATGACGGGTTCGGGGTCGTCGGAGGCCACCAGCACGTCGAGGTCACCGATGGTGTCGCGGAAGCGACGCAGGCTGCCGGTGTACTCCACCTGCTGCACGGCGGGCAGCAAGTCGAGCGTCGCGACGATCTCCTCGGCCAGGGGCAGTGCCCTGGCGATCGGCATGCGGTTCTCGTGGCTGGTCTCGCGCAGGCGCTCGAGCGCCTTCTTCAGGTTGCGCTCGGTCTTCTCGCCCAGGCCGGGCAGGTCGCGCAACCGGCCCTCGTCGATCGCGCTGCGCAGCCCGTCCAGATCCTTGATCCCCAGCACGTCGTTCAGGAGCTGCACCGTCTTGGCGCCCAGGCCAGGCACCTTCAGCAGGTCGAGCAGCCCCGGGTCGTACTTCTGGCGCAGTTCCTCAAGCTTGCCCATGCGCCCGGTGTCGACCTGCTCACGGATCTTGCTGGCGATGGCCTTGCCGATGCCCTTGACCTGCTGGAGCTCGGCCGCGCTCATCGTGCTCACATCGCGGCTGAGCCCGCTCACCGCGCGCACCCCGTTCTGGTACGCCCGCACACGGAACGCCTGGGGATTGGCTTCTTCGATCTCCGTGAGGACCGCGAGCTCGTTCAGCGCGCGCGCGACCTCGTCGTTGGCTCGGGGCACGTGGCGACCTCCTCCTGGCCCGTCGAGCCTACTGGGAGCCGTTGCGAGCTTGGCGGGCCAGGCGACGCCGGCGCTTGCGGGCGTGCGCCCCCCGGCTGATGTCGTCAGCCACCTCCACGCTCCACAGCAGCCCGACGATGGTCGTGTTCACCAACGCCACCACGACCGCGAGCAGCCAGCCTTCGGGGCGTTGTTCCGCGAATGCCCCGCCGAACGCAAGCATGATCGAGATCAGGCCCAGCCCGGCGAAGGTGAGCAGCCCGGCCATGCGGAAGGTCT
The DNA here is from genome assembly GCA_036396595.1 of Nitriliruptorales bacterium. Lineage (GTDB taxonomy): Bacteria > Actinomycetota > Nitriliruptoria > Nitriliruptorales > Nitriliruptoraceae > DASWKO01. The sequence goes on along the minus strand of DASWKO010000053.1, from coordinate 12,527 downwards.
CGACCCGCGCCCAGAGCCCGATCGCCACCACGAGCGTCCAGCCGCACAGCGCCGCCATCATGACAGCCGCGAGCTGGAGGAAGAAGCCGGCCTCGCGCGGGTCCCACTCGTAGGCGATGAGCCGGTGCGTCGTCTGGCTGTCCAGGCCCGCCCCGAAGGCCAGGCGCCAGAGGTCCGAGGCCGAGATCACGAACGGGATCGTGACCAGCAGAACCAGGCCCACGGTGAGCGTGGTCCGTGCTGAGCGCGGGTGGGTGTCGGGCAGGCCGTGGTGGGTGCTCAAGCAGCCAGCACCGGCGGACCGGAGGGACCGTCGCCGTCATCGCTCCCGTCGTGATGGCCGCGGCGTCGGCGGCGACGGTAGAACGACGCGCGTGAGACGTCGTCCGCGAGCTGGCGGGTCGCGAGCAGCCACACCACGCTCGCCGTCGAGGCCGCGGCCAACGTCGCGCCGAGCACACCCGCCGGACGGGGGTCGAGGAACCACCCACCGATCCCGTGCGGGACGGCAACCAGTGCGAAGAACAGGAACGTCACGAGTGCCGCATGTCGCGCCGCCTCGCGCCGCAGCGCCACCCCGCCTGCCAGGCCGATGCTCCACAGGCTCAGCCCACCCACGACCGCGCCCGCGAGCTGGAGCCAGAACGCAGCGTCCTCGCGCGTGAGTGGCCGGCCGACGCCGCCGTCGACGTCGGCGTCCATGCCGCCCCCGACCAGCCGCTGGAAGGTCTCGGCGTCGACGGGCCCGTTCCCGGATTGCCACATCGACCAGGCGGCCAACGCGAACGGCACGGTCACCGCCACCATGAGTGTGCTGGCCGTGAGCGTGAACAGGTGTGGTCGGGTACGGATCTCCGCCGCCCTTGGTCGGGGACCACCAGCCTGCCAGACCGGGGCCTCCCACGCCGGAACTCTGCGCTGCGTGACCCCCGGCGTGCGGTCATGGCATCCGGTGGGCCCGGGCGGCCTCACGGGCGCGGGCGAGCTGCTGGCGGACCGAGTTCGACGCCGTGCCCAGCGACGAGCGCCGCCGTTCGACCGCCTGCCGAACGTCGAGCAGATCGGCCACGCCGCGGTCCAGCACCTCGTGGGCGGCTGCCAGCTCCTCGCCGGTCAGCGCGTCGAGCTCCGTACCCTGGTCCTCGGCTCGCCGCACGAGCTCACCGACGACCTCGTGCGCCTCACGGAACGGGACACCGCGCCGGACCAGTTCCTCTGCGAGGTCGGTCGCCAGCGAGAACCCGCCCGACGCAGCCGCCTCGAGCCGCTCGCGGTCGAACACCAGGCTGGTGACCGCACCGGCGATCGCCGGCAGCACCAGCCGCAGCGTGGCGACCGCGTCGAACGCGGGTTCCTTGTCCTCCTGGAGGTCGCGGTTGTAGGTCAACGGCAGGCCCTTGACGGTGGTCAATAGGCTGACCAGGTCACCCACCACCCGACCGGCCTTGCCGCGCACCAGCTCGGCGACGTCGGGGTTGCGCTTCTGGGGCATGATCGAGGAACCGGTCGAGAACGCGTCCCCGACGCGGGCGAACCCGAACTCCGCGGACGCCCACAGCACGATCTCCTCGGCGAGGCGGGACAGGTCCACCGCCAGGATGGCGGCGGCGGCCAGGAACTCCTGGACGAAGTCGCGCGAGGCGACCGCATCCATCGAGTTGGGCGCGACGCGGTCGTAGCCGAGCAGGCGCGCGTACGCCTCGGGGTCGAGTTCCAGGGTCGTCCCGGCCAGCGCCCCGGACCCGAGCACGCTGACGTCCATCCGGTGCGCGGCGTCGGCGAACCGCCCCGCGTCCCGGTCGAGCATCCAGACGTAGGCCAGGAGGTGGTGGCTCAGCAGGACGGGCTGGCCACGCTGGAGGTGGGTGTAGCCCGGCGCGAGCCAGTCCAGGTGCGCCTCGGCCTGGTCGCAGAGCGCGTCCTGCAGGCCGGCGATCAGCTCGCGGATCTCACCAGCGGCGTCCTTCAGGTAGCCGCGCAGGTCGTTGGCGATCTGGTCGTTGCGCGACCGGCCCGCCCGGAGCTTGCCGCCGAGCGCCCCCAGCTCCTCGACCAGCCAGCGCTCGATGGCCCCGTGGACGTCCTCGTCGGTCGGCTCGAACGGGAACTGCTGCTCGGCGAACAGGGCGGCGCAGCGGTCCAGCGCCTCGAGCAGCGTCTCGCACTCGTCGCGGTCGAGCACGCCGATCCGCAACAGCTCCTGGGCGTGTGCACGGGACGCCGCCAGGTCCTGGCGCCACAGCTCCCGGTCGAAGTGGGTGGACACCCCGAGCCGCCACGCCGCCTCGTCGGGCGCCTGGGCGAACCGACCGCCCCACAGCCGCCCGCTGCCAGTGGCGCCGCTGGCGCCGTCGTGCTCGGTCACGTCGTGTCTGTCCTCGATCGATCCGCGACCTTACCCGCGACCCTCCTGCTGGCCGGCAACGCGGGCCGGCCGAGCGTCACGCGTCCGGGCCGACGCAGTGCACGGTGCCCGCGGGGACGTCGAGCTGGACGGTCCGCGGGCGCGCGCTCACTCGGCGACCTGATCGCCCAGGTTCCTGGCGCGCTCGGCCCAGGTCTTGAGCGGCAGACCCCACAGCTTGACGAAGCCCTCGGCCAGGGTCTGGTCGAACTGGTCCTGCTGGTCGTAGGTGGCCAGCTCGTAGTCGTACAGCCCACTGCTCTCGCTCCGACGGCCCACGACGGTGGCCTGGCCCTTGAACAGCTCCAGCCGTACCTCGCCGTTGACGTAGCGGCTCGCCTCGTCCATGAAGGCGTCCAGCGCCCGCTTGAGCGGACCCCACCACAGGCCGTTGTAGATGAGCTGTGCGTAGCGGCCCTCCTCGGTGCGCTTGTGGTCGGCCAGCTCCTGCTCGAGGCACAGGTCCTCGAGGTCGCGGTGCGCGGTGATCAGCGTGATCGCACCCGGGCACTCGTAGATCTCGCGGCTCTTGATGCCGACCAGCCGGTCCTCGATCATGTCGATCCGCCCGACCCCGTGCGCGCCGGCGCGGCGGTCGACCTCCTCGATGAGCTGCGCGAAAGGCAGCTCCTTGCCGTCGAGGCCGACCGGCACGCCCCGATCGAACATGAGCGTGAGCTCCTCGGGGTCGTCGGGCGCAGCGGCGACCGAGACGGTGCGCTCGTAGACCTCCTCGGGCGGCTTGGCCCACGGGTCCTCGAGGATCCCGCACTCGGCGGTGCGACCCCACGCGTTCTCGTCGATGGAGTACGGCGACTCCTTGGACGTCACGGGGATCGGGATGCCGCGCTCGGTCGCCCAGTCGATGGCCGCGTCGCGCGTCAGGCCCCACTCGCGGATCGGCGCCTCGGTGACCAGTTCGGGTGCGAGGCACATCGTGCCGACCTCGAAGCGCACCTGGTCGTTGCCCTTGCCCGTGCAGCCGTGGGCGACCGCATCGGCGCCGTGATCCCGGGCCGTGGCGACCAGGTGCTTGACGATGAGCGGACGCGAGAGCGCCGACACCAGCGGGTACTTGCCCATGTACATCGCGTTGGCCTTCAGGGCCGGCGTCACGAAGTCCGCCGCGTACTCGTCCCTGGCATCCACGACGATCGACTCGACGGCGCCGCAGTCCAGCGCGCGCTGCTTGATCTGGTCCAGGTCATCCACGCCCTGCCCGACGTCGACGGCACAGGCGATGGTGTCGTAGCCCTTGTGCTCCTTGAGCCATTGGATGGCCACGGAGGTGTCGAGTCCGCCGGAGTAGGCCAGGACGACGCGCTTGGACATGGGCGTGCTTTCCGTTCGAAGTTGGTGGGTGGGTGGGTGGGTGGGTGGCAGCCATCAGGTGGCGACGGCCGCCAGCTCGAGGAACCGGCGGACGAGCTCGCTGGCGAGCACGCCCTCGGTGGCGACCACGAGCACGGTGTCGTCGCCCGCCACCGTGGCCAGGACGCCCGGCAGCTCTGCGAGGTCGATGGCGCTGGCGACCGGATGGGCGCACGCCGGCGGGGTCCGCAGGACGGCCAGGTTGCCGGAGTGGTCGGCACCCACGACGAACTGGCGCATGGTCTCCTCGAGCCGGGCGCGGGCACTGGCCGGCCCGGGGTCGGCCACGACGCGGTAGACCAGCGACCCATCCGCTCCCCGGACCTTGACCGCCCCGACCTCCTCCAGGTCGCGGCTGACCGTGGCCTGGGTCGTCGCGATCCCGCGGTGCGCCAACAGCTCCACCAGCTCGTCCTGCGCCCGCAGGTCGAACTCGTCGATGAGCTGGCGCACCAGCTTCTGCCGGCGCTCCTTGCTGTCACGCGTGGCCACTCAGCCCTCCTCGACGGTGCGTGGATCGAGCGGGTGCTGCGAGGTGACCTCGATGAGCAACGCCTTCTGGGCGTGGAGGCGGTTCTCGGCCTGATCGAAGACGCGGCTGGCCGGGCCGTCGATGACGTCCTCGGCGACCTCCTCGCCACGGTGGGCGGGCAGGCAGTGCAGGAAGACGGCGTCGTGCCCGGCGAGTCCCATCAGCCGGGACGTCACCTGGTACGGCCGGAAGTGGTCGCGCCGCTCGGACGCCTGCGCCTCCTGGCCCATCGAAGCCCAGACGTCGGTGTACACCGCGTCGGCTCCGGCCACGCCCTCCTCGGGGTCCGTCGTGACCACGATCTGGCCACCCGAGGACGCCGCGAGCTTCCTGGCGCGCTCGACCACGCCTGGATCGGGTGCGTAGCCCTCGGGGTGGGCGACCCGGACGCTCATGCCGACCAGCGCGCCGCCCAGCAACAGCGAGTGGGCCACGTTGTTGCCGTCGCCCACGTAGGCCAAGGCGCGGCCGGCGAGGCCCCCCGACGCGGCCCGCAGGGTCTGCAGATCCGCCAGCGCCTGGCACGGGTGCTCCAGGTCCGTCAGCGCGTTCACCACGGGCACGTCCGAGGCCGCGGCCAGCTCCTCCACGCGCTCCTGGCCGAAGCTTCGGATCACGATGGCGTGGACATACCGGGACAGCACCTTGCCGGTGTCGGTGATGGTCTCCCGCTTGCCCAGCCCGACCTCGAAATCGAACATCGGGATCGGGTGGCCGCCGAGCTCGTGGACCGCGACCTCGAACGACGCGCGCGTGCGCAGCGAGGGCTTCTCGAACAACAGCGCCACGGACTGGCCCCGCAGCTCGTCGCGCACGTGCGTGGACCACGCCGCGTGTCGGCTCGCGCGGTCGGCCTTCAGCTCGTCCGCGAGGTCGAGCACGCGCACGAGCTGCGCGGACGACAGGTCGGCGACAGAGAGGAAGTCCTGCACGGGCGGCCCTTCGTGGTCAGACCGGCTGGCCGAGCATCGCGTCGATGCGCGCCACGAGCTCGGTGGGGTCGAATGGCTTCTCGAACACGTGCTCGTCGCCAAGAAGCCGGCGCGACTCCCGGGCGCCCTCGGGCGATCCCGTGATCACGATCACGGGCGTGGGCAGCTTGCCGTGGCCTTCCTCGAGCATCTGCTCCAGCACCCGCACGCCGTTGACATCCGGCATCATGATGTCGAGCAGCGCCAGAGCGGCCCCGGACGTCTTCAGCTTCAGCAGGCCCTCGAGGCCGTCGACCGCCACGACCGGCTCGTAGCCGTCGTGGCGCAGCACCTCGACCAGCAACTCGGCCACGGTGGCATCGTCCTCGATGATCAGGATCCTGGTGCGATCCTGGAGGTGGTTGGCGGTCACACGGTCCCCTGTCCCTGAGCGTCGGCCACCGCCCCCAGTGCATCCCGGAGCGCGCTGAGGGCCAACTCGACTTCGTCCGCACGGACGGTCAGCGGCGGTGCCAACCGCACAGCGTCCGGCTGCACCGCGTTGACGATGAGGAACCGCTCGCGACACGCGCGCTCGACGTCGGCTGCCACCGGGGCGTCGAGGGTCAGCGCCAGCAGCAGCCCACGGCCGCGTACGCCGTTCGCGAAGGGCGCCTCGTCGGCCAAGGTGCGCAGGCCGTCGAAGAGCTGCTGCGAACGTTCGCCGGCAGCCGCGAGGATCCCTTCCTGGTCGATGGTGTCGATGACCGCGTTGGCGGCGGCGCACACGACCGGGTTGCCGCCGAACGTCGAGGCGTGGTCACCCGGGACGAACGCGGCGGCGGCGGCGCCGTGGGCCACGAGCGCTCCGATCGGCAGGCCGTTGGCCAGCGCCTTGGCGGACGTGAACGCGTCCGGGACGATCGGGCTGTCCTGCCAGGACCACCACGGGCCGGTGCGACCGACCCCGGCCTGGACGTCGTCCACCAGCAGCAGCGCCCCGTGCGCATCGCACGCAGCCCGGGCAGCCAGGAGCACGTCGTCGGGCAGGGGCCGCACGCCACCCTCGCCCTGGACGATCTCGAGCAGCACCGCGCACGTGTCGGGCCCGACCGCAGCGGCCAGTGCCTCCACGTCGTCGTGCGGCACGGTGTCAACGAACCCGGCCAGCGGGGCGAAGGGTGGGTGCTTGCCCGCCTGCCCGGTGGCCTCGAGCGTGGCCAGCGTGCGCCCGTGGAACGAGCCCTCGAGCGTCACGACGCGGACCTTGTCCGGATGCTGTCGCTTGCCGTGACGCCGTGCCAGCTTGATGGCGGCCTCGTTGGATTCCGCCCCGGAGTTGCAGAGGAACACCTTGGCGTCGTCCCAGCCGCTGGTCGCGGCCAGCCTTTCGGCCAGGCCGAGCATCGGCTCGGTGAGGAACAGGTTGGAGGTGTGGACCAGGGTCGCGGCCTGCTGGGCGATCGCCCGGGTGACGGCCGGGTGCGCATGACCCAGGCTGGTGACCGCCAGACCCGAGAGCAGGTCCAGGTATGCACGCCCCTCGACGTCGAACAGGGCCGCGCCCTCGCCGCGGACGAACGCCAGCGGCGCGCGCCCGTAGGTCGGCAGCACGTGCGCGGCATCCCGGGCGCGCAGCGCCTCGAGGTGGGCAGCGGCATCCACGATCAGGCTCCGATCGACTTGGGTCGGGTTTCGAGCATCACGCCGGTCTCGCCACCGGCCACGTGGGTGATCATGGTGCCGACCCCCTCGTCGGTGAAGATCTCGAGCAGCACGGCATGGGTGACGCGGCCGTCCAGGATGTGGGCCTGGGGAACGCCGGCGTTCAGGGCCTGCACGATGGAGCGGACCTTGGGGCGCATTCCCTCGTGCAACTCGTCATCGGCGATCATCCGCTCCAGCCGGCTCACGGACACCTCGCTGATCAGCGAGTCCTCCTCACCGAAGTCGAGGTACAGGCCGGGGACGTCGGTCAGGTACACCAGCTTGGCGGCGCCCAGCGCCGCCGCGATGGCGCCGGCGGCGGTGTCGGCGTTGACGTTGCGGTCCTGGCCCGCCGCGTCGCGCCCGACCGTGGCCACGATCGGCAGGACGCCGTCATCGAGCAGCCGCTGCAGCACGGTCGCGTCGACCTCCTCGACCTCCCCGACCAGGCCGAGGTGCTCGCCGCCCGGCCCGACGGCGGGGCGGACGCGCAGGAGCCCATCGTCGCTCCCGCTCACCCCGACCGCGGGCGCGCCCGCCTCCTGGACCAGCCCGACGACCTCGGGGTTGAGCTGGCCCAGCAGCACCGTGCGCACCACGTCCATCATCGCGTCGTCGGTGACGCGCAGGCCGCCGACGAACTCGGACGCCACCCCCAGGCGCTCGGCGGTCGCGCTTATCTGGGGGCCGCCGCCGTGCACGATGACGGGGCGCAGACCGACGAAGTGCAACAGGGCGACATCCGCGGCGAACGAAGTCTTGAGGTGCTCGTCCACCATCGCGCTGCCGCCGTACTTCACGACCACGGTCTGGCCGTGGAACCGGGTGATCCACGGCAGCGCCTCGCGCAGCACGGACGCCTTGTGCTGCGCGGACGAGATGCGCTCCGCACCGGGGTGGGTGCGGCCAATGCCTGGCGTGGTCACGGCGGGCCCGCTCATGTCGTGTACTCGGTGTTGAACGTGACGTACTCGGCCGTCAGGTCGCTGGCCAGGAACGTGACCTGCTGGTCGCCCAGCCCGAGGTCGACGTGGATGGGGACGGCAGCCTTGCGCATCGCGTTGCTGGCCTGGGCGGGATCGAAGCTGGTGACCACGCCGAACCGGCACACCGCCACGCCGCCGATGGTCACGTGCACCCGGTCCGGGTCGAACAGCACGCCGCTGGTGCCCATCGCTGACAGGATCCGGCCCCAGTTGGGGTCGGCGCCGGCCAGCATGCAGCGGAACAGGGTCGAGGCCGCCACCGCCCGGGCGAGGGTCGTGGCGTCGTCCACGCTCGCGGCCCCGCCGATGGTCAGCTCGGCGATCCGCGAGGCTCCCTCGCCGTCCTCGACCATCTTGCGGGCCAGGTCGGCACAGACCGCCTCGAGCGCGCGCTGGAACGTGGCCAGACCCGGCGGCCGGTCGGTCGCGCCGTTGGCCAGCACGACGACGGTGTCGTTGGTGGAGCCGCATGCGTCGACGCTGATGCGGTTGAACGTGCGCTCGATGGCCTGGCGCACCATCGGGGCGAGGATGCGACCGCCCAGCGGCGCGTCCGTCGTGATGACGCACAGCATCGTGGCCATCGTGGGCTCGATCATGCCTGCCCCCTTGGCGATGCCGCCGATGGTGCAGGCGCCCTGGCCGTCTTCGGCGCGGTAGGCGACCGACTTGGTGAACGCATCGGTGGTGCAGATCGCACGTGCGGCCGCGTCGGAACCATCCGGGCTGAGCGCGCCGACGGCCGCTGGGATGCCGCCCAGCAGGGCGGGCAGCGGCAGCCGCACCCCGATGATCCCGGTCGACAGCGGCAGCACCTCTTCGGGCGCGATGCCCAGCAGCGCGCCGACCTCGCGGGTGGTGGCAAGCGCGTCCTCGATGCCCTCGCTGCCGGTGCAGGCGTTGGCGTTCCCGGCGTTGACGATCACCGCCCGGGCACTGCCGTTGGCTGCGTGCCGCTCGGTCACGACGCAGGGGGCGGCCTTGACCAGGTTGGTGGTCGTCGTGACCGCCGCGCCCGCGGGAGCATCGCTGACGATCAGGGCGAGATCGACCTTGCCGGAAGGCTTGAGCCCCGCCGCGACACCGCTGGCCCGGAAGCCGGCGGCTGCGGTCACACCTGCTTCGACCGGTGTCAGACCCGTGTGCTCTTGCGGTCCCCAGGTCATGGGTAGACGCCGATCGCGGTCAGGCCGAGCGATTCCTCCAGCCCGAGCATCAGGTTGGCGTTCTGCAGCGCCTGACCGGCCGCACCCTTGCCGAGGTTGTCGGTCACGCAGGTGACCACGACGCGATCCGTACGCGGATCGACGATCGCGCTGACCTGGCAGCCGTTCGAGCCGTGGACGGCCTTGGTCGCTGGGAACGTGCCCGGAGGCAGCACGCGCACGAACGGCTCGCCGGCGTAGCGCTCGTGCAGCGCCGCCGTGACGTCGTCCTGGCTGGCACCCGGGGTCAGCCTCGCGTAGGCGGTGATCAGAAGGCCGCGGGTCATCGGGACCAGATGAGGCGTGAAGCTGACGGCCGGGACGTCCAGGCCGCCCAGTACCCGCAGGTAGCGCTCGATCTCGCCGGTGTGGCGGTGACTCGGAGCGCCGTACGCCGTGACCGAGCCGTCCACGTGCGCGAAGTGCAGCGTGTCGCTGACCCCGCGCCCGGCTCCGGACGTGCCCGACTTCCCATCGATGACGATGCTCGTCGGGTCCAGCATCCCGGCCAGCGGCAGCAGCCCCAGCAGGGCGGTCGTGACGTAGCAGCCCGGGTTGGCGACCAGGGTCGCACCGGCGACGGCGTCGCGGGCGTACTCGGTCAGCCCGTAGACGGCGGCGCCGTCGAGCAGGTCGGGGCGCGGGTGCTCCTGGCCGTACCACTGCGTGAACTCGTCCGCGCCCAGCCGGAACGCGGCCGAGAGGTCCACGACCTTGGTTCCGGCGTCGTACAGGGCACCCCCCAGCTCGATGGCCGCGGCGTGGGGCGTGGCCAGGAACACCAGGTCGAGCTCGGTCAACGCCCCGATGTCGATGGGATCGAAGCGCCGCGCCTCCGCCAGGTTCGGGTACAGGCCGGCGACGGGCTCGCCGGCCGACGAGTGCGCCCCGAGGGTGGCCAGCTCGAGGGCCGGGTGGCCGCCCAGCAGGCGCGCGAGCTCGGCGCCTCCGTAGCCGGAGGCGCCGACGATGCCGACCCGCTGAGCCACCATTGGTTCCTTCCCATCCGCATTCGACGCAGGCGCATAGGTATACACAACTGCGCATACCAGCGCAAGCGTCCTGTCCGGCCGCTCAACCCCCGGCGTGCGACCGACCGCGTAGCCGGGACCACTTCTCGTCACCACGGTGCGTGAACAGGGTTTGGAACAGCAGGGCGGCCACGTCGGGCGGGTAGACGCCGCGCTGCCGGGTGGTCCAGCGCTCGAGGTCGTCGGCGTTGACCACCGGAGGATGGGCACGGTGAAACCTCGCCGCGATCCGCTGGATGCCGAGCTGCCGGAACGCGGCCAGCCGGTGGTTGCCGTGGAACACCACGAACCGGTAGCTGTCGTCGTGCACGAGGAAATAGCCGGTGACGGCGCCGTCGCGGTGGTCCCCGGGGCGGTAGCCGTCGCGGGCGAGGCTCGCGTGGACCTCGAGCAGGCGCTGGACCTGCCACTGGCCGAACTCGTGGGTCTGCGGACCCAGCTCCTGACGGCGTCCCTGTCCCGACGAGCGCGCAGGGTCCTGGAGCAGCCGTCGGACCCTGCGCTGGTCGAGTGCCCACAGGTGGATGAGCAGTTCCAGGAGCGGCGGCCAGCCGACGAGGGGCTCGAGCGGCTCGCTCACGTGGTCCAGGATCGCCTCGTGGACATTGGTGGGCTGGAACCGGTCGTAGTACCGGCACAGCGTCGAGCGCTCGTACGGGAGGTCTGGTTCGGCGAGGTACTCGGCCAGCGTCGCGCGGTAGGGGTGCCACCCCTCGGGGTGGTACGAGAACCCACAGGGCGTGGTCACGCGGTCGAGGTCCACGGTGAACGGGGCACCCGGCCGCCGGCGCAGGTGGGCGAACTGCGAAGGCAGCCCACCGATGCGGTGCAAGCGGTGGCTGCCCGCGCCGTGCAGACCTCCCTGGCCCATGAGCGTGCGCCCGAAGGGGTTGACCAGCCCCTCCACCAGGCTCCGTGCGTTCACGGTGACGCCAGCGCACGGAACCCGGCGTGGCTCTCCATCAGCTCGTCGAAGGACCCCGCCCCCGTGATCGTGCCGTCCTCCAGCATCACGATCCGATCGCAGGCACGCACCGTCGTCAACCGGTGCGCCACGGTCACGATCGTCCGCTGCCCGCGGAGGGCGTCCAGCGCGCGGACCAGCTCGGCCTCGGTGAGGTTGTCCAGGGCCGAGGTGCCTTCGTCGAGGAACAGCACGCTGGGACCCCGGTACAGGGCCCTGGCGATCGCGATCCGCTGGCGCTGCCCACCCGAGACGCGGACACCCCGCTCGCCCACCATCGTGTCCAGCCCGTCCGGCAGGCTGCGGACGAAGGGTCCGAGCTGTGCCAGCTCCACCGCCTCGGCGAGCTGGCCTGCGTCGATCTCGTCCGCGGGCAGGCCCAGACCGATGTTGGCTCGCAGCGTGGCGTCGATGAGGAACACGGCCTGTGGCACGACGCCGATGTTGCGCTGCCATGCGGCCGCGTGCTCGTGCAGGTCCGCGCCGTCCACCAGCACGCGGCCGGTGGTGGGTCGGAGCAGCCCGAGCAGGATGTCCACCAGCGTGCTCTTGCCGCCGCCCGTCGGCCCGACGATGCCGATCGCCTCGCCACGGCGGATGGTCAGGTCGATCCCTCGAAGCGCCGGTCCGGCCGCCTGGTCGTAGGCGAAGCCGAGGTCGACGACCTCGATCCGGTCCTGGAAGGGCAGCGGCGTGACGTCGTGGTCCGGGTAGCTGGCCTCCCGTGCGAGCAGCTCGAGGTCCGCGTCGAGCTCGTCGATCGCCGGGACGGCGAACTTGACCGAGTTCAGGCCCGCGAGGATCGCGCTCAAGGAGGGCTTGAGACGGAGCGCGGCGTACGCGAACAGTCCCAGGATCGACAATGAGTCCCCCGTCGATCCACCGGTGAAGACCGTGACGGCGAAGAAGCCGATGATGAACAGGATCAGCAGCGTCTCCAGCGCCGCCCGGGGCAGCTCGCGCGCGCCGCCGCGCAGGTACTGCGCCCGCGCGTACCGCACGCGCTGTTGGGCGAACTCGCGCTTGAAGGCGCTTTCGCGACCCAGCACCTTGATGTCGCGGATCCCCTCGAGGGACTGCGCCAGGGACTGGAGGCTGGCGCCCGACATCTCCTGGCTGGTGATGCCCAGCCGCTTGACCCGCGGGTGCACGACGACGAGCAGGACCGCGATCGCGGGACCCAGGATCGCCAGCGCCAGCAGCGTGGCCGAGGGTGCGATCACCAGCAGGACCACGAGCACCGCCAGCGCGGTGAACGCCTCGGACACCAGCCGTGCAGCGGGTTCGAGCACGTCGCGGACCAGCACCTGGACCGAGTCGAAGGTGTTGCGGATGAGCTGGGACGAGTTGCGCTGGAGGTGGAACTCGTAGGGCATGGCGAGGTACCCACGGAGCAGCCGGACCGACAGTCGCGCG
>DASWKO010000052.1:0-9168 GCA_036396595.1 Nitriliruptorales bacterium | reverse complement strand
CGAGGTTTCCACCGGATGCGGTGGTTTGTGCCGGGCGCTGCTGGGGGGGGGGCCGTCGGGGCGGGGTTTCCACCGGATGCGGTGGTTTCTGCCGGGCGCTGCCGGCGCGGCGGTCCGTGGAGCGAGGCTTCCACCGGATGCGGTGGTTTCTGCCGGGCGCTGCCGGTGCGGCGGTCCGTGGGGCGGGGTTACCACCGGATGCGGTGGTTTGTGCCGGCCGGTACTTGCGCTGGTGGCGGCGGGATCGCGGACCGGGTCGCCTTCTGGCACGGTGTGCGTGTCCAGGACGCACCTGCTGAGGGCTGACCGCGAGGACCGTGAGGAGCAACCGTGAGTGACGAGCACGAGCACGAGCACGAGTACGACGTGGTGGTCCTCGGTGGCGGGTCCGCTGGCGAGAACGCCGCCTGGTACGCCATCGACAACGGCCTGTCCGCCGCCATCGTCGAGTCCGACCTGGTCGGCGGGGAGTGCACGTACTGGGCGTGCATGCCGTCCAAGGCGCTGTTGCGCCCCGGCGAGGCACTGGCCGCGGTCCGGCGGGTTCCCGCTGCGGCCTCGGCGGTGACCGGTGAGCTCGACGTCGAGCGGACGCTGCACAGCCGGGATGCGTTCGCCGCCCAGTGGGACGACAAGTACCAGGTCCGCTGGATGGACTCGATCGGCGCGAGCCTGTACCGGGGGCACGGCCGTCTGGCAGGCGAGCGGCGGGTCGAGGTGACGGACGCCGACGGGCAGCGCACCACCCTCACCGCACGCCGGGCCGTCGTCGTCGCGACGGGGTCGCGGGCGGCGGTCCCGCCGGTCGACGGCCTGCGTGACGTGCGGACCTGGGACAACCGCGACATCACCAGCGCCAAGCAGGTGCCGGAGCGGCTCGTGATCCTGGGCGGTGGCGTGGTCGGGGTCGAGATGGCACAGGCCTGGAAGCGTCTCGGTGCCCGTGAGGTCACGATCGTCGAGCTGTTCGACCGGATCCTGGCGCGCGAGGAGCCATTCGCCGGCGAGCTCGTCCGCACCGCGCTCGAGGCCGAGGGAATCACGGTGCTGACCGACGCTCGGGCCGTGCGGGTCGAGCGTCACGCGGACGATGGCCCCGTCACCGTGACCCTGGCTGACGGCTCGGAGCTGACCGGCGACGAGGTGGTGGTGGCCACCGGACGCCAGGCCAACACCGAAGACATCGGGCTGGAGACGGTCGGGCTCGGTCCCGGCGGCAACCTCGGGACCGACGATCAGCTCCGGGTCAACGGTGTCGCGGGCGAATGGCTCTACGCCGCCGGGGACGTCAACGGCCGGGCGCTGCTGACCCACCAGGGCAAGTACCAGGCCCGGCTGGTGGGCGACCTCGTGGCCGGGCGCGTGCGACGGGACTGGGCCGATGCCCACGCCGTCCCACGCGTGGTGTTCACCGACCCCCAGGTCGCCGCCGTCGGGCTCACGTGCGCGCAGGCGCGTGACGGCAACGTCGTGTTCCGCACCGCCGAGGCCGATCTCGGCAGCGTGGCCGGAGCGGCGCTGCTCGGCGAGGGCGTCGCGGGCCGTGCTCAGCTCGTGATCGATGACGCCCGCGAGACGATCGTCGGGGCGACCTTCGTCGGTCCGGGTGCGGGCGAGCTGCTGCACGCTGCCACGATCGCCATCGTGTCGGGCATCACCATCGACCGGCTGTGGCACGCCGTGCCGGCCTTCCCCACCCTGAGCGAGGTCTGGCTCCGGCTGCTCGAGGCCGACCGCGGCATCAAGTAGGAGGTCGCTGCCCGAGCGGAAGCAAGCGCGGCCGATCCGGGTTGCCTCCTCAACAGCGCCGAGACCGAGCCCCGACCCCCCGAGGTGTCCGATGAGCGAACGCACCATCACCGTGTACTGGCGACCCGGATGCGGGTTCTGTACCGGGCTGCTGCGCGGTCTCGAGCGGGCCGGCCTGAGCTTCGACCGGGTCGACATCTGGCAGGACCCGGATGCTGCGAGCTTCGTCCGGAGCGTGGCGGACGGGAACGAGACCGTCCCGACCGTGCGGGTCGGATCCGTGGCGCTGGTGAACCCTTCGGGCCCCGAGGTGCTGCGGACGGTGGCGACCGAGCTGCCCGACCGCCTGCCGGAAGGCTACGAGCCGCCTCGCCTCGGCCTGCTCGCGCGCGCCGTGACCAGGGTCCTCGACGGATGAGCCGGCGCGACCAGCGCCGGCCGTGAAGGCGGTGGGAGCGCTCGCGCCGCTCCGATCGGCGTCATCGGCGTCATCGGCGTCACCAGCGACCAGGCCCGCGGCGCCAGGTGTGCTCGTGCGGGAGGAAGGCTGGACGCTACTCCAGGGTGACCACGGTGCCGGCCCCGGTCGCGGACACCAGCAGCTCCAGAGCGGCTTCCACGACAGCGCGCTGGCGGGGCCGGTCGCCGACCGGGCCGATGGTGCGCCCCATCAGGTGCGGGGTCACCAGTACCCGGGGCACCCGCAGGAGCTGGGCGACGTGCTGGAAGGCGCGGACGAACACGGCGACCGTGGGGATGCCGGCCTCCTCCAGCGCGCGTGCGACGAGCCCGACCGACCCGTGGCAGACCGGTCAGGTGGCCACGAGCAGCGCAGCGCCGACGCGTGCCTCGAGCAGGCGCTGCGCCCACTCGGCCGCGACCTGTTCACGCAGCCGTACCTGGGAGGTCGCACCGACGAACCCGTAGTGGGTCGGCGCGAGCTGCACGGTCCCGTTCGCAGCCAGGTCACGCAGGACCTCGAGCGGGAACACCGTGTTCGGATCGCGCTGTGCCGTGGTGGCGTCGTACCCGGGATGTCGGGCGGTCAGCTCGCCGGTGGGTGTGTCGACGCCGATCTCGGTCAGTGTGGGCGTGCCCCGCAGGTACTCCATGATCTCGCCGAGCACCTCGTCCTGGGTGGGACCGTCAGGTCCCCTGGGGTCGTCGTCACGACGGAAGACCCCGCCAGCGCTGATGAGCGCCAGCGGCACCTGCGACAGGTGAGCCGGCAGGCGCTGGAAGGGCGCCGCGTCGACCGCGGGCTCGATGGGACCCGAGGGTTGGTAGCCCGCGACCTGAGCCTCGTAGACAGCCTGGCGGACGCGGTCCCAGTCGCCGGTGTCGATCGTCTCGCCCAGCAGGTGCAGCAGACGCGCGATGGTGTCGGCCGCGTCTTCGTCGGACATCGACGCCAGGTACTTGAACTGCATGTCCGCCCGGGAGCCGTAGTAGAACGACCGGCGGAAGGCCTCGAAGGTCATGGGTGTGGGGGGTGCGGCGCCCGGATCGGGTGTCGTCATGCCACGCCTCCGGCGTCGATGTGGGCGTCGTCGTGTCGGTGGGGTGCACCGACGAGGGGATGCACCGACGAGAACCCGCAGGCTCCCGTGCCCATTCCGGTCCCGGCGGATCGACTGCGGCGACTACGGTGGAGACGAAGGGGCAGGGACGGGGCAGGGACGAGGTAAGGGGAGGGCGATGCACACCCGTCGACTGGCGTGGTCCGGGCTGCTGGTGGCCGTCGTGCTGGTGACCGGGTGCAGCTCACCGGAGGTCGGGGCCGATGCACCGCCGTGGCTGCAGAGACAGATCGAGCAGATCTCCTCGGAGGAGGTCAGCAACCCGCCGACCGAGATCTGGAAGTACTCGTACCAGGATGCGATCGTGTACTACCGCCCGGCACGGTGCTGCGACATCCCCAGCACGCTGTGGAGCGCTGACGGTGAGGTGCTGTGCCATCCCGACGGCGGCCTGACGGGTGCCGGCGACGGGCAGTGCCCGGACTTCGCCGAGGCCCGGTCCGACAAGGATCTGGTCTGGCGCGACCCGCGTGGAGGCTCGGCCGGGTAGGCCCCGGCCGGCGTGGTGCGGACCTCCGAGCCTCCTCGGGCGGTCGATGTCACGTGTCAGCGTCTGCTGGATGTCCGCGGCCGGCCGACCCCACGGCTGCCTGCCCTGGTCGGGTGGGGGCGGTGTGGTCACCGTAGGTCAGGTGGTGGCGGGCGTGCGCGATGGCGTCGTCGGTGTGGTCGAACAGGTGGTCCCCACGTCGGGTGATCTGTTGCAGGATCCCGGTCCGTTCCAGGACCTTGCGGGGCTGGTCCTGGAGACCGGAGACGAGCACGAGGATGTCGCGGCGGGCCAGACGTTGGACCAGGGTGCGCATGGCGGTGGCGCCGGTGACGTCCATGACCGGGACCCCGCGCATGCGCAGCACCACGGCGCGGATGCCGTGGTCGACGCGCAGCAGTTCTTCGAAGAACCGGTCGGCCGCGCCGAAGAAGATCGGCCCGTCGATGCGGTAGACGACCAGATCGTCGGCCCGGACCCGGCGCTCGGCGTCGGCCGCGGAGGCGTCCTGGTGGGCGGGGCCGTCCGTGCCGAGCAGGATGGTGGGGTCGACCTGGAAGAGCTGGGACATGCGGGTGACGAACAGGGCGCCGGCCACGATCAGGCCGACCTCGATGGCCAGGATCAGGTCGAAGGCGACCGTGACCCCCAGCGTGAGCAGCATGGTGGTGGCGTCGGACTTGGTCGAGCGGGCGATCTCGCGGAACTCGCGGGCCTCGACCATGTTGGCGGCGACCACCATGAGGATCCCTGCCAGCGCAGCCAGGGGGATGCGGGCAGCCAGGGGCGCGAGCGCGATCACGATCGCGGCGAGCACGAGCCCGTGGAGGATCGCGGCCAGCCGGGTGCGCGCGCCAGAGCGGACGTTGACGGCGGTGCGGGCGAGGGCGGCGGTGGCGGGGATGCCGCCCAGCACCGCGCTGCCGATGTTGGCCAGGCCCTGCCCGAACAGCTCGCGGTCGGGGTCGTGGCGCTCGCCGATGGTCATGCCGTCGGCGACCACGGCCGACAGCAGGCTCTCCAGGGCGGCCAGCAGCGCGATCACCAGCGCTGCACGGACCAGCTCGGTGACCTCCATGCCGGCCAGGCTGGGCAGTTGGGGGACCGGCAGCCCGGTGGGGATCGCGGCGACGCGGGCGACCTGGGCGAACGGCGAGCTCAGCGACACCGCGGTGACCGCCAGCAGCGCGGCCATGCTGGCGGGGAAGCTCCGCACCCGTTCGATGCGGCCCCAGGCCACCATCACGGCGACGGTCAGGCCACCGAGCATCGGGGTAGCCCAGTGCACGTGACCGGACGCGTCGCGCAGGACCCGCCACGTCACCAGCAGGATCTGTTCGCCTTCGGCGTTGGGCACCCCGAGGAACCCGGGAAGCTGTTGCAGGAAGATGATGACGGCGATCCCGATGGTGAACCCGGTGATCACCGGGTACGGGATGAACCGCACGAACCGTCCCACCCGGGCCATGCCCAGCACGACCAGGACCAGCCCGGCGAGGATCCCCACCGGGGCGAGCGCCGCCACGCCGTAGCGGGACACCAGTGGCAGGAGCACCACGGTCATCGCACCCGTCGGACCCGAGATCTGGAAGTTCGACCCGCCGAAGACGGCGGCCAGCACCCCGGCCACGATGGCGGTGTACAGCCCGGCCGCGGCACCGGCACCAGAGGTCACCCCGAACCCCAGGGCAAGCGGCAGGGCGACCACCGCCACCGTCACGCCGGCCAGCAGGTCGGCCCGCCATCCCGACAGGTCGTAGTCGGCCGCGCGTGGGAGGAACCGGGACACGGCAGCCGGCATCGTGGCGACCTCGAGGCGTGGGACCGGACACACGCCGGCATCACCAGGGATGGTAACGAGGTCGTCGACCCGCGCGTGTTCGAGTTGCTCCAGATCGGACGGCAGTCCTCACCTCCACGGTGGGGGGCGCGCAGGAGGTCCTCGCCGACCTCGAACAGCTCCGGGTGATGATGCGATCCGGCCGCGTCAGGCCTCCGCGGGGAACCCGGCGGGGTTCACGGTGGCGATGCCACGCCACGAACCGAGCGTCAGCAGGTGCCGGTCGCCGCTGACGATGAGATCCGCGTCACCCGCGGCTGCCGCCTCGAGCACCCGGTTGTCGGCGGGGCCGTCCTCGATGTCGTCGACCGCCTCGTAACGCCGGCCACGGAGTAGGACGGGTCACTCCCGGAGGCCGTCGAGTACGAGTCCGACAAGTCGGTGGGTGGCCGCCTTGGACCGGGCGGTGCTGGCTGCAGAGAGCGCGTGGAGGCAGAAGGTGCTCAGCTCGCCAGGCGTGATGTCGGAGCGCACCTGCCGGTCTTGGGCTGCAGCTTCGATCAACGTCCGGACGAGGTCGTGTAGTTGCTTCTCGGCGGGGGCGAGGTCGGTCTCGCGGTGGAGCATCGCGCTGAGCTCATGACCGTGCGGCTGCGCGCCGTGGTCGGCGCGTTGGTGCTGGATCTGGGCGTACGTGTTGAGCACGGCTTCCAGCCGACCTATCGCGGGCTCGTCCCGGTCGGCGATGTCGGCCAGCAGTTCGAGGTGGCGGCTGATCTGATGGTCGTGCCAGGCCCGGAGGATTTCTTCGATGCTCGAGAAGTACTTGTAGAGCGTCGCCCGGCCGATCCCGGCCTCGTCCGCGATCTGGGACATGGTGACGTTCAACGGCCCGTGTTCGGACGCCAGTCCGGCGGCGGCCTCCAGGATCGCGTCGCGAACCTGGAGGCGGTGCGCCTCGATGGTCTCGTCCCACAACTTCGGCATGACTCTAGTGTACATCTCGCCGGGAACAGGACGTATCGTTTTGACAGCGACACTATGTATTGCAAAGCTACTGACGCCCATCGAGCGGAACATCATGGACACCCCACAACCCACCGAACCCGACCCTGGGGATGACGGACACCCGATACCCCGATGGGTCAAGGGGTTCATCATCGCAGCGGTCGCGGCCGTGGTGCTCGTCGTGGTTGTGCTGGCGATCGGCAGCGGCGGCCACGGCCCGTCACGCCACCTGCCCGGCGGCGACCAGAAGACGACCGATACACCCGAGGGGCACACCCCGCCGGTCGACCACGGGTGACGATGCCGCCAGCCCTCCGGAAGGCCGCCCTGGCGGTCCACCTCACCGTGTCAGTGGGATGGATCGGCGGCGTGGTCGCCTACCTCGCGCTCGGACTGTGGGCTGTCAACACCACGGACGACCAGTCGATCCGCGCCGCCTGGGCCGCCATGGACACCATCGGGTGGTACGCGATCGTGCCCCTGGCATCCGCCGCCCTGGGCACCGGCCTGCTCATGGCGCTGGGCACCCGATGGGGACTGTTCCGCCACTACTGGGTCATCATCTCGCTCATCCTCACCCTGATCGCCCTGGTCGTGTTGCTCCTGCACATGCCCGACGTCACCGCCACCGCGGACTTCGCCGCCAACGCCTCCGGAGATCAGCTCGCGGCCCTCGGCGGAGACCTCGCCCACCCCGCGATCGGACTCGCGCTCCTACTCGTCGTCCAGACGCTCAACCTCTACAAGCCCAAGGGCCTCACGCACTACGGGCGACGCCGTCAACGTCAGTAGACGTACCGAGCCATGGGCACGAGAAACCGTGGTTCGCTGGAGCCATTGCGGAGCGTGCCTGACGTCGCTGCCAGATGCGCCAGCAACGGCATGTGGTAGTCCGGGCGTTCTCCCGACGCGGCGTCTACCCTGCGTCGAGTGTGCTCGTTGCTGCCATATATGGAGGTAACGGGCACACTCGATCTGGTGAGGTCTGCGGGGCTGAGCCTGTGGGAGGCGGCGGGCGCTTCCGCGGAAGCGTTCGCATCCAGATCCTGTCAGGTGCGTGACGCAGAGGCTGCGGGACGACGGGCTCGTCGTCATGGGCGTTCATGAGGATCCGCGGGGCGCCCGAAGCGGGGGTTGCCGAGCGGGGCGTGAGCTGCGGACCTGGCCTCTGGGTCGTCGTTCGTGATCGGCACCCACATAGGCGGTCCGTAGTCTCGTAGGTACGACGTCCGCGACCTCGCGACGCGCCGGGCCCACATCGGCTGAAGGTTACGGTCATCAACCGACTCGCAGCCGAGACCTCGCCGTACCTGCTCCAGCAGGCCGACAACCCGGTGGACTGGCTCCCGTGGGGCGAGGAGGCGTTCGAGTTCGCACGCGAGCAGGACAAGCCGGTCTTCCTCAGTATCGGCTACAGCTCCTGCCACTGGTGTCACGTCATGGCGCCGGCTTTGCCCGTGGATGGCCTCTGAGCGGCAAGATTCGGCATCTGGACGGGGTGCGATGGAGCCCAAACCTGTGCAGCTCTTCCCACAGTCTTCCCACATGGGAAGATCGTCGTGGCCGACGCCCCCGCGGGAGTGCACGGGCGCTTGTGAGGGCGTGTTCGTATGATCGGGGCGGGGTGGAGTCCATGGAGATGCGGAGCGGCCTGCCTGTTGGGGTGGCGGCGTTTGTCGGCCGCGAGCGTGAACGCGCGAAGGTGGCCGACCTGGTCGCGGATGCCCGGGTGGTGACGTTGACTGGTTCGGGTGGCTGCGGCAAGACGCGGCTGGTACTCGAGGTCGCCGGGGACCTGGCGTCGCGGTTTGCCGACGGGGCCTGTTGGGTGGACCTCCAAGGGGTGAGCGAACCAGGGCTGGTCGCCCCGGCAGTCGCCGCGGCGGTGGGCGCCCACGAACGACCCGACCAGGCGCTTTCCGACACGCTCGCCGAGCAGCTCAGCGCCCGGCATCTGCTGGTCGTGCTCGACAACTGTGAGCATCTGGTCGAGGCGTGCGCGCAGCTGGTCGCCGGGTTGTCGTCGGCGTGTCCGCAGCTGCACGTGTTGGCCACCAGCCGTGTGCCGTTGGTCGTCGAGGGTGAGGCGACGTTCGAGGTTGCCCCGCTGCCGGTGCCCGACCCCGATGCTGTGTCCGTCAGCACGGTCGCGGCTGCGGACGCGGCGCGGTTGTTCGAGGTGCGGGCCCGGCAGGTGGCTTCGGACTTTCGGATCGGTGATGACAACGTTTCGGCGGTGTCCGAGATCTGCCGGCGCCTGGATGGGATCCCGTTGGCGATCGAGCTGGCGGCGGCGCGGGTGCGGGCGCTGGCGCCAGCCCAGATCGCGGCCGGGTTGTCGGACCGCTTCGGGTTGTTGACCGGCGGGGTGCGAGGGGCGCCGGCACGTCAGCGAACGCTGGAGGCGTCGTTGGACTGGAGCTACGACCTGCTCGATGACGTGCAGCGGTTGGCGTTGGCGAGGCTGTCGGTGTTCGCCGGGTCGTTCGAACTGGATGCTGCCGAGGAGGTGGTGGGCGGGGAGGGGATCGATGGCGACGACATGCTTGACCTGGTCGCCG
>DASWKO010000051.1:0-7688 GCA_036396595.1 Nitriliruptorales bacterium | reverse complement strand
CTGTGGCTGGCTGTCCAGGGGCGACTGCGCGGGCGCGCCGTCGACACCGGTGTTGCCGTAGCCACGCGACTCGTTGGTGTACATCATGTACAGCCCGGGCGACCACGAGATGTCGCCCCTGTCGGACTGGCCGCGGCCGTCCTTGAAGTCGAACGAGCTGCGGTCGCGCATCGCCAGGTAGTAGGCGTGATCGGCCGGTGAACCTTCGGTCGCCGAGATGCGGGCCCAGCCCACGGTGCAGGCCGCGGCGACGCGGATCTCCTCGCCGCAGCCGCCCGGGAAGATCCGGCCGTCCTCGTGGGTCTGGGAGAAGTCGGACTCGTAGAACGGCTCGCCGTCCACGGACACGACCACGTCGTCGATGAACCAGCCGGGGCGGGCCAGACCGGGATCGGTCGCGTAGCTGAAGCGCACCACCCCCTTGGTCCCGGCGAGCGCCGAGATGTCGTAACTGTCATCGACGAAGCTGTCGCCCTCGGGATACTCGCCGAGGATGCGGTCGGCCTCGGCCGTGGCCGCCTGGTACGAGCCGGAGGTCCCGGTCAGACCCCAGTCGTAGTTGTTGAGGCAGCCGTTCTGGTTGGGGTTCTGGCTGCTCGGAGTGGAATAGCCCTGCTGGGACTGGACGCCTTGGTAGCTGGTGCCCTCGTCGTCGGAGATCAGCACGAAGCCGTAGTCGTAGTCCCACTCGATGTCGAACCAGGTCTTGTAGGCCAGCGTGACCGTCGAGCCCTCGGCGACCTGTTCGAGCTCGGGCAGGTAGATGTCGAGGTTGTGGCCGCCCGTGGGCGAGCACCCGAAGTCGTTGCCGGACCCCGAGAAGTACAGCCAGGGGCTGCTCGCACCGTTCTCGACCAGGGCGGGGTCGATCAGCAGCTTGGGCGGCAGCTTGGCGGTGTAGGCCTCGGCGTTGTGGACGTCGGGCCCCTCGAGCACGTAGGGCGTGCCATCCGGGGTCTGCCACTCGATGCGGTGCGTGTCGACCTTGTCGTCCTCCCAGTCCGTGACCGTGACGTCCTCGGTCAACGGTTGGGGCACGACCCAGCCCATCTCGACCTTGCCGAAGATGTCCATGTGCTGGGAGTAGTCCGACGCCATCAGGTTCCACGACCCGTAGGTCGCGCGCGAGCCCTGCGAATAGAAGTCGGGCAGGCCCAGCGAGTGGCCGTACTCGTGGCTGATCACGCTGGCCTTGCCGATGGACGACTCGGGGTTGACGTTGTACGGACCGACGCGGACGTAGGCGGGCAACCCGGTGTCCTGCGTCGTGAACCCCGTGTAGCTGTCGTCGGCGTAGAACAGCTCGTTGCCCTCGAGGTCGGTCAGCCGGTCGTCGGTGATGTAGCCGTTCAGACCGGTGTCGGGGTCCGAGTAGTAGAACTCCAACGAGGAGCTGTGCGGCCAGATGTTGTCGTAAGGCGGCGTGCCATTGATCTGAGAGTCACCGTGGCCGCCCAGGCCCACGTACAGCATCATGAAGAAGTCCACGACACCGTCCTTGTCGGTGTCGAACTCGTTGTAGTCGATCTCCGGGTCGGCGATGTGGGCCGCGTCGTAGACGGCCTTGCCCGTCGGGCCGCACGCGTCGTCGATGGCGAAGATCGCGCCGACGCCGGCGATCGCCCCGGCCAGCGAGCCCGCGCTGTAGCGGTCGGTGCCGTAGTACCCGGTGTCACCGGGCATCTGGTACCAGCCGTTGTTGATGCGCTCTGGTAGCAGCGGCGTGTCGACGAACTCGTTGCTCGTGACGCCCATGCAGGTGCCCTGCGGGGACATCTCGGTGAAGCTCCAGCCGCCGTCCTGGTGACGCTGGGACTTCCACTCCACGTCCCAGCCGGCGGTCGCGATGCCGCTGGAGGGCAGGTCGCCGATCGGACGCAGCATCCCCATCGACATCTCCTGCCACAGGTTGGTGGTGGAGCCGGGGATGTCGGGGCTGTTGATGATCGCGTTGATGCGGTCACCGGTGTTGGACGGCTCGTGCTTGCGGTCGCGCCAGTCGACCGGGACCACCGGGAACGGACGCTCGCCGTAGCGTGCCGTGTCGAAGGTCAGCGCATCCGGGATGACGTGGGGACCCAGGGACCGGGCGGACTGCCCGGTGCCCCCGGCGTAGGTCAGCGTCGCGGTGGCGGACAGGTTCTTCCACACGATCTGTGGGTCCTGGGCCGCGCTCCTGGCCACGCCCTCAACGATGAGCTGTAGGCGGGCGGGTTGATCGATGGCGCCAGCCGGGATGCTGTCGGCGGTCCAGGTGATCGAGCCGTCGCCGGCGACGGATGCGGTCCCGGCGCTGGCCAGCGGCTTGACGTTGGTGAACGTCGTGCCGTCAACCGGCGGGATGGTGACGGTCAGGTCGGAGAACGCGGTCGGCAGGTAGTTCTCGACCGTGACCCGGAAGGGGTAGCTCTCGCCGTTCTTCACCCACCCGGTCGACGAGATGAACTGGTTCTTCAGCACGAGCCCCGGGGGGTCGGACAGGACCGAGACCGGCCCCACCCCGGCCTGTTCGGCGTACCACTCACCGGTCGCGACGTCCGTCCAGCTCGCGTCCACCACCTCGACCGAGACGATGGAGCGGAAGTTGCTCTCGATGTCGGACGTCAGCCCCGCTGTGGCCTCCGACGGCATGGTCCATGCGAAGGTGCCATCGGCAGCGGCCGTGAACGGCCCGTAGGGGCCGACCTGGCTGTTGTCGGAGCGCACGACGTTGATGGTGAACTCGGCGGGCACGCCCTCGCGCACCTGCTGTGTGGCCACGCCCTGGAGGCGCTCCACCGTGATGGCGACGTCGACCTCGTCACCAGGCCGGTACGGGTCGGCTGCGTCGGCGACGTCCACGGTGGCGTCGAGCACGTTCACGAAGAACGCGCCGCCGCCGATGTCCTCGCCGTCGAGCATCACGCGCGCCCGGATCTCACCGGCGGGCCAGTCGAGCCCAGGTTGGATGTTGAACTGCCACTCCAGGTCGATCGCGTCGTAGGTGGCATCGACCTGGGTGAACGCGGTGTCCTGCCCCGGGCCGAACAGATCGACCGCGAGGTCGGCCGCGGGGTCGGCGTCCGACTGGAACACCGAGAACCCGCACTCGGTCCGGGTGAACAGTGCGTTGGCGATGCCCACACCGGAGCACGCCGGCTGCGGCAGCGGGAACTTGTAGAACAAGAAGCCGCCGGCCGACGCGGATGCCCCCGCAGCGTCCGCGGGGACCGAGCCGATGCCGCTCATGGGCGTGGCGATCATCGCCACCAACGCCACGACGGCGAGCAGGCTGCGGGATCGGGGCCGTAGGCGGTGCGTACCGGCGAGCATCGGGACTCCAGAGATCATGGCGAGGTCGTCGCGCGCTGACTGCACGCCCCCGCACGGACAGGAGGGCGGGACGGGGGACGGCGCGAACCCTAACCAGTGCAGGCGCGACGCCGAGCCGGACCCGGTCGTTTGGTTGCTTCGACACCTGGCACGGCGCTTCCCCCCGCCCGCGCGGTCTCCGCTCGGGAGCGGCACGCGCGACCCACCCCGCCCGCCAACCTTCGGAGCCACCGTCCGCACGCTCGGTCCACTCACCCCGTTGACGCTCGCCGCGTTGCTCATGGCGAGTGTCGCGGCCTGGGCGGCGTCCGGGGCCCCACGGGGCATGGCCTCGGAACCGTTCGCGAGCTTCGGAGGCTCGGGCTGCCCAGGTGGCCCGACCGCCGTCGAGGTCAAGCAGGGCCGCCTGTGGGCCGCGGTCGACGGCCGGCTCGTCTCGATGCAGGCGCGCGGCGGTGGGTCGCCGGTCGGCTCGGTGCGCCCCTGGGGCCTGGTGGAGCGCGGCGGCCGCCTCTACGCGACCGAGCCGGGCTGCGACAGCAGCTCGGCCGACTCGGCCCCCGGTGGCGGGCTGCTCGCAGCGACCTGCCGGCTCGTGCGGTCGGACTTCGACGGCAACGTGATCGACACGGTCGCCGACGTCTGTGGCACCGGGATCGCGCTCCAGCCCGGCACCGCCCACCTGACCGTCGCCACCCGTGACGGCCGCATCGTCGTGGTCGACCCCGCTGCCCCGCCCGGCGAGAGCATCGTGTCCACGCTGGCGTCGGGCCTGGCTGGCGACCCGGCCGAGGTGCTGGCGTGGGACGGCGCGACGCTGTACGCCAGCCGCGCGGGCGGGGGGGTCTACCGCGTCTCGGGCGGCGGGCTCAGCAAGGTCGGCGACACCCCGCGGGCCGGCGGGCTGCTCGCGACCTCCGCGTACGGGCTCGAGGGCTTCCTGCTCGTGGGCACTCCCGGTGCCTACCACCTCGTCGACCTGTCGTCCCAGCGTCCGGTCGACGTCGCTGACGCCCCCGGCCTGGGCGGTGCGCTCACGACCGGCAACGAGATCGGGATCTTCGCGGGCGGCAGTGCGGACGTGCTCCGACTCACGGGCAGCTACCAACCGCTGCCCCTGGCCCCTCCGCCACCGCCGGCCCCCGTGCCCGCCCGCGAGGCAGCCCCAGAGGCGCCGCCGCCGCACCAGCAGGTGGCGGCTGCACCCCCTCCGGCCCCGGCTCCCCCTCCCCCCGCCCCGCCGGCACCTCCGGCCACGGCGCCCGTCCCCGCACCGGCGCCAGCGCCAGCGCCGGTCGCCAACGCCGGGTTCGTCGCGCAGCAGGGCACGGCAGCCAATGTCGCGATGGTGCCCGGCCAGCAGGACCCGGAGGCCGCGATCCGCTACGCCGCCACCGTTCGGGGTCCCGCCCCCGCTGCCGCTATCTGGCTGTTGCTGCTCCTCGGCGCCGGCTCCGGCGCTGGCGCCGTCGGGCTCGCTGCGCGCCGCCAACGTCAGCCCGCCTGGGCCCACGCCGAGGCCCTTCGACAGGAACGCTGATGCTCGCACCGACCAACCGTGGCCCGAGCCGGGCCAAGCTCCGCGACCGCGTCGACACCGCCGCCCTGCGCCGCATCGGGCTGGCGCTGCCCTTGATGCTGCTGGCCCTGGTCGTGCTCGTCCTGGCGTTCGTCCGCTCGCTGGACGCCGCAGCGCCCGACGCTCCAGGTATCGAAGCGCCGCTGTCCGCGCTGTTGCAGGCCGCCGAGGCCGGCACGGTCGGCGAGGCGCGCTTCCTCGACCACGACGGCCGGGTCGCCTTCGAGCTGAACGGCCAGCCCGTCTGGTCGGCCTACCCGCAGTCGGACGCCGCGACCGAGAGCGTGCTGCGCACGCTGAAGGAGGGCGGCGCGACCATCGTCGTGGACCAGCAGAACGGCAAGGGCCAGGCGCTGTTCCTGGCCCAGTTCGTGCTGCCGCTGCTGCTGCTCGCCAACCTGTTCGGCCTGCTGTTCGTGATGGGCCGCTCCGGCGGATCCCGCGACCTGCTGGCGTTCAGCCGGCTGTTCGGCAAGAAGGACAGGGACGACGACGCGGGGCGGGTCACGTTCGGCTCGATCCAGGGCGCCGACGCCGCCGTGACCGAGCTGCGTGAGGTGGTCGACTACCTGCGGGATCCCAGCCGGTTCGCAGGTATCGGTGCACTGCCACCCAAGGGTGTGCTGCTGGTCGGGCCACCGGGCACCGGCAAGACGCTGCTGGCACGTGCGGTCGCCGGCGAGGCCCAGGTGCCGTTCTTCTCGATCTCCGGCTCGGAGTTCGTGGAGTCGCTGGTCGGCGTGGGCGCCGCCCGCGTGCGCGACCTGTTCCGCCAGGCCAGGGCCACCGGCAGCGCGATCATCTTCATCGACGAGCTCGACGCGGCCGGGCGGCGGCGGGGCGCCGGTGTCGGCGGCGGGCACGACGAGCGGGAGCAGACCCTCAACGAGCTGCTGGTGCAGATGGACGGGTTCTCGCCGTCGGCCGGGATCGTGGTCATGGGTGCCACCAACCGCCCCGACATCCTGGACCCGGCACTGCTGCGTCCGGGCCGCTTCGACCGCAAGGTCACGATCGACCTGCCCGACGTGGACGGCCGCGCTGCGATCCTCGAGCTGCACGCCGCCACCAAGCGGCTCGACCCGGATGTCGACCTGCGCGCGGTGGCGCGGCGCACGCCCGGCTTCAGCGGCGCCGACCTGGCCAACCTGCTCAACGAGGCCGCGCTGCTGGCCGTGCGTGAGCGCCGGGGCCGCGTCGAGCTGACGCACCTGAACGAGGCGGTCGAGCGCGTCCTGGCGGGCCCACGGACGACCGCGCACCGCCTCGAGCCGGACGAGCTGCGCCGCGTGGCCTACCACGAGGCCGGTCACGCGCTGGTGGCCGCCGCCAAGCGCGGTCCGGACACGCTCGACAAGGTGACGATCGTGTCACGCGGACGGCACGTCGGTCACCTCGAGGTCCTCCAGCGCAACGACGCGGTGGTACGGGCCCGGTCGACCCTGCTGGCCGAGCTCGTGGTCAGCATGGCCGGCATCGCGGCCGAGGAGGTGGTGTTCGAGGAGCCGTCGACGGCCGGTGAAGGCGACCTCGAGCGCGCCACCGCGCTCGCCCGTCGGATGGTGGCGCGCTACGGCATGAGCGAGGCGGTCGGCCGGGTCCAGGTCCTCGAGGCCGAGGAGGAGGTGTTCCTCGGGCGTGACTACCTGTCGTCGCAGCACATCAGCCCGGGCATCCTCGAGCTGGTCGATGGCGAGGTGCGACGCCTGCTCGACGAGGCCGAGGAGGAAGCCGAGGAGATCCTCCGCGCCGACGCGGTCCGGCTCGACGCGCTGGCCGAGGCCCTGCTCGAGCACGAGGTCCTCGAGGGCGACGACCTGGCAGGCTTCATCGCCTGAGCCCCGCCGCCCCGGTGGCGGCGGTCAGCGGCCCTGGCGCCGCAGGGCGTCACCCGCGCCCAGCGCGGTCAGGCCGGCAACCAGCAGGCCCAGCACACCGAGCCCGGTCCGAGGCAGCGGCCCCGGCCCGTCGGGTGCGCCCACCACCGGGACCGGCCCGCTCGCGGGCGGCCGGGGCGCGCCGGCGACGTCGTCGCTGCCGCTTGCCACGACCCCCTCGGCCTGGACGAGGTCGAGGACGATCGAGCCGACCAGCGAGCCGTCCACCACGCCTGCGGTGGCGCCGGCGCCGTCGGGCACACCATCCCCGTTCGTGTCGAGTTGCTCCACCTGCGCGTACACGCAGGCCACGCTCAGCAGCTCAGCCGGCAGCGCCGCGCAGACCTGGCGGACCGAGTCGTTGGGGACGATGACGTTGCCGTCGATGTCGATCAGCGCGGTCGTCGCGCTGCCGTCGGTGTCGGCGTCGGAACGCAGCAGGTACAGCTCGTGGCCGCCTCCCGCGGCACGCACGCCGTAGGACGACGCCCGGCTGCGGTCGTGCTCGGCGCTGCTGCGGCTGCCCAACACCTCGACCTCGCCGCCACCGTCGCCGCCGAGGCCGACGTGCGCGACCGATGCCGCCGCGGAGGACCGGCCCTCGCCGTCCACATCCGCGGACCAGCCACCCACGGTGGCCGAGCCGGCACCGGTGTCCCCGGTCGAGATCAGGTCGCCCGAGGCGCTGCCGGTGCCCGACTGCTCCCCGCCCACCACCGTCTCGCCGAACACCTCCACGACCGTGGCATCAGCCCCGCCCTCGCCGTTGTGGGTGCTGGTCTGCGACACCACGACCGTGTCGGCCACGTTGACGGCGACCGCCCCGGACGACGCCGGGGTCGCGGCGCTGGTGTCGTCGGCCAGCGCGGCGACCGGTGACACCACCAGCGTGATCGTGCTCGAGATCCCCAACAGCCACC
>DASWKO010000050.1:0-11090 GCA_036396595.1 Nitriliruptorales bacterium | reverse complement strand
GAGGCGGGCCAGAACGCGCCGTACCAGTGGGTCGGGGACGACGATGCCGCCTTCACGGGTGCGGGAGGCACCTCGACGGACGCCAACCAGATCTCGGTGTTCGGGCCCGAGACGTCCGATCCGTGCGACCCGCAGGACGATGCCGGTGGGTGGGTGAGCTTCGCGGCTCTGGCCCGTGACGCCTGCTTCTACAACCTGTTGGTGCCCGGCAGCAACGATCGGATCCGCCACCGAGCGGACGCCCAGTCCGACGGGTCCCAGACCTATTGCGAGGCCTCCGAGCTGGCCTGGAACGGCTCGGCGCCGACGTTCCGGGGAGCGCTGGTCGACCCGTCCGGGTGGTGAGCGGGGTTGGTCCAGCCGACCTCGAGCACGACTGAGCCGGTCGTGAGCCGGTAGTAGACGCGCCACGCGTGGTAGGCCGCGTAGGTCCCGGGCTCGTCCTGCATCACCCGGGCGTAGTTGCGCACGGCCGTGACGTAGCGGTCGCTGTGGTTGTAGGCGTACAGCGCGGCGTCCATCCGCTGCGGGGCGCCGTGGGCCACGAGGTAGCGGGCGGCCGCCCGGATGGCGTCGGTGGGGTCGTGGATGTCGCCCTCGCCGTAGGCGTCCCAGGTCGACGGCAGGAACTGCATCGGGCCCCTGGCCCCCGCCGTGCTGTCGCCCTGGATCCGCCCCATCCTGGTCTCGGTGAGGTGGATAGCGGCGAGGTAGGTCCAGTCGACGCCGAACTCGCCAGCGGCGGTGCGGTAGGCGGCCAGCAGCTCTTCGGCGGGCGGCGGCGGGACGATGCTCCAGTCGGGCAGGGACTCGCGCGGTCGCGTCAGGGCGTGCAGCTCGGCCTGGGCCTGCGCGTTCAGGTCGAACGCGGTCCGCAGGTTCTCGGGCACCGACGGGGCCACCTGCTGGGTCCAACCCGGCTGCTCGGCGAGCTCGCGGTAGGCGGCCTGCTGGATGTGCGCCCAGCCCTCGATGTCGGCGGCCGGCGTGTCGGGGTCGCGGATCGCCCGCTCGGCCGCGACGAGGTCGCTGGCCAGGTCCTGAGGGCCCTCGTGGGCCCGGACCTCGGGTGGTGGGTCAAGGGTCGGCGACGGCGACGGCCTGGGGGAGGGCGTGCGGGACGGCGTGGGGCTGGCCGTGGCGGCTGGCGTCGGCTCGACAGCAGGC
The DNA here is from genome assembly GCA_036396595.1 of Nitriliruptorales bacterium. Lineage (GTDB taxonomy): Bacteria > Actinomycetota > Nitriliruptoria > Nitriliruptorales > Nitriliruptoraceae > DASWKO01. The sequence goes on along the minus strand of DASWKO010000050.1, from coordinate 9,923 downwards.
TGGTCGGTGGAGCACGCGCTGGCCATGAGCGCGACGAGTGCGATGAGCGCGATGAGCGCGATGAGCGCGATGACGCCAGCCAACCGGTCGGTGCGCCAGCCGACGAAGCCGGTCGCGATGAACGCGGCCCACGCGCCGCCCAGGGCGGCGATCCCGGGGGCCCCGACCCAGACCATGGTCCCGGCCAGGATCAGGCCGGTCAGGACGCGCCCGGCGTGGACGCGGTCGCCGTGCAGGACCTCGTCGGTCGTGTCGGTGCGGCTGGTGACGGTGCGGACCGGCAGCCTCGTCGCGGCTGCCATGCCGGCGAGGAAGACGACCACCTCGATCGCGCCGGGCGACTCCCAGCCGGCGAACAGGGCCCCGCCGGCGATCGCGGCCACGACCGCCGTGCTCAGCACGATGGCGCCCGCCAACCCGCTGGAACGGGGCGCGCGGACCGGCAGTCGGGTGTCCCAGACCAGCGCGGCCGCCAGCCCGAACGAGCCGATCACGCCCGTGGGATCGCCGGCTGACAGCCACGCCACCGCCACCATCGCGATGGTGTCGGGGATGGTCGGTCGCAGCCCGGTCGGGCGGACGACCACGCGCACGGCGAGCAGCACGGCGAGCAGCGCCGCGAGGTCCGGTGCGCCCACGAGCATCAGCGCCAGGCCCCCGAAGCCGGCGTAGCGTGCGGTGCCCGTGCGGTCGGGGTCCAGCTCACGCGCGATCGCCCACGCCAGGAACGTCCCGATCCCGCCGGCCAGCGCGGTCCGCAACGCCCCGGACGCGGGCGCATCGCCGGCGAGGAGCGCGACGGCGCAGCCGAGCAGGCTCACGAGGATCGCGAACCGGTTCGAGGCGTGGGCCGGGTGTACGACGCGCGTCAGTGCCGTGAACCGTCGGACGGAAGCTGGCAGGTCAGCCATCTGCCCGGAGCGCAGCGAGCACGTCCGGCGCGATCACACCGAGTCGAAGGCGGCGTCGGCCTCGTGCTGCCAGCGGTTGGCGAGCTCGCGCTCGTCGACCGCCTCGCGGATGAAGGCCGTGACGATGCGGCGGCAGACGTCGTCGCGCCACTGCACCGGCGGGCTCTTCATGAAGTACGAGGAGGCCGAGTAGACCGGGCCGCCGTGACCGCGGTCCTTGGCGATCTTGGCCATCCGCAGCGCGTCGATGACCACACCGGCGGAGTTGGGCGAGTCCCACACCTCGAGCTTCAGCTCGCCGCTGAGCGGCACGTCGCCGAAGGCCCGGCCCTCGATGCGGATGTAGGCCCACTTGCGGTCCGTGAGCCACGGCACGTGGTCGCTCGGGCCGATGTGGATGTTCTCCTTGGGCAGGTCGTAGCTGAGCTGCGAGGTCACCGACTGCGTCTTGGAGATCTTCTTGGAGGTCAGGCGCTCGCGCTCGAGCATGTTCATGAAGTCCATGTTGCCGCCGAAGTTGAGCTGGTACGTGCGGTCGACCGACACGCCCCGGTCCTCGAACAGCTTGGTCAGCACGCGGTGCGTGATGGTGGCCCCGACCTGGCTCTTGATGTCGTCGCCGATGATCGGTACGCCCGCCTGCTCGAACTTCGCCGCCCATTCGGGGTCGGAGGCGATGAACACCGGGAGGCAGTTCACGAACGCGACGCCGGCGTCGATCGCCTGCTGCGCGTAGTGCTTGGCTGCCTCCTCGGACCCCACCGGGAGGTAGCAGACCAGCACGTCGGCGCGCGTGCGGCGCAGGACGTCGACGACGTCGACCGGCTCGTCGGGCGCCTCCTCGATCATCTCGCGGTAGTAGTGCCCCAGGCCGTCCAGCGTCGGGCCACGCTGGACGGTCACCCCGACCGGTGGCACCTCCGCGAACTGGATGGTGTTGTTGGGCGGGGCGACGATCGCCTCGGACAGGTCGCGACCGACCTTCTTGGCGTCGACGTCGAAGGCCGCCACGAACTCGACGTCGCCGACGTGGTAGTCGCCGAGCATCGCGTGCATCAGCCCCGGGATGTTCGCCTCGTGGGGGGCGTCCTTGTAGTACTCCACGCCCTGGACCAGCGAGCTGGCGCAGTTGCCGACGCCGACGATGGCGACGCGGATCTTGTTCGGGGACATCTGGGGCTCTCCTACGGTCGAGTGCGGGCGGGCGCGCCCTCGGTGCTGGGGGTGCGGGTGGTCGGGCGTGTGCCCGCCTCGCCACCGGCGGGGGTGGGGTCGGGGCTGATGGGCTCGTCCTCGCCGAGCTCCGCGAGCTGGCGGCGCTCGGTGGCGATGAGCCCGTCCAGCCAGGCGAGGTCGGCGCGCGTGACGTCGACCCCGTGCTGCAACAGCGACTGCGTGTAGCCGTCGATCTTGCCGGGCGCCTCGTGCACGGAGGACTCCAGGTCCGCGAGCTTCTCGCGGAGGTAGGCCTTGCGGCGCTCGAGCAGCCGGATGCGGACCTGGGGGGTGAGGTAGCGGAAGAACGCCAGCCGGAGGGGGAACTTGTCCTCCTCCCAGGCCGAGTGCGCGCGGTCCTCGATCAGATCGTGGAACTCGTGCTCCCCGGTCTCGGTGATGCGGTAGATCTTGCGCCGGCGGGCGGTCTTGTCGTCGTTGAACAGGATCTCCAGGGCGCCGCGCTTGTCCAGACGCCTGAGCGTCGGGTACAGCGAGCCGAACGAGACCTGCCAGAAGCTGCCGAGCTTCTGGCTGAGCTGCTGCTTGAGCTCGTAGCCGTGCATCGGCCGCTCCTTGAGCAGGCCGAGGATGGCGAGTTCGAGCACGGGGTGGCTCCAGCAACGTCGACCCCGACCGCGCGGTACGGTCTGCGCGTCCTGCTCGTGCTGTGCGTCCTGCACGTCCGGGGGTGTAGCGCGACGATGTATCGCCGCGATGTATCGCGATGATACATCAGTCCAGCGCCGTGCGTCGACCATCCGGCCCCGTACGACGACGGTGCTCCGTCCGCCATCACCGACGTCCCTGATCAGCGGCGTGCTAGGAGTCGGCGGGTACCTGTGGCACAGTTGGTCACATGAGCCAGTCGTTGAGCGGATACGGGCGGGGGAACAGCATCGGGGTAGTGGACGTTCTACGTACCGCCGGTTTGACAGTCCAGCGGGTCAAGTCCGAGTCCGTCTCGTTCCGAGTGACGAGAGCGCGCCGTGGTTGCTCGGTCGACGCGCGAGACGGCTAGGTTGACAAACACTGCTCGATACTCGACGGTTTCCTGCGGAGAGACGTGATGGCAATCTTCAGGTTCACCATGAACGTGTCGTTCGATGGTGTCGACGAAGGCACGTTTGACAGGGCGGCGGGGCTTGCTCTCGACGAGCTACTGCGTCGTGAGGCCAGTGGAGTGTTCCGGCACGCACGGGTCCTCGGGCGTCGCGATGCTCGACTGCTCAAGGTGATACTCGAGTTCGAGTCCGCGGGCCTGAACGCCGCGCACACCTTCGGGTTCGACCAGGCCGCGTCGGTCATCGCGAAGCTCGGCGCCGATGTGCGCGACTGGTACGAGACGCCGCACGTTGCGGTCACCGAGGACGACGGCACGGACGAGTGGGACATCCTCGTCGAGGAGTTGCGGTCCGCCAGGATCACCCCGTCGACCGCGTCGGTGGAGGCCGTTACAGCCTGACCTGGCCCGGGCTAGCTGTGGGCTAGCTGTCGGGGTTCATCACCACGAGGTCGCGATCCCGGTAGAGATCGCCTTCGATCCAGGTGAGGCGAAGCACGTACGAGGCCGCCGGTCCAGCCTCGTCCGGCCATCGAATTCGGCTCTCAGCCCCCGGGCCGAGTTGTAGGGAGTCGGCAGTGACGCGAACCGGCTGGCAGCTCACGCCGTCGCGCCGGATCACGCGTACGTCCAGATCCTGGACCGGCGTCCTCGTGCTGAAGTTGGTGACGACCAACGTCAACCTGAAATGCTCGCTGTCGATCCGGGCTCGGACGTCTGCTGACTCCATCTCGAGAGCGATGACGCGCTGATCGATCTCAGTGAGTTCGTCCACCAACGCATCGAGCTCGCGTCGGGTGATCGGCGGGGCCTCACGCTGCTGCTTGAGGAGTTCAGCCCTGGCGAAGGTGAGGTCGGGAAGCTTCGCGACGTAGATGAGGCCTGCCACCAACGTGATGACTATCGCGACACCGATCAAGCCTTCCTGGGACAGCAATGCGTCGAAGATCTGCGCCAGGTCTTGGGCGCCGTCCGGGGCGTCGATCCCGAGGATCACAGCCGCGTCCTGGACAAGGCGGTCGACGACGAGCATCTGTACCCTTGCAGCAGCGCTGGGCGTGCGGCACCGGTCGTCGACGGCACGAGACCGATCATCATCACTTCGAGAACTCTCCCCAGACCCCGGGGTCTCTCGCATCCAGACATGAGAACCGTACTGACGTGATGGGACTGGATCGCTCACCAGCCGTTCGGCAGCAAGCTGCCCCCGACGCAGTCACCGCAGCGTCATCTGCGGAGGCGGACGGGAATCGAACCCGCCAGGGCGCTCGTCACGCCCTCGCTGGTGTTGAAGACCAGGGGGCCCACCAGGAACCCGGACGCCTCCCCGCACGGTGACCCGTGCGCGGCCCAGGCTACTGAGGTGTCGACCCCACGCGGGTCCGGCTGCGACGTTGCCAGCGGCGGTGGGGGCTTGGCTACCCTCCCGGCGTCGTGGAGCCGGCCGTCGCCGGCGCAGCGCATGGAGGTGTGGCAGTGGGGCGTGCCCGCGAAGTCTGGGAACGGCTGGTGCAGATGTGGGAGGCGGGCGACGTGTCCGACCTGCCCGAGCTGTACACGGCCGACGCCCTGTACCTCGAGCCCTACAACCCGCCGCACAACGGCAACCTGCTGATCCAGGCCTACCTCAAGGACTACCTGGCCGGCAAGGACGACCTCAGCATCGAGGTCAAGCGCCTGTTCGAGGACGCGGACGGCGGGGGGGTGGCGGTCGAGTGGACCCTGTCGTACACCGCTGGCGGCCGGCGCTGGAACGACCTGCCCCGGGCGACCTTCCTCGGCCTGGACGACGACGGCATGGTCACCTACCACCGCGACTACTTCTGATCCGACGCTCGGTCAGTTTCGGTCAGTTTCGGTCAGTCACTGTCAGTCGTCGTCGGCCAGGAGGCGCCAGGCGATCAGGGCGATGACCGCGACGCCGAGACCGAGCAGCAGCCGGTTGCTCGGCCGGGGAACGTCGGAGAAGCGGTCGCGCAGGCTCACGGGACGGATGAAGTCGCGCACCTCCCACTCCATCGCCGTGGCGGCGGCCCGCAGCTCGCGGTCGGGGTTGACCGCGGTGGGGTGGCCGACCACGCCGAGCATCGACAGGTCGGTGATCGAGTCGCTGTAGGCGTAGCAGCGCCCGAGGTCGTAGCCCCGGACCTCGGCGAGCTGCCGGATCGCGTTGGCCTTGGCCTTGCCGTACGCGTAGAACTCGAGCGTGCCGTCGTAGCAGCCGGCGTCGTCCACCCCCGCGCGGGTCGCGATGAAGCTGTCGATCCCGAGGTAGCGCGCGAACGGGGCCACGATCTCCTCGCCGGAGCTGGAGATGATCCAGATGTCCCGGCCCGCCCGGCGGTGCTCCTCGAACAGGTCGAGCGCCTCCTGGTAGACCAGTGGGGCGATGACCTCCTCGACCGTCTCGGCCGCCAGCGCCGCGACGCGGCCGGCATCCCAGCCCCTGGTCAGATCCAGCAGCGCGGCCCGCATCTGCTCCATCTTGGCGTGGTCGGCACCCACGAGCTGGTACACGAACTGGGCGTACAGCCCCCGCACGACGTTGCTCGGTGAGATCAGCCCGTCGCGGAAGAACGTGCGGCCCATCACCAGCGTCGACGACCGGGCGATGACGGTCTTGTCGAGGTCGAAGAACGCCGCCTGCTTCGCGCCGGTCCGGCGGCGTGCGTACTCGGTGACCATGCGGTCCGAGAGCCGGTCGGCGTGCTCGCGGGCGTAGCGCTCCTCGGTGAACTCCGCGGCCTCGTCGGCCCCCCGCGACAGCACACCCCGCAGCCGCCCGAAGGCCGCGCGGAGGCGGTGCTCGTCGTCCTCCGGCCCGGAGCCCGGGTCGGAGCCCGGGTCGGAGCCCGGGTCGGGGCCCGGGTCGGTGAGCTGGTCGCGCTCGTCGCCGTCGCTCACGGTGTTCCTCGGTGGCTGTGGTGGGGCTGTCGTCAGGCGCGCCGCGAGGGTAGTTCCCGCCCGCCGTACCGGCTGCGCCGGCCGCCCGAGCGCCGCCGGTTCTCCACAGCCCGCGACCACGTCGCGCTGGACACCTCACGGCCGGCCCGTAGCGTGCCGGAGGTCGAAGGAGCAGCCGTGGAGACCGACGCCACCCCCGTCACGCTGGACGTCGCGCCGGCCGTCGCGCCGGCCGTGCGTGCCTGGCTCGAGACGATCGGCTGGCAGGTGGTCGACGCCGTGACGGCCGCGCTGGTCCCGCCCGTGCTCACGCTGACCGACGCGGTCGGGACGCGCGAGTGCCTCGGCGTGCCCACGGTGCTGCTCATCACGCAGACCGACGACCCGGTGGCCGCCGCCACCCGGGCGGGGGCCGTGCGACCGCGGGCGGTGGTGCGCTGGCCCGAGGAGCGTGACCGGCTCCCGGGCCTCGTGCAGCACGTGACCGTGGCGATGGACCGGCCTCCTGGTGCGGGAACGCTCGTCGTCGGTGGCGCGTCCGGCGGGGCCGGCACCACCACGATCGCCCTCGCGCTGGGTGGGCTGGCGGCGTGGGGAGGCCGCCGGACGCTGGTGGCGGCGTCCGGCGACGTGCCCAGTGCCGGGGCGCGGGTGATCGACGCCGATGCGCTGGCCGGACCGGGCGCCTGGCGCGGGGCCGTGCCGGCCCCCGGCGTGCCCGGGCTGCGCGTGGTGGGCGTGACCGGCGCGGCGCCCAGGGACGTCGAGCTCGACGGGGTCGATCTGGTGGTCGTGGACGTCGGCACCGATCCTGCGGTCGACGTGCTGGTGCTGCGTCGCGACGGGTCCGGGATCACGGCGCTGGGTCGCTCGGAGGCGGGCGTGGCGGTGGTCGTGGACCACGGTCCGGCCCACCCACGGGCAGTCACCGAGGCAGCCGGGGGCCGGCGCACCGTGCAGGTGCCGTTCTCCGCCCGCGTGGCCCGTGCGGGGCTGGCGCGTCGCGTCCCCGCAGGGCTGCCAGGTGCCTGGCTGAAGGCGCTGGCGCCGATCGTGCGCGGCACCTGACCCGACCGACAGGAACGCTCCGTGGACTCGTCCCCGAACTCGCCCGCGCCTGCCGCCCACCGAGCGGCCACGTCCGCGGGCCTGCGCGATCCGGTCCGGTCGCGGATCGGCCTCGATCCCGAGGTCGCCGCTGCGCCGGCGGACCGGTCGGTCCTGCGCCGAGCCGTCGCCAGGGCGCTGGCGGCCGAGGGCGTGGTGGTCGCGCCGGCGCGTTGGGCCCAACTCGTGCGCGACCTGGTCGACGAGCTCGGCGGCCTGGGGCCGCTCGAGGCGCTGCTCCGCGACCCCGAGGTGACCGATGTGCTGGTCAACGCCCACGACGAGATCTGGGTGGAGCGCGCCGGCGCGCTGGAGCGGGTCGACGTCGCCTTCGACGGGCCGGACCACGTGCGCGAGACGCTGGCGCGGGTGCTCGGGCCCCTGGGCGTCCGGCTGGACCGTGGCCGCCCCTTCGCCGACGCCGTCCTGCCGGGGGGCGTGCGCCTGCACGCGCTGCTGCCTCCGCTGGTCGGCGAGCCGACGGTCACGCTGCGGCGGGTCGCACCCGTCGTGCCGTCCTGGGACGAGCTCGCGGACGCGGGGGCGGTGCCCGGACCCGCGGCCGACGTGCTCCGCCAACTCGTGCGCGACCGGGCCAATCTGGTGGTGACGGGCCGCGCCGGGTCGGGCAAGACCACCCTGCTGGCGCGGCTGCTGCACGAGGCGGCCCCCGATCGCATCGTGGTGATCGAGGACGCTCCCGAGCTGCGGGTCAGCGGCGGCCACGTCGTGCACCTCCAGGTGGTGCCCCCGTCGGCGGACGGCGGGATGGTCGCCGACGTGGCGAGCCTGTTGCGCAACGCCCTGCGGATGCGTCCGGACCGGCTGGTCATCGGCGAGGTACGGGGCGCCGAGGTGGCCGACCTGCTGCAGGCCATGAACACCGGGCACCACGGGTCGATGACGACGGTCCACGCCAACGGCGCCCGCGACGCGCTCACGCGCCTCGAGGGGATGGCGCTGCTCGCGGGCGTGCCGATCGCGGCCGCACGTGCCCAGCTCGCAACCGCGGTGGACGCCGTGGCGACGCTGCAGCGCGCGTCCGACGGCCGGCGGCACGTCACGGCGGTCGTGGCGGTGGAGGTCGGCGAGGCGACCGTGCGCACGCGGGAGCTGTGGCCGTGATGCGCCTGACCACGCCCGCTGCCCGCCGGTCCGACGGCGCCGGCGACGCGGTCGACGAGGCGCGCGCACGTCTGGCGGTCGGGGCTCCCGTCGAGCATCTCGACCGGCTGCCCGAGCGCGTGGCCCGTGCGCTGGCGCTGGCCCGGGACGTGGGCGCGCCCGCGCTGCCGGCGCTGGCCGCCGCCGTGGAGGCGCTGGATGCGGAGCGTGCCCGGACCCACGCGGGTTCGGTCGCAACCGCCCAGGCCCGCGCCGTGGCGGTCGCGCTGGCGCTCCTGCCCGTGGTGGGCGTGCCCGGGCTGGCCGTGCTGCTGGATCGCCCGCTCCTGGCCTTCTACCTCAGTGCCAGCGGCCGTGCGGTTGCCGCGGTCGGGATCGTGCTGGCGGCGGCGGGGGTGGCCCTCACGCGGGTCGTCACCGCTCGCGTCCTGCGGCCGGTCCCCGGCGCGGACGACGAGGAGGTGTACGACCTCGTCGCGTCCGCGCTGACGGCCGGGCTCCCGCCCGGTGCGGCCGTGCGCGCGCTCGCCGACCACCTCCCCGAGCGGGCCGCCGACCTGCGGTCGCTCGCGCTCGCGCTCGAACTCGGGACGGCGCGGACCGCCCCTGCCCGCCTCGCACCGCTGGCCGCCGTCCTCACGACGTCCGCTGCGTGGGGCGCGCCTGCGGGACCGGCCCTGCGCCGTCTCGCCCACGATCTGCGCGCCGACGAGCGCGCCCGCGTGGCCGCCGCCGCCGAGCGGTTGCCCGCCCTGTTGACCTTCCCCACCGTCCTGCTCCTGCTACCGGCATCGCTGGTGCTGGTGGGCGCTCCGGTGCTCGCCAGCGGCCTCGACGCCATCAGCGGAGCGTGAACAGAAAGGTGCCACTGTGCCTCCTGCTACCCACCGACACCCCGCGGCGCGCGCGCTGCAGGGTGATCCCGCTCCACCCCGCATCCGGCGGCTGAGCGGCGAGGAAGGCTCGCTCGTGACCGAGTACGGGCTGCTCGCCGTCGTCGGCGCGACCGTCGCATCGCTCGTCGTCAAGTGGGCGTCGGGTGGAGCGATCTTCGAGCTGTTCGGCGCGCTCACCAAGAAGGTGCGCGTCCTCATCGGCGCGTGACCACGCGGTCCCGCCGCCTGCCGTCGGCCCCGGGCGGGGCCGACGGTGGCCTGCTCAGCCTCGAGTTCGCGCTGGTCGTTCCCGTCCTGTTCGTGCTCGTGTTCGTGCTGTTCGAGCTGACGGGCGTGGCGCGCGACGCACTGGCGGTCCAGAACGCCGCGCGCGAAGGCGCCCGCGTGGCCGCGACGCACGCCGGTGACACGGAGGTGCGTCGTGCCGTCACCGAGGCGCTCGACGGGCGCGTCGCCAGCGTCACGGTGTCCCCGCGGTTGCGCCGTACCGGCCAGCTCGTCCGGGTCGAGGTGCACCTGCCCACCCGTTCGGCCCGGCTGGCCTCGACGACGCTGCGAGCCCGCGCGACGGCACGGGTCGAGCCGGTGGTGCGATGATGCACGACGAGGACGGCTCGGCGCTGCTGTTGGCGATGACCGCCGTCGTGCTGGTGGCGGTCGCGGCGCTGCTCGTGGTCGAGTTCACCGCGTACCTGGCGGCGG
>DASWKO010000049.1:0-11386 GCA_036396595.1 Nitriliruptorales bacterium | reverse complement strand
CACCACCTGCTGCCGTGGTTCGGCAAGGCCCACGTCGCCTACATCCCTGGCGCGGACGGCCGCATCACGGGGCTGTCCAAGCTCGCGCGGGTCGTGGACGTGATCGCAAAGCGTCCGCAGGTGCAGGAACGTGTGACCACGCAGATCGCGGACGCACTCGAGAAGGCCCTGGACCCACGAGGCGTGCTCGTGGTGGTCGAGGCCAAGCACCTCTGCATGGAGATGCGCGGCATCCGCAAGCCCGGCTCCGCGGCCGTCACGTCGACCGTGCGGGGGATCTTCCGCGACGACCCGCGGACCCGTGCCGAGGCGATGTCCCTGCTCGGCGGACCGACCCGCTCCTTCTGATGCCTCCTGGGAGGCCCCGGCGCGCCGGCCGGCCGGTGCCCAGCCGGACCCATTAGGCTCCGGATGATCCACGGTGGGAGGCATCACGGGTGAATGACCATGACGCACCGTTCGTGCGGGTCGAGGAAGCCGGCTCCGTGCACGACGGTGGCACGGCGCGACTCGTGCTGTCCAAGCTGCGCGACGTCGAGGACGTGGCTGCGGCCATCGCCCGATCGGGAGCAGTCGTCGAGTTGGTCGACCAGCGCCTGCGCGTGGTGTCCACGCCGTCGCGCGTGTCGGACGGCGTCGGGCGCGTGCTGGGTGCGCAGGCCGCCGAGGCGGCCGCCTCGGCGATCGACCTGGCGGTCCGGAGCTGGCTCGGGGGCCCGCCGGAGCTGGTCGTGGGCGGCACCGTGCTGCCGACCGCCCAGCGCCCGCTGGTCATGGGCATCGTGAACGTGACGCCGGACTCGTTCTCGGACGGGGGCACCTCGTACGACCCCGAGGATCACCCCGGCGCCGCGATCGCCGCCGGACGCAGGTTGCTCGAGGCGGGGGCCGACGTGGTCGACGTGGGCGGCGAGTCGACCCGCCCCGGCGCCGAGGCGGTCTCCGAGCAGGACGAGCTCGACCGCGTCCTGCCCGTCATCGAGGCCTTGGCCGCTCAGGGCGGCACCGTGTCGGTCGATACGAGCAAGGCGGGGGTGGCGCGCGCGGCGGTCGGTGCGGGCGCAGCGCTGATCAACGACGTGTCGGCCGGGGCGCTCGACGGGCTGATGCTGCCGACCGTCGCCGAGCTGGGGGTGCCCTACGTGCTGATGCACATGCGGGGTACGCCGCGGACGATGCAGCGCGACCCCAAGTACGCGGACGTGGTCGCCGAGGTGTTCGACTTCCTCGCCGAGACCCTCGATCGCTGCGAGGTCGCCGGCATCGAGCGCGAGTCGGTCATCGTGGACCCCGGCATCGGCTTCGGCAAGACCGTCGATCACAACCTCACGCTGCTGCAGCGCCTGCGCGAGCTGACCTCGCTGGGCCGGCCCGTCCTCATCGGCACCTCGCGCAAGTCGTTCCTCGGCCGGGTCTCGGACCTCGACGATGCCAGCGAGCGGCTGATCCCGTCGATCGTCACCGCCGCCCTGGCGGTCGGGGCGGGGGCATCGATCGTCCGCGTGCACGACGTCGCCGAGACGGTCGAGGCCGTCCGGGTCGCACAGGCGGTCACCAACGGGCGTCAGGGCGACGCGTGGATCGGGTGAGCATCGAGGGTCTCGTGGTGCACGCGCACCATGGGGTCCTGCCCGAGGAGAAGCAGCGCGGTCAGCGGTTCGTCCTGGACGTGCACCTGGATCTGGACCTGCGCGAGGCGGCGGCGACCGACGACCTGGGTGCGACCGTGGACTACGGCACGCTCGCCGAGCGGGTGGCGCAGGTCGCCGGGCAAGCCAGCTACGACCTCATCGAGACCGTCGCGGGCCGCGTGCTGGATCTGTGCCTGGAGGACGAGCGCGTGCAGGCGGCCGAGGTGACGGTGCACAAGCCCGATGCGCCGGTGCCGGTCGAGGTCGGCGAGGTCCGGGTCACGCTGCGTCGCTCCAGGGAGCCCTAGGCGTGCGGCGGCGCAGCCTGCTGGCCCGTGCCCGAGCCGAGGTGGACGCATACCTCAGCCTGGGCAGCAACCTGGGTGACCGCGACCAGCACCTGCGACGGGGGATCTCGGAGCTCGATGCCCACCAACGCATCACGGTGGCGGGGGTCTCGGGCGTGTACGAGACCGAGCCGGTCGGCGGCGTGGAGCAGGACCGCTACTTCAACCTGGTGCTGCACGTGCGGACCGACCTGCCGCCGCGCGAGCTGCTGGCGGCATGCCAGCGGGTCGAGGCGGTGCAGGGACGGGATCGTGAGCACGAGCAGCGCTGGGGACCGCGCCCGCTGGACGTCGACATCGTGCTGTACGGCGACCTCGAGGTGGACGAGGACGACCTGACGATCCCGCACGCGCGCCTGCACGAGCGGGCGTTCGTGCTCGTGCCGCTGATGGAGGTGCACCCGGGCGGCACGCTGCCGGACGGCACGCGCCTGTCGAAGCTGGTGACGCGGCTGGCCCCGATCGAGGGTGTGGCGCTGGCCCACCGGTACGAGGGGATGCCCGGTGGCGGCCCGGGGCGCCCCGCCGGACCCGGCAGCCCCGCAGCGATCCCGGCCGAGGACTGGGAGCCGCCGCGAGGCGCACCGCCCGGGACCGAGCGATGAGTCCGACGCCGAGCCCGACCCCGATGCGGGTCCTGATCGTCGGACCGGGCCGGGTCGGCACGACGCTCGGTGCCGCGCTGGCCCGCAGCCACCGGGTCATCGGGGCGGCCGGGGGGTCGCAGGCCTCGCGTGAGCGCTTCGCGGCGCGCATCGCCGGCGCGCGCACCGCGGCCGATCCCGCCGATCTGGTCGGCGCTGCGCAGCTCGTCGTGCTGGCGACCCCGGACGACGCCCTGGTCCCGGTCGTGACGGACCTGGTCCGGGTCGACGCGCTGGGGCCCGCTCATCGAGTGGTCCACGTCTCGGGCGCCCAGGGGCTGGCACCGCTGCGGCGCGCGGAGCTGGCGGGTGCGCGCATCGCGGCCTGCCACCCGGCCCAGACCATCCCCTCGCCTGACACGTCGCCGGAGATGCTGGTGGGCGTGCCGTGGGCGGTGACGGCGGGATCACAGGATCGGGCCTGGGCGCGTTGCCTCGTGCGCGACCTCGGCGGCGATCCGCACGACGTGGACGACGATGTACGCCCGCTGTACCACGCCGCGCTCGTGGTCGGTTCGAACGCTGCGGGCGCGGTCACGGCCGTGGCCCGGCAGCTCCTGCTGGCGGCGCGGGTGGAGGACCCGGCGGCCTTCCTGCGCCCGTTGATACAGGCGAGCGTGACCAACGTGCTGCGCGACGGCGCGGCCGCGCTGACGGGCCCGGTCGTCCGGGGCGACGCGGGGACCGTTGCCCGCCACGTCGAAGCGTTGGCCACCGACCTGCCCCACCTGGCCGACGCGTACGGTCACCTCACCGAGGTCGTCCTGGCGCAGGTACGGGCGACCCTGACCGATGACCAGATCACCGCGCTGCGAGCCGCGGTGCACAGGGAGGGACCCGCGTGAGACGCGTCACACGCGTCGCGGAGCTGCGCGACGCCGTGCGCGCGGCGCGTCGCGCGGACCAGGTCGTCGGCCTGGTGCCGACCATGGGCGCCCTGCACGACGGTCACCTGTCGCTGGCGCGCCACGCGTCGGCCGTCAGCGACGTCGTGGTCGTCAGCATCTTCGTCAACCCGCTGCAGTTCGCTCCGGGCGAGGACCTCGACACCTACCCGCGCGATCTCGACGGCGACGAGGCGGCACTGGCGTCGCTGGGCGCTGCGGCGCCCGACCTCGTGTTCGCTCCCTCGGTGCACGAGGTGTACCCGCGCCCGGTGGTCACGACCGTGCACGTCGAGGGACTGACGGCGCGGCTCTGTGGCGCCAGGCGCCCCGGCCACTTCGACGGCGTCACCACCGTCGTCAGCAAGCTGTTCAACCTCGTGCAGCCCGATCGGGCCTTCTTCGGCCGCAAGGACTTCCAGCAGCTCCAGACCATCCGGCGCATGGTCGACGACCTGGACGTGCCGGTCGAGGTGGTGGGCCTGCCGACGGTGCGCGAGCCCGACGGGCTTGCCATGAGCAGCCGCAACCGGTACCTCGACGCGGATGCCCGGCAGGCCGCGCTGGCGCTGCCGGCGGGGCTGGTCGAGGCGGTCAGGACCGCACGTGCAGCTCGCACGGGTGGGCGACGAGCGTCGGTCGATGCCCTGTACGCGGCGGCCACGGCTACGCTGGCGTCGGAGTCATCCCTGCGGATCGACTACGTCGAGATCGTCGACCCCGACACCCTGATGCCCCCCGACCAACGCGGGGAGGACCGGGTGGGGTCGCCCGATACGGCGGCGGAGACCGCAGCGCAGACACCCGAGCAGCTCCTGGTCGCGGTCGCCGCCTTCGTCGGTCCGGCCCGCCTCGTCGACAACGTCGTCGTGGGCGACGTCGCCGACGAGGACCGGCTCCTCGAAGCGGTGGCTGGTCGTGCGACACGCTGAGACGCGCCCGCGTCGAAGCGCCGGTTGGAACCACGGCTGGGTGATCCCGGCACGGGAACGACACGACAACGACACGGGAAGGACGCGCCGATGCGTCGCACGCTGATGAAGTCCAAGATCCACCGCGCCACGGTCACCCAGGCCAACCTGGACTACGTGGGGTCGATCACGATCGACCTGGACCTGATGGAGGCAGCCGACCTGCTGCCGAACGAGCGGGTCCAGGTGGTCGACAACGACAACGGCAACCGCCTGGCGACGTACGTGATCCCGGGCGAGCGCGGATCGGGGGTGATCGGCCTCAACGGGGCCGCGGCACGCCTGGTCCACCCGGGCGACACCGTCATCATCATCAGCTACGGCGACGTCGAGGATGCCGAGGCGCAGGAGCACCAGCCACGCGTCGTCTTCGTCGACGGGGACAACCGCATCGTCACCAGCGGCATCGAGGTCGCAGGGTCGTCCGGTCCGTCCGCCGCGGTGTCGCCGAGCCCGAACTGACGCCGGTTTGTGGGCCCAGCGCTTCGCGTCGATGTCGCTGGTCGGCTACAACCGCGGCACGTCGTCGTGGTGAGGACACCCCGTGCGCTGGCTGAACAAGAGCAACGAGAACATCGAGCCCGACCAGGCGGACCAGGGGCACGATCACGCGCCCGCGCCTCCCGGTCCCGGCAGCCAGGATCGCTGGTCCCCGGACGAGGATCCCCGGGGGGGCGATCCTCCCGACCGTGATCCCCAGGTGGGGCCCGAACCGGCGCCACCCGCGCCCGAAGCAGAGCCGGTAGCGCCCGAGGCGGCGTCACGCGCGCCGGTGGACCTGGGCACGATCGATCCCACCGAACTCGGTCGCGCGACGCGCCGGGCGGTCGCGCGCGCGCTCGCCGAGGACCTCGGTGACCGCGGTGACGTGACCTCGCTGGCGACCGTGCCCGCGGGTCGGCAGGGCCGCGGGACCATGGTGGCGCGCGCAGGTGGCGTGCTGTTCGGGGTCGAGGTCGTGCTGCACGTCTACGAGCAGGTGGACACGCGGGTCGAGGTCGAGCTGCACGTCGGCGACGGCGAGCGCGTCGAGGCCGGCCAGGCGATCGCGACGCTGACCGGGCCGCTGTCCTCCATCCTCACCGGCGAGCGGGTGGCGCTGAACTTCCTGAGCCACCTGTCCGGGACCTCCACACAGGTGCGCCGGTTCGTGGACGCGGCCGGCAGCGGGGTGGCGATCCGTGACACGAGGAAGACGACGCCAGGCCTGCGCCTGCTCGAGAAGGCGGCGGTACGGGCAGGCGGCGGGCACAACCACCGCCTCGGGCTCTACGACGCCATGCTCGTCAAGGACAACCACATCGTGGCGGCGGGGTCGGTGTCGGCAGCCGTCGAGGCTGCGCTCAGACGCGGGCACGGGCGCCACCTGCAGGTCGAGGTCACGAGCCTGAGCGAGCTGGACGAGGCACTCGAGGCGGGCGCGACCGACATCCTGCTGGACAACTTCTCGCCGGATGGCCTGCGAGGGGCCGTGGCCCGCACCGCTGGGCGTGCGTCGCTGGAGGCCTCCGGGAACGTCGAGCTGGAGTCCGTGGCCGCATACGCCGCGACGGGGGTGGACCGCATCGCGATCGGTCGGCTCACGCACTCGACGCCCTGGCTCGACATGGCGCTGGACCTGGCCCCGTCCGACGCGCCACCCGGCGGCGAGGACGTGGCCGTGGAAGTCGAGGAAACCGTGGAGGCGGTGGCTGAGGCGGTGGAGCCCGACGAGGACCAGGACACGGTGGAGGCAGTGGCTGAGGCGGTGGACGAGGCGGTGGAGCCCGTCGGGGTCGAGGACACCGTGGAGGCGGTGGCTGAGGCGGTGGAGCCCGTCGACGTCGAGGACACCGTGGAGGCGGTGGCTGAGGCGGTCGATGAGGCGGTGGAGCCCGCCGAGGACCAGGACACCGCGCAGGACGAGGACATGCTGTCCAACGCCGAGCTCACGGCCGAGCTCGAGGAGGCAGCCCGCGCGATCGGGACCCACGATCGACCTGACGCTGCTGCCGGCGAGGACGGCGAGGACGGCGACGACGGCGAGGACGGCGACGACGGCGAGGACGGCGAGGACGGCGAGGACGGCGACGACGAGGAGGGCGACGACAACGACGACGACGACGATGATGACGACGATGATGACGACGACGATGACGATGACGATGACGACGGACCGCCCCCAGCCAGCGACAGCCTGTTCGCGTGGCGCGACCGCTCGATGGGTGGCGAGCGAGCGCCCGACGGGGGGCCCGCCTGATGCTGCTCGCGATCGACGTCGGCAACTCCAACACGGTCATCGGCGTCTTCAACGGGGACGACCTCGCGCACCATTGGCGGGTGTCGACCGACGGCCAGCGCTCTGCCGATGAGCTCGCGTTGCTGTTCTCGGGCCTGCTGGACTTCGCGGGACTGTCGTTCTCGCACAACGTCCACGGAGTCGTCCTGGCCAGCGTCGTCCCGCCGTTGACCGAGACCCTGCGCGAGATGACCGAGCGCTACTTCCACTTCGCGCCGGTCGTCGTCGGGCCGGGGGTGCGGACCGGCATCGCCCTCCGCTACGACAACCCCCTCGAGATCGGTGCCGACCGCATCGTCAACGCCGTCGCGGCCTACGAGCTGTACGGCGGTCCGGCCGTGGTCGTGGACTTCGGGACCTCCACGAACTTCGACGCGGTCAGCCGCGAGGGCGACTTCGTCGGCGGTGTCATCGCGCCCGGCGTGATGACCTCGACGAATGCGCTCGTCTCGCGCGCTGCACGGCTGCCCAAGATCGAGATCGTGACGCCCGCCACTGCCATCGGACGATCCACGGTGGCCGCGATGCAGTCCGGCATCGTGTTCGGTTTCGCCGGTCAGGTGGACGCCATCGTGCGCCGGATGGTGGTGGAGCTGGGGCAGGACACGACCGTGATCGCCACCGGCGGCCTGGCCACGGCGGTCCTCAGTGCGTGCGAGACCGTCGACCACCACGACATGTGGCTGACGCTCAAGGGGCTGCGCATGATCTGGGAGCGCAACGGCGTCACCTGACCCCCAGCAGCTCCAGCGTGGAGGGTGTCGGCCATATGTGGCCACCACTCTCCACACTCGCGTGGCCTAGGCTGCCGGCCCGAGCCCACCTCCTCCCGAAGCAGCCCGCCGTGACCGACGCCGCCCAGCCACCCGAGGGTCAGCAGCCCACACCCGAGGACGAGGCGTCCCGGCTCGACGAGCTGATGGCCATCCGTCGCCAGAAGATCACCGACCTGCGGGCGCGGGGCGCCGACCCGTTCCCGGCGGGCATCGAGCCACCCACCCACACGCTGGCCGAGATCAGCCGCGCCTGGCCCGACCTGGAGCCCGGCACCGAGACCGGTGAGCAGGTCCGCATCGCCGGCCGGCTCGTGGCCAGGCGCGAGCTGGGCAAGCTGGCCTTCCTCGTGCTGCGCGAGGACGGCGCGGACCTCCAGCTCTTCGTGCCGGCCGCGGCGCTGGACGAGCCCTCCCGGCGGCTGCTCGACGACCTCGACACCGGCGACTGGGTGCTGGCCGAGGGCGAGGTCATGGCCTCCAAGCGGGGCGAGCTGTCGGTCCGGCCCGCCACGCTCACGCTCATCGGCAAGAGCCTGCGGCCGCTGCCCGACCAGTGGTACGGGTTGAAGGACGTCGAGCAGCGCTCGCGTCGCCGCGAGGTCGACCTGGTCGTCAACGAGCTGGCCCGCCGGACCTTCGACATCCGCGCCAAGGTGCTGCGTGCCCTGCGGGCTGAGATGGAGGAGCGCGGGTTCATCGAGGTCGAGACCCCGATGCTGCACCCGATCCCGGGAGGGGGCTTCGCGCGGCCGTTCGTCACCCACCACAACGCGCTGGACATCGACCTGTACCTGCGCATCGCGCCCGAGCTGTACCTCAAGCGCCTGATGGCCGGGGGGATGCGGCGTGTCTACGAGATCAACCGTAACTTCCGCAACGAGGGCATCAGTCCGCGCCACAACCCCGAGTTCACGATGCTCGAGTGCTACCAGGCCTACGCGGACTACCACGACATGATGCAGCTCACCGAGGCGATGGTGCAGCGCGCCGCCAAGGAGGCAGTGGGCACGCTGGAGCTGAGCTACCAGGGGCGCGACATCTCGCTGGCGGGCCCCTGGCCGCGCCGGACCGTGCTCGAGCTCGTCGCCGCCGCGGTCGGGCGCCCCGACCTCGACTACGACGACCCGATCGACGACCTGCGGGCGCTGGCCCGCGAGCACGGCGTCACGGTCAACGGGGCCTGGGGCCCCGGCAAGCTCGTGTTCGAGCTGTACGAGGAGCTGGTCGAGGCCGACATCTGGGAGCCCACGTTCGTCATCGACCATCCGGTCGAGACCTCGCCTCTGGCACGACGCCACCGCAGCCAGCCCCACGTCGCGGAGCGGTTCGAACCGGTCGCCACCGGGCGCGAGCTGGGCAACGCCTTCAGCGAGCTCACCGACCCCGACGACCAGCGCGCCCGCTTCGAGGCGCAGGCGGCAGCGCGCGCGGCCGGCGACGACGAGGCGATGGTCGTCGACGAGGCGTACCTGCGGGCGATGGAGCTCGGGATGCCTCCGATGGGGGGCCTCGGCCTGGGCGTCGACCGGATCGTGATGCTGCTCGCCGACGTCGCCCACATCCGCGAGGTCGTGCTGTTCCCGACCCTGCGCCCGGAGTGAGCCCGCCGATCCACCGGCGCGCAGATCAGCGGTCGGGGCCGGTCCACTCGAGGTCGCCGAACCGGGCGTAGTCCTGGTCGAGCGTCACGAACGTGCACCCGTGCTCGATCGCGATCGCGGCCAGCCAGGCGTCGGGGACGAGGTTGCCGCGCGCGTCGGCTGACTCGAGCAACCGGCTGAACAGCCGCCAGTGGCGGGGCCCCGGGCGTATCACGACCGCGTTCGGGGCGGCCAGCAGGCGATCGAGCTGGTCCACCACGGCGCGGCGGTCGCTGGGCGGGTCGAACACGCGCGGGTGCGTCAGGATCCGGATCGCCCCGCTCAGGACCTCGCCGGCGAGCGCGAACGGACGGGGGTCGTTCACGGTGCCCTCGAGCCACGTGCGGCAGCGCTCGTGGTCGGGGGCGTCGGGGCGCAGCGCGTTGACCAGGATGTTGACGTCGGGGAGCCTCACCGGCCTTCCATGAGCTCGATCAGCGCCGACGTGTCCGTGAGGTCCACCCCGGCCTGCAGGCCGCAGCCTCGGGGCAGCGGGTCGACCTCGTAGCGGCCGGCTGCCTCGGAGGCGAGGTCGTCCCTGAGGACCAGGCGCAGCGCGTCCTCGAGGAGCTGCGTGAACGTGACACCCGCCTCGGCGGCGCGCTTCTTCGCGCGCTCGTGCAGGTCGTCGGGGAGGCGGACGGTGGTGCGCATGCCCGTCAGCGTACGAGGCTGATGCAGATATGTCGAATAGGAGTGTGGATATGTCTGGATCCCGGCCCCGATGGGGGCCGGCCACGGGCGGAACGCAGCGGCCGCCCACCCCGTTGTCGTGCGTACCATCCCCCCGTCCCCCACGCGTGACGAGTCGTGCCTGTGATCCGTCGTACCTGCCTGCTGGCCGTGGTGGTCGCCGTGCTGACGTCGCTCGCGGTGCCCGCAGGCGCTGCCGAGCCCGCTGCCGAGTCCGCTGCCGAGCCCCTGGAGCACCTGCAGTGGGGCCTGAACCAGGTCCGCGCGCCCGAGGCGTGGTCGGTCACGCGTGGTGCGGGTGCCACCGTGGCGGTCGTCGACAGCGGTGTCGACCTCGGCCACCCGGAGTTCGCGGGCCGGATCGTCGGCGGCGCCACGTTCGTGGGCTGCCCCGAGGCGCCCGACGGCTGCGGCGACGGTGACCTGCGGTCCGGGGACGACCCCGAACCGTCGGTCCACGGCACGCACGTCGCCGGCATCGCCGGTGCGGCGGATGACGGCGGCGGGATCACCGGCGTCGCCCCCGAGGCGCTGCTGCTGGCCGTCAAGGTGCTGGCGGGTGACGGCGACGGCAACACCACCGGCACCGCCTCGGACATCGCGGCGGGCATCCGCTGGGCAACCCGCAACGGGGCCGATGTCATCTCCCTGAGCCTGTCGGTCCCCCTCCCGGGCGGGGGCCAGGCGCTGGCCGTCCTCGGTGCGTTCGAACCGCTGGAGGCCGCGATCCGTGAGGCCACGGCTGCGGGCGTGGTGGTCGTTGCCGCCGCCGGCAACGAGTCTGCGCCGTTGTGCGACGAGCCCGCGTTCAACCCGCAGGTCGTGTGCGTCGTGGCCACCGACCGGTTCGAGGATCCGGCCGTGTACTCCAACCACGCGGTGAACCAGGGCCTGCACGTCGTGGCCGCCCCTGGCGGCGCCGCCGTGTTCGCGTGTGCGGACGACGTGCTCTCGGCCTTCCCCGTGGGCACCGAGGACACCCTGTGCCCGACGGTCCCGTCCGGCTACGGCTACCTGGCCGGGACGTCGATGGCGGCCCCGCACGTCGCGGGCGTCGCAGCCCTGCTCGTCGCGCACGGCCTGACGGCGGACCTGACCGTCGACCGGCTGCTGGTGACCGCCCGCAACCCGGTCACCGGCCAACGCGGCGCCTACGACCCGGTCTACGGCTACGGCATCGTCGACGCGCAGCTGGCCGTCGGCGATCGCCCGGCCGCGGTCGTGACGCGCCACGAGGGTTCGGACCGGGTCGCGACCTCGGTGGCCGTGTCCCGGCAGTCGTACCCCGCGGGCGCCGACGCGGTGGTGATCGCTCGTGCCGATGCCTACGCGGACGCGCTGGCCGGGGCGCCGCTGGCCAGCCTCCACCGTGCTCCCTTGCTGCTGTCGCACCGTTCGAGGCTCAGCGCGAGCACGGCCGACGAGGTCACCCGCCTCGGCGCCGAAACCGCCTACCTCCTGGGCGGCGAGATGGCGCTGTCGTCGTCGGTCGCCGAGGCCCTGCGGGACCAGGGCGTGCGGG
>DASWKO010000048.1:0-10868 GCA_036396595.1 Nitriliruptorales bacterium | reverse complement strand
TCCTCACCGACCTGGGCGTAACCTCAACATCCGAGCAGCCCAACCTGGCCGCTTGACATCCATAGGAGCATCGACACCGGGTGATTGTTGCGGATGTTGTCAGTGTTGGGAACGTAACATAGGGTGATGTGTCGTGACTGGTGTGGCGACCGGTGATCACGGTGGGACCGCAGGAGGCTCAGGACGTGGGGTTGGCGGCGTGGCGCGGGCAGCGTGCAGCGGTCCAGCGTGCCTCGAAGCGCCGCCGCCGGGGTGGTGACGGCCGAGGACCGCTGCCGGTGCAGCGACTGGCGCGCAACATGGTTGACACGGCCGACACGGCCGGCAACGCGGCCCGTTCGGCGACCGCAGCCGCACTGGCCGGCGACCGGCCGCTGTGGGTGGGCTCCCTGGCGTTGCTGGCCGCCGGCGCCCTGATGCTGGTGGGTCCGTTCCAGGACTTCCTCGACGGCCGCGCGCGCGTCGACCTCCTGGAGCGCCAACACCGAGCGCTCACGGCCGAGATCGGTGCGCTGGAGGCCGAGCGCGCCGACCTCCAGGATCCGACCACGATCGAGTTGAAGGCGCGCGAGGACCTCGGGCTCATCAAGCCCGGCGAGGTCCCGTTCGCGATCGTGCCCCCCGAGGTCGAGCGCCCCGTGATAGCACCGAGCCGCGACGTCGCCGCGGCCGACGCGCCCTGGTACCGCCGCTGGTGGGAGACGGTCAGCGGCTGGCTCGACTGACCCCACGCCTCAACGAGCACGGACCGGCCCGAAGGCCGGTCCGTGCTCGTAAAGTGCTGAGCGCGGGGGTGGCACACACGACGTTTCCGTCGTGGCGGGCGATGTGCGCACCCCGGGGCGCCAGCGTGTTGGCTGGAAAGCTGATAGGACAGGGTGGAGCCTACAGGCTGCGGTGTCACCCGCGCGACCCGTCCGTTCGGTCCGGTCCGGTCGCCGTTGGGTGTCCACGGGCTCAGGGCGCGCTACCCCCCTCCTGGGGCCCGCGGGTAGCCTCCGGGTCGGCGCTCGACGCGCCGTCGCGCGTCCACCCCCGTGCCTGCGGAGGGTTGGGACACGATCCACGAGGTTTCGCCCACGGGCGGTGCTGCGCGCGCACCGTGACCGGGCGTTGGGAGGCTGGTTGCTGGCCGAAGGCAACATCGTCAAGGGCACGGTCGTGCGCCTCGAGGAGTTCGGGGCGTTCGTCGACGTGGCGCTCGCCGAGGGATCGGACCGCATCGTCACCGGACTGGTCCACGTCTCCGAAGTGAGCGCGGACTACGTGGAGAACATCTACGCGTACCTGACCGAGGGCCAGGAGGTCGAGGTCAAGGTGCTCGCGCTCAAGGACGACGGCAAGGTCGACCTGTCCATCAAGCAGGCCGATCCCGACTACGAGGAAGAGCCGCCGCCGATCAAGCGTGGCCGCCTCGACAAGGACTTCGACCGCCGGCTGCGCCGCTTCATGCATTCGTCGCAGATGATCCAGGGTGAGGCGCGTCGCCAGAAGGAGGGCCGCCGCTGACCGACCACCCCTCTCCGGACGCGGTGCGGCCGGACCCGGATGCCTCCTACGAGCGTGCGCTCGCGGCGCCGTTGATGTCCCAGCGTGAGGAGGCGGTGCTGTCGGCCCAGATCGGCCGGCCCTCGCGCGCCCCGTCGGCGACCGTGCACCGCTGCGTGTTCGGGCTGCCCACCGTGGCCCGGGTCGCACCCCGGTTGCAGGACGGCACGCCGTTCCCGACCGTGTTCTGGCTGAGCTGCCCGGTGCTGTCCGCGCGTGTCGGCACGCTCGAGGGGTCGGGCGCCATGGCCGAGATCACCGAGCGACTCGAGGCCGACCCCGCGTTCCAGGCGCAGCACGAGGCGGCGCAGGACCGCTACCGCGCGTTGCGGGACGAGCTCGGCGGAGGTCAGAAGCTGCCCGGCGACCCGTACGCCGGCGGCGGTCCGCGCCACGTCAAGTGCCTCCACGTCCACGTCGGCCACACGCTGGCCACCAACGACGGGCCCGTGGGTGCCTGGGCGCTCGACGCGATCCTGCCCGCCCCCTGTTCGGGACCGTGCGTGACCGAGGAGCAGGTCGACGTGTGGCAGGCCAGGCTCGAGGCAGGCGACCCGGGCCAGCCGACGAGGCGCCGCGGGTGAGCGCTGGCTCAACCGGTGTGCGCCGGGCGGCGGTGGATGTCGGCACGAACTCGGTGCGACTGCTGGTGATCGACGAGGCGGGCCGGACGCTGGTGCGTGAGATGACCATCACGCGGCTCGGCCGGCGGGTCGACGACCTGGGCCACCTCGACGACGAGGCGCTGGCGCGGACGCTGGACACGATCGAGGGCTACTCGCGGCTGTGGTCCGCGCACGGGGTGGACCGCGACCATGTCCGCATCGCCGCCACCTCAGCCGTGCGGGACGTCTCCGACGCCGACCGGTTCTTCGCCGGCGTGCGCGAGCGCACGGGCGTCGAGGCGCGTGTGCTGTCGGGAGAGCAGGAGGCCAGGACCGCTTTCCTCGGGGCGACCAGGGCGTTCGTCCTGACCACGGGCGTCACCGTGCTGGACATCGGGGGTGGCTCGACCGAGCTGGTCGTCGGTGACGCCGCCGGCGAGGTAGCGGGATCGGTGTCGCTGCAGCTCGGATCGGTCCGCCTGACCGAACGGCTGCTCGTGTCCGACCCGCCGACGCCCCGACAGCTCGACGCAGCACGCGCCGAGATCGACCGCCAGCTCGACCGTGCCGACCAGGTCCTGGGCGAGCAGGGGATCGTGGTGGACGCGGCCGGCACGCTGGTCGGCGTGGCCGGCACGGTGACGACCATCGCCGCGCTCGACCTCGGCCTGCGGACCTACGAGCCCGAGGCGATCCACGGTCACGTGCTCTCCCGGGACGCCGTGGCGCGCATCACGGCTGGGCTGGTGGCGGTCCCCGCGGCACGTCGCGCCGAGCTCGGACCGATACAGCCCGGCCGCGAGGACGTCATCCACGGCGGGGCGCTCATCCTCCTGGGCGTGCTCGACCACCGCGGTCTCGACGCCGTGGTCGTCAGCGAGCGTGACATCCTCGACGGCCTGGCGATGGCCGGCTGTCCGGGTTGACGACCAGCGGGCTGCTGCGGTACCCAGTGAGTCGTGCCCATTCACCCCGACCCAGGAGACCCGCCGTGCCAGGAGAGTTCAAGGCCGACATGGAGCGGATCCGCGAGCGTGCGCGTGCGGAGATGTCCAAGGGTCCGATCACCGACGAGTACGGCGCGGACATCGAGCGGGTCATCGAGGTGCTCAACGAGGTTCTGGCGACCGAGCTCGTCTGCGTCCTGCGCTACAAGCGCCACTACTACATGGCCGAGGGGATCCAGGCCGAGGTCGTCAAGGGCGAGTTCCTGCAGCACGCCATCGAGGAGCAGCAACACGCCGACTGGGCGGCCGAGCGCATCGTGCAGCTCGGCGGCGCTCCCGATCTGAACCCCGAGGGTCTGGCGACGCGGGCCCACGCGGACTACGTCGAGGGCGAGAGCCTGAAGGAGATGATCCAGGAGGACCTGGTCGCCGAGCGCATCGCGATCAGCAGCTACTCCGAGATCATCCGGTGGCTCGGCAACGACGACACCACCACACGGCGCCTCATCGAGAACATCCTGCAGCAGGAGGAGGAGCACGCCGACGACATGCTCGGGCTGCTCGAACGGTTCAACGCCTGACCCACCGGCAGGCGCGGCTTTGGTGCTCCCTGGTGAGGTTGCGACGCTCACGCCTCACCGTCCCGGGATCGATCCGTGTCCGAGCCAGCGCCGACAGCCCCGACCGCGCGCGCCGAGTCGGCTGACCGTTCCCAGCGCGAGGACCAGCCGCTGCAGTTCAGCGACCGCCGCGCGGCGATCGGCATCGTGGCGGGGATGGTTGCGCTCGGGTTGGTCGGGATCGCCGGTGGGGCGCTGTTCCGGGATGCGTGCGACGAGCTGTTCACGGTCGGCGAGCGCCGCACGTTCGTGCAGGGCGACCCCGCCGAGGTGGTGTCAGGTGATCCGGTCGCGGCGCAGGAGCTGCTGGCCTACGGCCAGGGTGCCGGCCTCGGGGACTGGCGTGGCTCGGTCGTGCTGGACCCGGGTACCGAGGTCGTCGCGGCTCCGGACGGCTTCCTGGTCTTCACGGCGGGCGGCATCGACGCGCTCGAGCCGGGCCTGATGGCGGTCAACGCCAGTCGGGGGACCGCCGGCGGACGGGCGCTTCCCGCTTTCCGCGGTGCGGCGGTCGCGGCGGCCGGCGACGCCCCCTACGAGGTCGCGGTGCTCGACGAGGATCTCGCGCTGATCGGCTGCGGGGAGGTGGTCCGTGACGCGCCGATCCTGGCCATCGACCGCGTCCGCACGCTGCACGACGGCGGTGCCACGCTGTCGGCGGTGGGGCTCGACGGGCAGGCAGCGTGGTCGCGCGGCTTCGACCACGAGGTCGTGCGTGCCGACCTGCTGCTCGGGGCGGTCCTGGTCACGACCGCCGGCGACCTCCACCTGCTCGACCTCGCCGAGGGTGCGACCATCCGGAGCTGGCCGCTGGAAGGTGCGGAACTGCTCGCGCTGGACGCCCGGCGAGCGGTGGTCCGCACGTCGCCGCGCACCGTGGTGCTGGATCTGGTCGATGGAAGCACGACGGACCTCGACGCGGACGCGACGCTCGGCGTGGTCCTCGTCCGCGACGTCGTCGTCGCGGCGGCTGACCTTCCTCCGCTGCCGGGAGCCCTGGAGCTCATCCGGCTCCACGCCACGCAGGGCGGCTACCTCGGGGTCGAGGTCGATGCAGGCACCGACCGGCGCCTGCTCCTCTACGGCCCCACCGCCCCCCCGAGGCGGTGAATCCGGACCCTCGGGTTAGCCTGACGCAGCCGTCGACCCGGAGGATGCGTGGACCCTCGCCTCGAACCCGAGGTGTTCTGGCCACGGTTGCGCGAGGCGCTCGCGCAGGTCCCGGCGGAGGCGACCCGGCCACCGCGCGACGCCCGCGTCGGGGCCGTGCTCGTGCTCATCGAGGACACCCACGAAGGACCGCGCGTCGTGCTGACACGCCGGCGCGCCGACCTCAAGAGCCACCCGGGCCAGGTGTCGTTCGCCGGCGGCCGCCTGGACGAGGACGAGACCGTGCCCGAGGCGGCGCTGCGCGAAGCCCAGGAGGAGATCGGGCTGCGGGCCGAGTCCGCTGACGTGATCGGCGTCGGCCCGAGGTTCTTCATCCCGCCGTCGCGCTTCTGGGTGGTGCCGGTGCTCGCGCGCTGGACCGACCCGCACGAGCTCGACCCCAACCCCTGGGAGGTCGACGAGATCCTGCACGTCCCGGTCGCCCAGCTCCTGGACCCCGAGCGCTGGCGCCAGGTGCCGCTGTCCGACCTCGGATCGTCGTGGGCGTGGCAGCTCGACGGGGACGTCCTCTGGGGCGCCACGGCGGTCGTGATGGCCTTGTTGCTGGACGTCGCGGTCGACGGCTGGTCCGCAGGGGTGCGCCCCGAGGATCTGGGCGAGCAGGCATCGATGCGCCCGTGGGAGCACGCGCCGGCCTACACCCCGCGGGTCCAGCTCGAGGGCCTGCCCGAGGTCGGTCAGGAGACGGTGCCGCACGTGACCGGGGTCCAGATGCGTGCGATCGACCGCCTGCTGGCCGAGGCGGGCGTGCCGCTCACGTCCCTGGTGGAGCAGGCGGGAGCAGCGGTGCGCCACGCCGTGCGCGTGCTGGTCGGGGGCGATCTGACCGGCACCAGGGTCACGGTGCTGGTGGGCAGCGGCGGCAACGGTGCCGGCGGGCTGGCCGCCGCCCGCCTGCTGCACGCCGCGGGCTCCGAGGTCGTGGTGCGCACCACCGGCGAGCCGCGGCTGCCCGGCCAGCTCGACGTGCTGGCGGCCGCGGGCGTCGAGGTGGCCCCGTTCGATCCGGACGAGGCGGCGGATCCCGGCGACATCGTGATCGACGCGATGCTCGGGTCGGGTGCGCAGCCGGGGATCCGGGACGGGGTCAAGGCGGCCGTCGGCTGGCTGCGCTCGCACCAGGCCCGGGTCGTGGCGCTGGACCTGCCCAGCGGGATGCTGGCCGACGAGGGGCTGCGCGGCGCGTGCGTGACCGCCGACATCACGGTCACGCTCGGCGCCCCGAAGGTCGGTCTGCGCAACCGCATCACCCATCCGTACCTCGGCGACCTGTACCTGGCCGACCTCGGCATCCCCGCTGCGATCTGGCGCCGGGCCGGTGTCGAGCCCGTCACGGCGTTCGCCAGGGGACCCCTGGTCCGGCTCACCTCACCGGACCGCAACACCGACGCCGGCACCCCCGACCAGGGCACCATCGGGGCGTAGCCCGACCACCGAAGGCTCGCCGTGAAGCTCCCGTTGCCGGTGGCACATCCGTGGCCGGTCGTGGTCGTGGCGATCATCGCGTTCGCCGTCGCCGGGATCATCGGTGGCGACGTCGCCGAGTCGCTGTCGTCGGGCGGGTTCGACGACCCCCTGGCCCAGTCCACGCGCGCCCGGGAGGTGCTCGACGCGACCTTCGGCTCCGGCGACCCGGCGATGGTCCTGTTGATCGACGGGCGCGGCACCGCGGTCGACGATCCCGGGGTCAGGGCCGCCGCCGAACAGGTGCTCGCGGATCTGTCTGCCGAGGAGGGCGTCCTGGGGCTGGCCAGCTACTGGTCGCTGGGCAGCCCGCCGCCGCTGAAGAGCGTCGGCGGCGACAAGGCGCTCGCGTTCGTCCGGCTCGACGGCGAGCAGAGCGTCCAGCTCGACCGTGCGGGCGTACTCGCCGACAACTACCGCGGCGAGCACGGCCCGATCGAGGTCGGCGTCGGTGGTGTGTCCGCGACCTTCGCCGAGGTGAACCAGGTCATCGAGGAGGATCTCGTCACGGCCGAGCTGATCGCCCTCCCGCTGACCCTGATCCTGCTGGTCGTGATCTTCGGGTCGGTGGTCGCGGCGCTGCTGCCCCTGGGTATCGGCGGGCTGGCGATCATCGGCACGTTCTTCGCGCTCGAGGTGGTCGCGTCGTTCACCGAGGTGTCGATCTTCGCGCTGAACTTCACGACCGCCATGGGGTTCGGGCTGGCCATCGACTACGCGCTGCTGGTCGTGTCGAGGTACCGCGAGGAGCTGGCCCACGGGTTCGACGTCGAGACCGCGGTGACCCGGACGGTCCGGACTGCGGGTCGCACGGTCGTGTTCAGCGCACTCACGGTCGCGTCGTCGCTGGCCGCGCTGCTGGTGTTCAGGTTCGCGTTCCTCAGGTCGTTCGCGTACGCGGGCATCGCCGTCGTCGGCCTGGCCGCTGTCGGCGCCGTGGTGATCCTGCCCGCCGTCCTCCGCCTGCTGGGACACCGCGTCAACAACCTGAAGGTGCGGACCGTCAGGCCCAAGCCCGAGGGTGCGGGCTTCTGGCACACC
Source organism: Nitriliruptorales bacterium (assembly GCA_036396595.1). Lineage (GTDB taxonomy): Bacteria > Actinomycetota > Nitriliruptoria > Nitriliruptorales > Nitriliruptoraceae > DASWKO01. The sequence continues at coordinate 3,473 of DASWKO010000048.1, read as the reverse complement.
GTGGCGGTCGAGGTCATGCGCCGCCCGTTCCACGTGTCGCTGATCGTCATCATCTTCCTGGCGAACCTGGGCGTCCCGTTCCTCGACCTGAAGCTCGGCTTCCCCGACGACCGCGTCCTGCCGCCCTCGGCCGAGACCCGCACGGTCGGCGACACGATCCGGGCGGAGTTCGCCTCCTCCGAGCAGTCGGCGGTCACGGTCGTGGCCCCGGACGTCGGCGACACGGACGCACGCCTCGACGAGGTCGATGCGTACGCCACCCGGCTTTCGACGCTGGAGCGGGTCGCCCGCGTCGACGCCCCCACCGGGTCCTACGTCGGCGGTCTGCAGGTCGTCGGCGCCAGCCCGATCAGTACGCGTTTCGTCACCGGGGACGCGGTGTGGCTCTCGGTCGTGCCGTCGGTCGAGCCGATCTCGCCCGAAGGGGAGGAGCTGGTCCGCGACGTCCGTGCCCTCGACGCGCCGTTCGACGGCGTGCTGGTCGGCGGCGGCCCCGCCGAGCTGCTGGATGGTCGCGACGGGCTGGTCGACCAGCTTCCGCTGGGGCTGGGCCTGATCGCGGTCATCACCTTCGTCGTGCTGTTCCTCCAGTTCGGATCCGTGCTGGTGCCGCTCAAGGCGATCGTGCTCAACCTGTTCTCGCTCAGCGCCACGTTCGGGGCGATGGTCTGGATCTTCCAGGACGGCCACCTGTCCGGCGTGCTGGACTTCACGGCCACCGGGACGATCGTGACCACGATGCCGGTGCTGATGTTCTGCATCGCGTTCGGGCTGTCGATGGACTACGAGGTGTTCCTCCTGAGCCGCATCAAGGAGGAGTTCGACCGGACCGGCGACAACGAGGCCTCCATCGCGGCCGGCCTCGAGCACACGGGGCGCATCGTGACCGCGGCGGCGGTGCTGATCGCGGTGGTGTTCGCGGCCTTCGCCACCGGCCGCGTCTCGTTCATGAAGATGTTCGGCATCGGGCTGGCCCTGGCCGTGCTGGCCGACGCCTTCCTCATCCGCGCGACCCTGGTACCGGCGTTCATGAAGCTGGCTGGCGGCGCCAACTGGTGGGCGCCCGGCCCGCTGCGGCGCCTGCACGATCGGTTGGGGGTGTCCGAGCACGTCGATCTGGGACCGGAGCCTGGCGGGTGACGTACCCGGGGTGGGGCTCGAACCCACAACAGCTCCGTTTTAAGCGGAGCGCCTCTGGCCAGTTGGGCTACCCGGGTTCATGTTTGATCCACTCGAGGGTACGCCCAAGCCACCGCCTTGACCGGAACCCCGGACAACCGCTACGACACGTGCTGGTTCGAGCTGGACGAGGATCCCGCTCGCTCGCACACAGGAGTCGGCGTGGACCTGACCGGGCGGTACGGCGAGATCGCGGGTTGGTACGAGTCTGTCCACGCTCCCGCGTTCGGAGAACTGTCCGGCGCGAGCGACCTGGCGCCGTCCCCGGACGGGACGCGGATCGTGTTCGCGGGTCCGGTGTGGCACTCGCTCGAGGAACCCCCCACGACCGCCTTGGGCGTCGTGGACGTCGGCTCACGCGACTTGCGGCAACTGACGACACAGGGCAGCGCGAAGGCTCCCGCGTGGGCACCCGACGGCCTGCACCTGGCGTTCCTCTCCGATCGTGACGAGCCAGGCGTCGAGCAGGTCTGGCTCCTGGGCGAGGAGCTGGGCGAGGCGATCAGGGCCCCGGCGGTCGACGGGTGTGTCGAGCGGGTCTCGTGGTCGCCCGACGGGTCGAGGCTGTTGCTCGTCGTCGCGGATCGGGGCGCCGAGCTGGCAGGTATCGAGGGGTCAGGCCGAACCCGACAGCGTCCACGGGAGCTGCCATCCTGGACACCGGTGGTCGAGGGCCCCGGGACGACGGATCGGTGGCGGTGGGCGGCCGTCGTATGCCCGGGCGCCGGGACGGTGGACCGCATCACGCCCGTCGGCACGAACGTCTGGGAGGGCTGTTGGGTCGGCGACGACCGCATCGCGGCGGTGACCTCGCCAGCTCCTGACGAGGGCGCGTGGTACGACGCGCAACTCGTCCTGATCGAGATGGCGACCGGCGAGCAGCGGCTGCTGTATGCGTGCGACCGGCAGGTCGCGCTCCCGGCAGCCTCCCCGGATGGGCGCCGGATCGCGATCGTCTCGGCGGTCGCGAGCGATCGTGACGTCGTGGCAGGCGATCTGCTCCTGGGGCCGCCCGGCGGCCCACTGGAGGTCGTCGACATCGGTGATGTCGATGCCACGCACCTCGCGTGGCGAGACGACGAGCACCTGCTCGTCGCGGGTCACCGCGGCAGCGAGACGGTCGTGGCGGAACTCCAGGTGCCGGGCGGTGATCTCGTCGAGCACTGGGTCTCTCTGGAGACCTGCGGCGGGCGCGTCTACCCACGGGCCTGGCCGATCCGGGACGGTGGCGCTGCCGTCGTCGTCGAGAGCGCCACCCGCCCACCCTCCATCGCGACCGCCAGGCGCGGGGAGCTCGACGTCCTGCACGGCTTCTCGCACGCAGGGACGCGGGCCGTCGCGGCGGTCGTCGGCGACAGTCGTGAGGTCGCGTGGACTGCCCCGGACGGTCAGACCATCCACGGCTGGCTCACGCTGCCCGCCGCGGGTGCCCCCCCGTACCCGCTCGTCCTCGAGGTTCACGGGGGCCCGGTGTGGGCCGCCCGCAACCTCTGGCCGCTCGGCACCCGTGTCGTCGCAGTCGCGCTCCGGCGCGGCTTCGCCGTCTTCCGGCCGAACCCGCGCGGCAGCGCAGGGTGGGGGCAGGACTTCGCGGCGGCCGTCGTCGGCGATGTCGGAGGCGCCGACGTGGGCGACATCCTCAGCGGCCTGGACCTCCTTGTCGCGGAGGGGTTGGTCGACCCCGAACGTGTCGGGGTGACCGGATGCAGCTACGGCGGGTACTTGACCTACGTCCTGACGACCCGGACGCAACGGTTCTCGGCGGCTGTCGCGCTCTCGCCGGTGTGTGACTACGTGTCCGCCCACCACTCCTGCAACATCCCCGAGTTCGTGGAGCGGTTCGTCGGCGACGGCCCGGCCGTGGTCGGTGGCCGGTACCACGAACGCAGCCCCCTGTACGACGCCGGACGCGTCACGACGCCGACGCTCCACGTCGTCGGACGACGGGACCGGTGTGCACCTGCCACCCAGGGCGAGTTCATGCACCGAGCGCTCCAGCAGGCAGGCAACGTGGCATCCGTGTACGTCGAGTACCCCGAGGAGGGGCACGGCATCAACGGGTGGCCGGCCACGCTCGACTACCTCGCCCGGATGTTCGCGTGGTTCGAGGAGCACGTCGAGCTGACCGACACCTCATCGCCGCGCTGAGTCACCCGCAGCAGCGACCCTGCGATCGCCAGCAGGAGGCCGATGACGGCCATGCCGCCGCCGGTCGCCGGCAGTCCCCCCGACGGCCCGGGGTCGGGCGCGGGAGCTGGATCGGGCACGGGGTCCTGCGCCGTCGCCACGATCGG
>DASWKO010000047.1:0-8597 GCA_036396595.1 Nitriliruptorales bacterium | reverse complement strand
GCATGGTCTTCTGCCTCTACGGCAGCGTCCCGCGCTACGACGACAAGCGGCTGGTCGCCCCGGTGATCAGCCAGGGGCAGCTCGAAGCGCGCATCCGGCTCGACTTCTCGGTGGACGGTCGCGAGTACACCGCCGTGCGCGTGATCCGAAGGACCAGGGCCGGCGCGACCACCAAGGAGGCCCGCCTCGAACACGACGGGCGCACCCTGGCCGCGACCGCCGACGAGCTGACGACCGCGGTCGAGGCGCTGCTGGGGCTGAGCTTCGAGCACTTCACCCGCACCGTCGTGCTCCCTCAGGGCGACTTCCAGGAGTTCCTGCACGCCAGGCCCAAGGACCGCCAGGACCTGCTGGTCCAGCTCCTCGACCTCGACGTCTACCGCCGGGTCGCCTCGGCGGCGCGCTCTGACGAAGCGCAGGCCAAGGGCGCGATCGAAGGCATGCGCAGCCGGTTGGAGGTCGAGCTCGCCGAGGCGACCGACGAGGCCGTCACGCAGGCCGAGCGCGAGGCCGGGACGCTCGGCGCCCTGGTCGCGGATCTCGACGCTGCCCGGCCGGAGCTCGAGGCGTTGGTGGAAAGCGGACGTGCTGCCCGCCGGGCCGCCGACGAGGCGGCCGCCCAACGCGACGCCGTCGCGGGCATCCAGGCGCCCGAAGGCCTGGCCGCCCTGGCCACCAGGCTGCAACGGGCCGCCGCCGCCGTTCACGAGGCCGAGGGCGCGGCCGCCACCGCGGAACTGGCGCTGGAGCAGGCCCGCGCTGCGCGGGCCGACCGGCCGGCGACCGCGAGGATCCAGCAGGTCCTCGAGGCAAGGGTTGCGCTCGCCCGCGCCCAGGAGACCGCCGACCAGCATGCCCCGGCCGTCGCCGCAGCCGACCAGGCGGCCACGGCGGCCGAAGGTGCGCGCGCCGAGGCCCAGGAAGCGGTGGAGCGGGCCGAGCACGCGCTCGAGGAACGACGCCGGCGGCACGCCGCCCACGCCCTGGCCGTCGGGCTCGAGGTCGGCGATGACTGTCCGGTCTGCGACCGCGAGCTCACGCAGGTGCCCCGCACCGAGGCGCCAGCCGACCTCGACGCGGCCACCGCTGCGCTCGCCGAGGCCCGCACGACGCTGCGCCAGCGCGAGACCGCGGCCAGGGCCGCCGCCGATGCCGCCGCCGCCGCACGGGCCAGGGCCGAGGCTGCAGCCGGCGCGATCCAGGAGCGGGCAGCAGCGCTGACGGTGGCACGTGCCGGCGCCGAGCTACCCGAAGGCCAGGCCGAGGACCAGGCCGAGCTCCAGGCGCTGCTGGCCGAGCTCACCGAGGCAGACACGGCCGTCACCGGGGCGGAGCAGGCCGCTCGCGACACGTACACCGCGCTCCAGCAGGCCAGGGCCGCAGCCACCGCGCTGGACGAGCAACGCACCAGCGCCTTCCGCGACCTCGACCACGCCCGCGACCGCGTGGCCGGGCTCGAGCCACCACCCGTCGACCGCGAGGATCTCGGCGCTGCCTGGACCGACCTGCTCGACTGGGCCCGCCGCACCCTGCCAGGACTCCAGGAGCGGGCGGCGCAGGCCGAGCAGGCCATCGGCGCCGCCGTCGAGGAGTACGGCAAGCGCATCAGCGAGCTGCGCGACCGGGCCGGCGACGGCGGTGTCGAGGTGCCGCCCGCGCCCCAGGGCACCGACGCGTTCTCGCACCTGCGCGACGCATGCGTGGCCGCGCGCACGAAGGCCGCCACGCGTGCGGAGCATCTGACGAGCCTGCGCGACCAGGCCGCGGAGGTACGCAGGAGGCTGGCAGCCACCGAGCAGCGGGCCAGGCTCAGCGCGGCGCTCGGCCAGCACCTCAACGCCCGGAAGTTCGAGAAGTGGCTGCTCAACCGCGCGCTGCAACGGCTGGTCGCCGGCGCCTCGCAGATGCTGCGCGAGCTGTCCAGCGGGGCGTACTCGCTCGCGCTGGGCGACGACAACAACTTCCTGGTGATCGACCACCGCAACGCCGACGAGCAGCGGTCCGCCCGGACCCTGTCGGGGGGCGAGACGTTCCTGGCCTCGCTGGCGCTGGCGCTCAGCCTTGCCGAGGACGTGGCCGCGCTGGCGGCCCACGGCTCGGCCCGCCTCGAAGCGCTGTTCCTCGACGAGGGCTTCGGCACGCTCGACAGCGACACGCTCGACACGGTCGCGGCCGCGATCGAGGAGCTCGGCTCGCGCGGCCGGATGGTCGGGCTGATCACGCACGTGCGCGACCTCTCCGAGCGCATGCCGGTGCGCTACGAGGTGCGCAAGGGACCCGGAGGCTCCACGGTCGAGAAGGTGACCGCGTGAACCCCGTGCAGGTCCGCATCGACCCGTGGGCGCCCGAGTTCGGCACCGCCATGGCCGGGGCCGACGACCTCACGCCCACGGCCGGCGACGTCAACCTCAACCTCGAGGTTCCCACCGACGAGTGGGCCCCGCTGAGCCCGGGCCCCGACGCCACGGCGCGCAACGACGTGGTGTTCGTGGACGGCGTGCGGCGGATCGACGCGCGCGTCTGGGTCACCGCCGCTGACGGCACCACGACGCACGGCGTGTGCGCCTCGTGGGCCGCCGGCACCGTGCGCTGCAACGGGACCGCGACCATCGAGCGCTGCCAGGTCGAGCGCGGCCTGTTCGCGAGCGTCGAGGTGCCCTCGATGCACACGCGCGCGGCGACCTACGCGTTCCGCCCCGCCGCCAGCGACGACGGAGAGGCGCTGGTCCAGGCGGTCCAGGAGTGCATGCGCGACCTCGAGGGCGAGGTCTCACGCGAGGCCGGTGAGGCAGACCTGCTGATCGTCGACGGACCGTTGCGCGGGCGGCAGGGCCTGCCCAACGCGGTCGGCTACATCAAGACGCACCGCGTGTCGTACCTGCCTCCGCTGGTCAGCGACGTGGTTCCCGCGCTCGCGGCCGGTCAGCGCACGCCCATCTTCATGACCCAGACGACCTGGCGCCGCGCGAGCTGGTACCTGCGGCTGCCGGGGCAGGAGGGCCACCCGTGGGCGGGGGTCGTGCGCTGCGAGGCGTCGGCCGACACGCCGCTCGACGAACTGCGCCGGCTGGCGGACACGACCGCGCTCGCGCTGCCACGGTTCGCGTCTACGGCCCACAAGGACCCGCGGGCGCCCCAGAACCTGTTCCCGATCGCCGGGCTCGAACGGCAGCTCAAGCACCGGCTGGGCGACGCCACGCTGCTGTACCGGCACCTGCGGGCCGCGGCCGCGGGCCTGCTGACCACCCGTGGGTGAGGCTCGAAGCTCAGTCCTCGATGACCGTTGCGGGGTCGACGTCTCCCATCATCCCCTTGTAGACCGGGTAGCGCAGCAGCCCCGAGTCGGTGCGGTCGCGGTACTGGACGCGGACCACGAGCTTGGCGTCGCAGAAGCGGACGTCGCCGCGCGGGACCTCATCCTCGAAAGGTGACACGCTGGACCCGAGCCGCTCCACGAGGTCGGCGAACTCCTCGAGGTCGGCCTCGGAGAAGCCGGTCCCGACGCTGCCCATGTAGCGCAGCTTCTGGCTGTCCCGGTCGGGGTAGCGCCCAACGAGCAGCGCCCCGATGGATCCGATCCGCCGGCCCTGTCCCGGGACGTACCCGCCCACGACGAACTCCTCGCGGTTGACGAACCCGACCACCCGCCAGTCGGTGCTGCGCTGGCCCATCCGGTAGGGGCTGCCCAGCCGCTTGGCGACCACGCCGGAGCAACCTTCGTCCTGCGCGCGGGCGCGTGCCATCCCGATGTCCGCGAAGCTCGGGCCGACCATCACCGACGGATGGTCCAGCAGCAGCCCGTCCAGGAGCAGCCCGTCCAGGAGCACGCGCCGTCGCTCGTACGGTCGGTCCCAGGTCGGCGTCGTGTCCAACCAGACCACGTCGTTGACCACGAACGTCACCGGATCGCGCTGGCGCGCCTCCGTCATGAGTCCCTCCTCAGTACGTTCCTGCCGGCGCCGGTGGAGGCGCTGGACGTCGGGACCCCCATCACCGGCCACGATCATCTCGCCGTCGAGGATGACGTCACGACGCACACGCTCGTGCAGATCGGCCAACTCGGGGTAGGAGCCGGTGATGTCGCGGTAGCGACGGCTCTGGAGGCGCGTCGCGCGTGAGGTGACGTGCGCCATCACCCGCACTCCGTCCCAGCACAGCTCGTAGGCGTAGCCGCTGGTGCATTGGTCGCGGGTCGAGCGCACCGGCAGCATGGGCGACACGTGGGCTGGCCGCAGGACCGCAGCAGGCGTCGCGTCGGTTCGGGTATTCATCCTGAGCCGTCCCTCTGGGGTGGATGCAGGTCGCCACAACGAGCGTCACCCGATCGCGCACCGCACGCGAGGGTCCAGGACCGTCCCGTCGGGCAGGCGGACAGGGGTCTGCGGGGACAGCCAGTGGCCGTTCGATCCGGTGCCCCGTCCGCACGCCGGTGGCCGCAACCGTCACGGATCCGACGTTGCCTCGCCCGGGACTGGTCAGGTCAGGTCAGGTCAGGTCAGGTCACGACCCGTCCGCACCCCGTCACCGAGCACACCACCGCGCCGTCAGCGCCCGATCACGAGCGAGGAGGCGGCGGTCGCTAGCGCGGCCTCCACCCGCTGAAGCTGGCCGGGCACCCGGACCACATTTTGCTGAAAGCTGGAACCACCTGGAAAGGAAACGCTTCCGCGGAAGCGCTCCCCTCACCCGTGACGCCGTCATCGGTGATCTCCTTGTCTCATCGGGAGCCACCGCCGCTGACGGTGAGGGCCGCTCACGCACGACCCCTTCTCTAGCGATACGGATGAACACCCCGATTGGTTACGCCGCAAGAAAACGCGGTCTCGGCCGCCGGAGGGCGGCCTATCACCCGGTTTTCGGGTTGGTGTTCACCCTCCGGGTACATCGGGGCCGACATCACGATGGTCGCGCGACGTGCCTGTCCGCGGCCGATCCACCTGCGACACTGTGAGGCAGCCCTCCCGGAGGTGCGCCGTGGCAACCCCTGCTCCCGTCGCCTGGCGGACCGCCAGGCGCGCGGGCAAGGTGCTCGGCAGCGCGTTGGCAGCCGTGGGCTCGGCCGCCGCGGTGTCCGCGTGGATCGGCACGCGGGTCCTGACCGATGCCCCGGCGGTCCGTGACCGCCGACCCACGCTGAGGGCCCGGTTCCTGCCTGCGAGCGGTGACGACCCGGCGGTCGTGCACCTGTCCGGGCTCGAAGCCGAGCTGCCCGGGCGCTGGGGGCTGCGCGTGGACCAGGGCTACCTGCAGCTCGACCACGCCACCGGGATCGTCACCGACCACGACGGCCAGTGGACCGTGCGTCCCTACCGGCTGCTCGAGGGCCGGGTGCCCACCGCGGCCGATCAGGTGGACCGTCGACGGAGGCGCCAGCCGCCGCCGCCCACCACCCGCGACGGCGACGCGGCCGAGGGCGCCGAGGACCGCCGCGCGACCCAGCTCAGAGGCCCGTGGCCCGTGCCCGCCACCCTCACCAGCTACGCCTGGCCCGACGATCCCCAGATCCTTGCCGGCGACCACGACGCGTCGTTCGGCATCGAGGCCATCGACTCCCCACGCGGCTACCTGCCCGCATGGCGCTTCACCCCCCAGCACGCGGACGAGCGCCACCGCCGGACCTGGATGATCACGATCCACGGGCGCGGCACCCGGCGGTCGGAGTGCTTCCGACTCGTCCACACCGGGCTGGAGGCCGGCGTCACGTGCCTGGCGATCTCGTACCGCACCGACCGCTGGGTCCGTGCCCCGGCCGCCCTGACCACCCTCGGCGGGACCGAGTGGGAGGATGTCGAGACCGCGGTGCGTCTGGCGCTCCGGGAGGGGGCCGAGCGGATCGTCCTGGCGGGCTGCTCCATGGGCGGCGCGCTGGCGGCGATGTTCCTCCGGCGATCCGAGCTGGGTGACCGGGTCGCAGGCGTCATCCTCGACTCCCCCGCCCTGTCCTGGAGCCCCATCCTCGAGCACGTCGCCACCGTTCGCAGGATCCCGATGCGGCTGATCCCGGTCGTGATGTCGATCGCGCGCTGGCGCGCCAAGCTCGACTGGGTGGCGCTGGACCACCTGGACGGCGCCAAGGACTTCACGCACCCGATCCTGCTGATCCACGGCGACGCCGACGCGGTCGTGCCCATCGCCAGCTCCGACACCTTCGCATCCGTGCGTCCCGATCTGGTCACCTACGTGCGGCTGGACGGCTCCGGCCACGTCACGGGGTGGAACACGCACACGCATCGGTACGAGCGCGCCGTGACACGCTTCCTCGACCAGGTCGCGGCCGCCCCGGAGGCGCAGGCCCGGTCGGCCGCCCGGCGCCCCGGCCGGTTCCGCCGCGTCCAGGTGCGTACAGAGGCCGCACGTCGGACGATCGTGGCTCAGGCCGACCGCTCGTCCGAGCCCAGCCGCGTCGACTGAGCCGCGTGGCCTGAGCCACCGCCCGGTCGGGGTCCCGACTTGCTGTCACGTCAGGCACACAGCGTCGTTGGCGGATGCGTCGACTGAGCCACCGCCCGGTCGGGGTCCCGACTTGCTGTCACGTCAGGTCCACAGCGTCGTTCGCGGATGCGTCGACTGAGCCACCGCCAGGTCGGGGTCCCCACGTCGACCTCGCCGACCTACGCTGTTCGGTTCCGACGCCCGGGAGGACCGGTGCCCGACCGAGGGCCAGCGCCCGCCGACGACCCACGCCGCGCCGCGATCCACGAGGAGCAGCAGCACGTCGATCGTGCCTACGCCCGCCTGCAGGAGCTGCGCCAGCGTGCACAGCGGCGGATCCGCGAGGCGATGGCGGCGCCCACCGTGACCCATGCCGACCTGGTCAACCGTGACGCTGCAGCGTTCCAGGCGGCGCGCCGGCTCCAGTCGCTGACGCTCGGCGACGAGGAACCGCTGGTCTTCGGCCGCCTGGACCTCGAGGACGCCGAGCGCCACCACATCGGCCGCATCTCGGTGCTCTCGAGCGACTACGACCCGTTGGTGATCGACTGGCGTTCGGACGTCGCCGGCGCCTTCTACCAGGCCACGCCGGTGGAACCGATGGGCGTGCGGCGCCGGCGCGCGATCCGCTGCCGCGGCCCCGAGGTGCTCGACGTCGAGGACCAGTTGCTCGACCTGGACGCGGAGCCGGCGGGCGATCTGGTGGGCGACGCGGCGCTGATGGCGGCCCTGAGGCGGCAGCGCTCCGAGGTCATGCACGACATCGTCGCGACCCTGCAGCGCGAGCAGGACGCCGTCATCCGCATGCCGGCGCACGGCATCACCGTCGTCGCGGGTGGTCCCGGGACCGGCAAGACGGCCGTCGCGCTGCACCGCGTCGCGTACCTGCTGTACAAGCACCGCGAACGGTTCGAGCACCGAGGCGTGCTGGTGATCGGCCCGACCCGTGCCTTCGCGGACTACATCGCCGCGGTCCTGCCGTCGCTGGGCGAGACGACCGCTGTCCTGCGCCCGCTGGGCGCGTTCGTCCCGGGGCTCGAGACCGACCGCCACGACCGGCGCGACGTTGCGGCCGTCAAGGGCGATCCCCGCATGACCGTCGTCGTACACCGCTACGCCCAGGACCTGCCTGACAGCAGCGGGTGGCGCAGCGCCTTCGAGCGGCTGCGCGCCGGGATCGTCGACGTCCGCGAGCTGGCACGCGACGTACTCCCGCGGTCCGCGGCCGATCTCCTGCACGGGGCATGGCTCGAGGACGACCACACCGAACGGATCCCCACGGTCGAGGACGTGGCGCTCGTCGACGAGCTGCGCACCCGGCTGGCCGGCGGTCGACTGGCACCTCGACGAGCGGCCGCCGATCAGCCCCTGGCCGAGGAGGTGACCACCCACGCGGACCGTGAGCTCACAGTGGACCCGACCGAGTTCATCACCGACCCCGACTACACCGAGTTCGCGCACGTCGTCGTCGACGAGGCCCAGGATCTGTCCGCGATGCAGTGGCGGATGGTGGGCCGCCGGGGGGCGGAGGCGTCGTGGACGGTCGTCGGCGACCTCGCCCAGCGCTCCACGATGGCCGGTCCCGACAGTTGGGAGCGCATCCGCGAGGTGCTGGACCGCAGCCACCTCGAAGTCGCGCGGCTGACGGTCAACTACCGCACGCCAGAGGCGTTCATGACCTTCGCAGCGCGCCTGCTGCCCCACATCGCGGCCGATGAGGAGCCTCCCCGCTCCGCGCGTCACGAGGACGTCGCGCCCGATCTGCAGCGCGGCGTCGCCGACCTGGTGAGCGCGACCACCGACGCGGCCACCGCGCTGCGCGCCGCCCACGCGGGGACCGTCGCCGTCGTCGCGCCGTCCTCGTGGATCGCCTCGTTGGGGCCCGAGCTGGCACCGCACGACGTGCGCGTGTTCGACCCGTGGACCGTCAAGGGGCTCGAGTTCGACGCCGTGGTCGTGGCCGACCCCCACGGGATCGCGGAGGAGGCAGGGCTGGGCGCGCTGTACGTCGCACTCACGCGGGCGACCCGGGCGCTGACGGTCATCACCGAGCACCAACGCCTCCCCGACCCCCTCGAGAACGCCTGATAGAGGTCGCAGCCCGCCGCCCGCCGCAGCCCGACCCGCGCCCGCGCCCCAGAAACCACCGCATCCGGTGGTTTCTG
>DASWKO010000046.1:0-2207 GCA_036396595.1 Nitriliruptorales bacterium | reverse complement strand
TACTCCACCATGGCGGCGCCCTCGTCGTCGTGGGAGACGCGGTCGGCCAGGGTCGAGATCGAGCTGTGCAGCAGGGTGAAGAGCGCGGCGATGGCGAACATCTGGGTTCCTCCGGTCGGATCGGTTGGTGGGCTTCCTGGGTCCCACCAACAGCTTCGACCGGAGAACGGGCTAGTCAGATAGTGCGTCTGTACCGAACCTCGGCTCGTCCCTTCTGACCAGGCGCGGTGGGCCCCGACCGGACCGGTCGTTTGACCGGACGGCGGACACGCGACGAGCCGGCCGACGCGCGGTCGGCCGGCTCCGGGTCGATCGCGTCAGGCGGAGACGGCGGTCAGGGGCTGCAGGTGGATGAACCCGAGCCGCAGCGCCCGCACGACCGCGTGGGTGCGATCACCGACGTCGAGCTTCTCGTAGATCGAGGCCAGGTGGTTGCGCACCGTGTTCCGGCTGATGAACAGCTCCTTCGCCACCTCGCTGGGGGTGCGCCCGTCCGCGAGGAGCTGGAGGATCTCTTCCTCGCGCGGGCTCAGCGGGCTGTCCGGAACGGGACCGGCGGACCCCGGTGCGACAGCGCGGTCGCTGACGTCGACGAGGGTGTGCTCGGGTTCGCGGCGCAACAGGTGGTCGGCCAGCACCGACTTGCCCGCCGCAGCCCGGCTCACCGCCTCGACGACCGAGGGCAGCGACGCATCCTTGCACAGGTAGCCCACCGCCCCGGCCGAGCGGGCCTGACCGACCAGCTCGGGGTCGGCGTGCATCGTCAGCATCACGACCCTGGCCGCAGGGACACGGCGAAGCAGCCGGCGCGTGGCCTCGATCCCGTCGAGGACGGGCATGGTGACGTCCATCAGCACCAGGTCCGGCCGTAACCGGTCGGCGACCTCGATCGCCTCCGCGCCATCGGCTGCCTCCCCCACGACGTCGAACCCGGCGTCGGTGAGCGCGGCGCGCAGGCCGTCCCGCAGGGTGGCGTGGTCGTCGGCGATCAGGATCGTGGTCACGACGGTCCTCCTTCGGTGGCGGGACGGCGGTCGATGGTCACGGTGACGACCGTGCCGACTCCGGGCTGGCTGTCGACCTCGCAGCGGGCGCCCAGCGCGTCGGCGCGGTCGCGCAACGTCCGCAGCCCGTCACCGTCCACCCCAGCGGGGTCGAAGCCCTCGCCGTCGTCCTCGACCTCGAGCACGGCGCGGTCCTCGTCCACCCGCCAGGTGACGCTCACGTGGCTGGCGGCCGCGTGGCACACGACGTTGCGGAGCAGCTCCTGCAGGATGCGGAAGAACTGCTGCTCGACGGCGAGCGGGAGCCGGCCGCCGGGACAGGCCACGTCCACATCGGCAACGATGCCCGCGCGGGCGGCGACGCGGGCGACGTAGCCGCGCACGCTGCCGTCCAGCTCGCCGGCGGCCGGGGGGCCGGCACGGAGCTCGAACAGGGTCTCGCGGAGGTCGGCCAGATCGTCACGGACCTGGTCGCCCAGGGCCGACAGCTCGGGCTGATCCCCTTTGGCTGCGGCCCGCTGCAACGCGATCGAGACGGCGGCCAGCGACTGGCAGAGGCGGTCGTGCAGGTCGCGCGCCAGGCGGGTGCGCTCGAACTCCCCGGACAGGATCGTGAGGCGGTCGAGCCACCGGGCGTTGTCGAGCGCGAGCGCGAGCGCGTCGGCGGCGGCCGACAGCGCATCGATGTCCACCGGCGCAGCGTCGTGCTGGAGCACCAGGTGCCCGATGTCGTGGCCGTGCACGTGCAACGGCACCGCCGTCAGGGTGGCCGCCTCCCCCGTGAGCGTGCCGTCCGCTCCGACCCACGTGGAACCTGCCGCGGTGGCAGCGACGAACTCCGCGGTTGCTCCGACGAGGGCGGTGCCGTCCTCGGTCAACCGCGCACCCACGGCGTGGACGACCACGAGCTGCCCCCGGTGCGGCTCCCGCAGCAGGACGGCCGCAGCGTGGAAGGGGATCTCGTGCCGCAGGTGGCCGAGGGTGACCGCCGCCACCGTCCGGGCGTCGGGTGCGGCGGGCAGGGTTCCCAGCGCGCTGTGGACGTCGGCCAGGAGGCGGTTGGTGCGGCGCAATGCGTCGAGCTGGCCGAGCGCGAGGTCGGCGTCGCGCCGGGAATCCGCGAGGATGCGGCTGCCGAACCCACCGGTCGCTCCGGCCAGCACGAGGACCAGCGGAAGCTGGCCGTCCACCGGGTGGTGGACC
>DASWKO010000045.1:0-7242 GCA_036396595.1 Nitriliruptorales bacterium | reverse complement strand
GTCGATCGGGGTCAGCGCCGCGGTGGCAGCGGGGTGATGAGCTGGTCGACCGGGGCGTGGTCGTCGGTGAGGACCATCGCCTCGCCCACGAAACGGGTGAGCTGCTCCGGTGTCCAGCGGGCGGCCTCGTCGTCGCCACGGGACCGGTTGCGCGCCAGGATCGCCTCGACGTCGATGGGGGCGTCGGAGGCGACCAGCACGAAGTTGCCGCCGTCCAGGCCCTCGAGCCGGTTCGGGGGAGCCAGAACGGCGACGTGGTCGAACACCTCCATGAGCGTGCGGACCTCGGCCCGGGCGAACCCGAGCGGCGGGTAGTCGATGAGGTTGATGGCGTACACGCCGCCGGGGCGCAGCCTGTCCTGGATGGCCCGGATGAACTCGAGCGTGGTGAGGTGCCACGGCACGGCGACCCCGCCGAATGCGTCTCCGATCGCGATGTCGTAGGCGCCCTCCTCGACATCGCGCAGGGTCAGGCGGGCATCGCCGGTCCGGACCCCGAGATCCTCCGAGATCACGAGCCCGAGCTCGTCCTGCGCGATGCGCACGAGCTCGGGGTCCAGCTCGAGCACCAGGCTGGTGCTGCCGGGCCGGGTCGCCGCGACGTAACTCGGCAGGCTGAACCCGCCGCCGCCGATGTTGAGCACGTCGATGGGCCGGCCGGCAGGTGCGAGGGTGGCCAGCACGTCGCCCATGATCTGGGCGTAGCTGAACTGCAGGTAGCTGGGATCGTCCAGGTCGACGTAGCTGTGGCGCAACGTGTCGAGCCACAGGGTCCGACCGCCGGGGTTGTCCTCGTCGACCACGACGCGCGCGCAGAAGTAGGCGGACTCGTGCTCGCAGGGCCCGCCGAACGCGGTGTTGAAGAACAGCGCCAGGATCGCCAGCAGCGCGACAGGGGGCGGCACGGCGCGCAGCCGCCGCGGGTGCAGGTAGGCCCACAGCGCGACCCCGCCGACGATCAGGAAGATGCCGACTCCGCGCACCAGCGGGCGGGTGGGCGCCGCCGAGACCAGCAGGAAGCCGGTGACGAAGGTGCCCACGATCGCGCCCGCGGTGCCGAGCGCGGAGAGCCGCCCCACCAGGCTGCCGGTGCGGTCCAGCGAGTCGAGCTGGAGCTTCACGACGGTGGGGCTGACGGCCGACAGCACCGCGGCGGGGGCGAAGAAGCCCAACGCGGTGATGAACACGATCGAGACCGGATCCGCGCCGCCCAGGCCCGCGGCGAAGACGTCGATGATGGGAGGTGACAGCAGGGTCAGGACGCCTCCGGCGACCACGAACGGACCGATGAGCAGGTGGGGGTCGATCCGGTCCGCCGCGCGTCCGCCCAGCCACGCGCCGAGCGCGATGCCGGCCAGGATGGTCCCGATGATCCCCGTGAAGGTCTCCAATGTCACGCCGATGTAGGGCGCCAGCAGGCGCCCAGCAAGGATCTCGAGGACGAGGACGGCTGCGGATGCCAGGAAGACGACCGCACCGGCGAGGACTGGAGGCATAGGTCGCGCAGTGTGCCGAGCGGCCCCGCCCCGCACGAACTACACCCCGCGCCTCCTCCATCGAGTGTGCCCGTTGCCGCGATATGTGGTGGTAACGAGCACACTCGACGCGGAGATGGGTTGGGGCGGCGGGGCGGGCCGGGCAGGATGCGCGTCAGCCCTCGACCAGGATGGCCGTTCTGAATCGCGCCGACCGAGACCTGCTCGCGCTGCACGTGTGGTTCGCGGCGATCGCGGCCCTGGTGCTGCTGGTGCCGCTCGGGCTGGCGGTCGGCGTGCGCATCGGGGGCCTGGTGTTGCTCTACAACCTCGCCGTCCCGGTGATGGCGGTGTCGCGCGGGCACAGCGAGTGGCTGCGCGTGTACACCCTGGTCCTGCCGCTGTCGGTGCTGATGGTGGTGCCCGACTGGTTCCTGTCCAGCGAGCTCGGCACCCTGAGGTTCCCGCCCGACGGGCTGGTGGATGTCGGGACCGTCACCGCCTACATGGCCGGGCTGTGGACCATCCCGCTGTTCCTCACGACGATGGTCGGGCGCAACGTCGAGCAGCGGCAGGGGCGCGGCCCGGCCTACGTCGCCGCCGTCATGCTGGGCGCCGTGCTGTTCATCGGTGCCGAGGCGTTCGCCCACCGCGTGCCGATGTGGGAGGCCGTCGGCGTGCGGACCGTCAACCACGTCGCGCTGTACATCGTCCCGGCCGAGCTGGCGCTGGTGGTCGTCGTCTACGCGGCCTACGCGCGGCTGCGGGCGTCGTCGATGGCGGTCCGTGCCGCTGCGGCGGTCCCGATCATGGTCTTCTACCTCGGGCTAGCTGTCACGTCGTGGTTCCTCCTCGAGGAAGCCAGGCTGACGTTCACGTGAGCGGCGGCGGTCGGCGAGGTGTCCTCGGTGCGGCGGTCGTCGCAGGTGTGCTCGGCGGGGCGCCGTCCACGCTGCACGCCTTGGTCACGGGGCGTGATCCGCTTGCGGCCACGCGCGCGGCGGGGAGCTTGCTGCCGGGGCGGCGTGAGCGGGGCGGTGGCCCGCTCGTCGGGGCGGCCGTGCACGCGGCGATCAGCGTCGGGTGGGCCATGGTTCTCGTGCCGCTCCTGCGGCGGGCCCGACACCCGGTTGCTGCAGGTTTGGCCGCGGGAGCGGCGGTTGCCGGATTGGACCTCGCGATCGCGCAGCGGAAGTTCCCGGCGATCGCTGCGCTACCGACGGGTCCGCAGGTGGCCGACCACCTCGCGTTCGGGGCGCTCCTCGGCGCCGTGGTCCACCGCCGAAGGTAGATGCCGGTCGTGGCGCCACTGATCGAGTGTGCCAGTTACCACCACATATGACGGCAACGAGCACACTCGATCTGGTGAGGTCTGCGGGACTCGGGGCTGCCGGGGGCGGCGGGGCGCATCGCCACCGCATGAGGTGGTTTCCGGCAGCGGGGCGCTTCCGCGGAAGCGTTCGCTGCTGCGACCACCAGCCGCGGTGGACGGCCCCGTCCTCGCCTCGCGCCGCGTCGGTAGCCTCGTCGCCGACCGACCTCCCGTTCCCCACCCGCCCGCCGAGGATCAGCCGTGGCCGAGTACCAGTACGTGATGAAGGGGCTCACCAAGCGTGTGCCCGGCGGCAAGGAGGTCCTGACCGACATCTGGTTGAGCTTCTTCCCGGGCGCCAAGATCGGCGTGATCGGTCCCAACGGCGCCGGCAAGTCCACGTTGCTGAGGATCATGGCCGGCGTCGACACCGAGTTCGAGGGCGAGGCGTTCCCGGGGCAAGGGGTGACCGTCGGGCACCTGCCCCAGGAACCGCAGCTCGACGAGGACGCGACGGTCCGCGACAACGTCATGCAGGGGGTCGGCGAGGTCGTCGCGCTGCTGGACACCTACAACGACCTGTCGGCCAGGCTCGCCGAGCCGATGGCCGACGACGAGATGAGCAAGATCCTCGACCGGATGGCGCAGGCCCAGGACGCCATCGACGCCGCCGACGGCTGGGAGGTCGACCGCACCGTCGACATCGCGATGGACGCCCTGCGCGTCCCGGACCCCGACGCGGTCGTGGCGACCCTGTCCGGCGGTGAGCGCCGCCGGGTCGCGCTGTGCCAGCTCCTGCTGAGCAGGCCCGACCTGCTCCTGCTCGACGAGCCCACCAACCACCTCGACGCCGAGACCGTCGCCTGGCTCCAGCGCCACCTGCAGGAGTACGCCGGCACGGTCATCGCCGTGACCCACGATCGCTACTTCCTCGACGAGCTGGCCGGCTGGATCCTCGAGCTCGACCGGGGCAAGGGCTACCCCTTCGAGGGCAACTACTCGGGCTGGCTGGACAAGAAGCGCAAGCAGCTCGAGCAGGAGGAGAAGGAGGAGTCGGCGCGCCAGAAGCAGCTCGCCAAGGAGCTGGAGTGGGTGCAGCAGGGCATCAAGGGCCGGGCGTCGATCGCCAAGACCCGGATCAAGTCCTACGAGTCACTGCTCGCGCAGGACAAGCCGAAGCAGATCACCAAGCCCGTCATCACCATCCCCGACGGGCCCCGGCTCGGCGACATCGTGGTGCAGGCCAAGGGTCTCCGCAAGGGCTACGAGGGCCGGGGACTGCTGTTCGAGGACCTCGATTTCGATGTCCCGCCGGGCGCCATCGTCGGCGTCATCGGCCCCAACGGCGCCGGCAAGACCACCTTGTTCCGGATGATCGTGGGAGAGGAGGATCCCGACGAGGGCGAGCTGCGCGTCGGCGACACCGTCGAGTACAGCTACGTCGACCAGAGTCGCGCCGACCTCGCCCCGGACAAGAGCGTGTTCGAGGACATCACGGGTGGCGGGGACTGGGTCCAGCTCGGTGACCGCGAGATGGCCTCGCGTGCCTACGTCGCCTCGTTCGGCTTCAAGGGCGGCGACCAGCAAAAGCCCGTGGGAAGCTGCTCCGGGGGCGAGCGCAACCGCATCCACCTCGCCAAGCTGCTCCAGAACCGGGCCAACCTGCTGCTGCTCGACGAGCCGACCAACGACCTGGACGTGGACACGCTGCGCGGCCTCGAGGAGGCGATCCTCGACTTCGCCGGCTGTGCGATCGTGATCAGCCACGATCGCTGGTTCCTCGACCGCATCAGCACCCACACGCTGGCCTTCGAGAGCAACTCCGAGGTGACCTTCTTCCCGGGCTCGTACTCCGAGTACGAGCAGGACCACCGCCGCCGGGTCGGCGACGACTGGCAGCCCCACAAGATCAAGTACAAGCCGCTCGAAAGGCGCACGGGATGACGGCTGACATCCGGGCGTACCTCGAGATCCGGACGGCGGGGGCCTCGGGGTTCTCGCCGGACGGGACCAAGGTGCTGGTCTCGACGAACCTGCCGGGGACGTCGCAGCTCTACCGGCTGGACCGCGACGGCGACGGCGAGCTGGCCCAGCTCACCGCGTTCGACGAGCCGGTGGGTGGCGCGTACCTGCCGACCGAGGACCGGCTGTTGCTGGCGATGGACGCCGGAGGCAACGAGCGCCACCAGCTCTACCGGATGGACGACGAGGTCGACGCGCCGGTGACGTCCGCCGCCCAGCTCGAGACCCTGGTCGAGGACCACGACCACATCCACCGGTCGGGAGGCGTGACGCGCGACGGGCGCTACCTGGCGTACGCCACCAACGCCCGCAACGGGACCGACTTCGACCTGCACGTGCTCGACCTGGCATCGGGGGAGGACCGCGCGGTCCACCAGCCGGGCGGGTGGGCCAGCGCGGCGGGGTTCTCGCCTGACGGGCGCTGGCTGGCCAGTCACGAGCTGACGACCAAGCCCGGTGACAACCGCGTCCTGCTGCTCGACCTGGAGGAGCACCGGGCGATCGAACTCGCACCGCACGGCGACCCGGCTGCGGTCGGGTCGCCCTCGTGGCTGCCCGACGGTCAGACCTTCTACTTCGCCACCGACGTCGGACGGGAGTTCGCGGCCATCGCGCGCGGCCGCATCGTCGACGGCCACGTCACGTGGGAGTATGTCCTGGACAAGGGCTGGGACTGCGACTGCGCGGTCGACTGGCACGGCAACCACCTGCTGGTCACGGCCAACGAGGACGGCTTCTCGCGCGCGTACCTGCACGACCCCGAGACGCTCGAGCTGCGCACCGAGGTGCCGCTGCCGGGCAACGGGACCTCTGGCGGCTACGGGTTCAGCAGGGACGGCCGCCACCTCACCTTCTCGTTCAGCTCGGCGCTCGTGCCCGGTGATGCCTTCCTGTACGACACGCAGACGGGCGAACTCGAGCGCCTCACCCACAGCCCCAACGACGTCGACACCGAGGTGTTCGTCGAGCCCGAGCTGCACCGCTACGACAGCTTCGACGGCGAGTCGATCCCGCTGTTCGTGTTCCGTCCGAAGGATCCACCGACCGCCGGCACCAAGCTGCCGGTGGTCGTCGTGATCCACGGCGGACCCGAGGGGCAGTACCGCCCGGCGTTCGCGCCCTTGACGCAGTACCTGGTCGCCCACGGGTTCGCGGTCGTCGCACCCAACGTGCGCGGATCCACCGGCTACGGGAAGCGCTACGAGCACCTCGACGACGTCCGCAAGCGGCTGGACTCCGTGCGCGACCTGGAAGGCCTGCACGACTGGATCGCCACGACCGACGACCTCGATCCCGACCGCGCGGCCCTCTACGGCGGCAGTTACGGCGGCTACATGGTGCTGGCCGGGCTGGCGTTCCAGCCCGACCGGTGGGCCGCCGGCGTCGACATCGTCGGGATCTCGTCGCTGGTGACGTTCCTCGAGAACACCTCCGACTACCGGCGCGCCTTCCGCGAGCGCGAGTACGGCTCGCTGGCCGACGACCGCGACTTCCTCGAGGAGGCCTCGCCGATCACGCACGTGGACCGCATGCGCTCCCCGCTGCTCATCATCCATGGGGCCAACGACCCGCGCGTGCCGCTGGGTGAGGCGGAGCAGACCCACGACATCCTGACTGGCAAGGGCGTGCGCTGCGACCTGCTGGTGTACGGCGACGAGGGGCACGGCCTGAGCAAGCTGAAGAACCGGCTCCACGCCTATCCGAAGGTGGCCGCGTTCCTCCACGACGTCCTGGGGGGCTGACCCACGCCTCGTCACTACACTCCCGGTCCCTCTGCGAGGAGCCCGTAGGTTGACGACGTTGCGAGACCGCCTCGACGAGGTCTTGCTGCGCGACGTGCTGCGGACGGCGCTGGCGGGTGGCGGCGACTTCGCGGAGGTGTACGCCGAGGACCGGCGCACGAGGTCGCTGTCGCTGGAGGACCAGCGGGTCGAGGAACTCAGCGCCGGGCGCGACGTTGGCGCCGGCATCCGGGTCGTCAGCGGCGACCGGAGCGGGTACGCCCACACCAACCACCTGACCCGCGCGGCGTTGCTCGAAGCCGCCAAGGTCGCGGCCGCGAGCGCGAAGGGTGATGCCAAGCGCAGCATCGCCGACTTCACCCGACCCGAACGCCGCATCGAGCACCGCGTCAAGAGGGATCCGTTCGAGGTCGATCTCGGGTCGTTGGTGGCGCTGGCCACCGATGCCGACGAGGCCGCCCGGGCCGTCGGCGGCGGGGTCTCCCAGGTCGTGATCTCGTACGGCGACACCCAGCAGCAGGTCGTGATCGCCAACTCCGAGGGGCGGCTGGCCGACGACCACCGGACCCGGACGCGCCTGTTCGCCCAGGTCGTGGCCGCCCGTGGCGAACGGATCCAGACCGGCTACGAGTCGGCCGGCACCGCCGGCGGACACGAGCTGTTCGACAGCTCCCCGCCAGCCCAGGTCGGT
>DASWKO010000044.1:0-13834 GCA_036396595.1 Nitriliruptorales bacterium | reverse complement strand
CGCCCTCCACGACCCGCACCACGGTGGTCGCGACCCACGCGTGATCGAACGCCTCCTGGTCCTGGAGCGGGGCGGCCGTGCCGGCCTCGAGCTGTCCGTCGCCTGCCAGGATCCACTCGGGGAGGTAGTCCGCTCGGGCGGCCGCCCGCGAGTGGTCGGTCTCGAAGCCCCCGGCCCAGATGACGGTGGTGACCTCGGCCTGCTGGAACGTGGCGACGTTGCGGCTGGCGTAGAGGGCGGCGGGATCCTGGGTGCTCCGTGCCTGTGTCGCGGCGCCCGCCTGTGGGAACGTGGCGGTGGCGGCGAACTGCGCCCCGCAGGCCTCCAGGCGGCGCTTGATCTCACGGGCGTAGAGGACGAGGTGCGGCTTGCGCTCGTCCGTCGGCGACAGGAACCCCAGCGTCCGGGGCCCCCCGTTGTCGCCGGGGTTGCCGCTGTCGACGACGGGCCGGCCCAGCACCTGCTCGCACACGTACGTCGCGTACAGCTCCGCCTGCTTCTCGACGGTCGG
Source organism: Nitriliruptorales bacterium (assembly GCA_036396595.1). Taxonomy (GTDB): domain Bacteria; phylum Actinomycetota; class Nitriliruptoria; order Nitriliruptorales; family Nitriliruptoraceae; genus DASWKO01. The sequence continues at coordinate 13,323 of DASWKO010000044.1, read as the reverse complement.
CAGGTAGCTCCAGACGAGCCCGGCGAAGCGCTGGAAGAACGACGCCGGTTGCACGCCGCCCTGCGATCCGAACACCAGCACGCCCGCGTCCGCCATGGTCTCGATGTAGGGCTGCTCGAACGAGCCGCTGGTACCGGTCGTGAACACCGCGAACGGCTCCACCCTGTCGAGGTTGTCCAGCGCGTCGGCCCGGCGCGTCTCGGGGGTCTTGACGGGGGGGACGGACTCCTCGTCGTTGACCGAGAAGTACGCCCAGAACCGCACGTTCCTGCCGTACACCTGGTAGCGGTCGTTGAAGTAGCGCTGGAAGCGCCGCAGGTTGCGCAGGCTGACGGTCTCGCGCTCCTGCGGGGCGACCCCCAGGTCGAAGTAGCGCCCCGCGTACGACGTCTCGCTCTCGCTGCCCTGGTCGGTGTTGGACCAGACCTGCGGGTCGAGGTAGAACAGGATCGTGATCTCCTCCGCGTCCACCCCGCGGTAGGTCGCGCCGAAGTTGTCGCCCTCGAAGTGCGCGACGCACGGCGGCGACATCTGGTCCTCCGTCTGGCGGGGCGGGTCGCCCACGCAGCGCTTGGTCGCCGGCCTGGCACCCTCGCCGTCCGGCAGGGGCGGAGGCAGCGGCGGCATCCCGCCCCCGGCTCCCAGCGCGTCTCCCGGGATGCTCGACGAGCTCCCGAGGCCCAGCGACGAGGTGTTGCCCGTCGGAGGCGGCGGCGCGTCGTCGTCGGGCGGGACGGGTGCGAACTCCAGCGTCTGGGTCGGGTTGCTCTGCGGCACGTTCAGGGCCGACGGGAGCACGATGACCGCCAGCAGGCACGCGGCCACGAACGCCACCAACGGCGGGTAGCGCGCCGTCCACGGTCGCCCGCCGGCCGGGCCGTTGTTGTCCCGCGACCTCAAGGGGACCTCCTCGGGTCAGAAGACGGGGGTCGCCGAGTATTCGTTGCAGACGTCCGACGGCGTCGCTGCCTCGTTGATGTTGCCCGCGGGCCAGCCGTCCGCGACGTACCGGCGCCCTGCCTCGACCATCCGCCAGCAGCCACCCGTGTGGCTCGGTCCGGTGTTGGCGGGCACGTCCCAGTGCTCCTGCGTCCCGTCCTTCACGCAGGTGTAGTCCCCCGGGTTGTAGAAGCACGCAGCGACCGTCGGATCATCGCTCGGGACACCCGGGATGGCGTGGAACCCCTGGTCGACGGTCTGGAGGTTCAGGCGCGGACCAGCCACCTGGATCCCCGTGAACAGTTGGCGCAGGTCGCGGTAGTACGAGAAGCTGCAGATGCGGTCCATGTCGCGCTCACCCGCGTTGGGCTCGGCCTCCTGGATCGCCCGGCGACACGGGTCGGCGCCGCCCGGCACCACCCGGACCGCGGGCGTGGCCGTCCATGCCTGGGCGTACCAGTTCTGGTTCTGGTACAGCCCACCTGTGTTGCCGTCCAGCAGCCCGTCACCCGCGATGATCAGCTCCGGGTAATAGCCCACCGCGTCGGCCGCCTTGCCGTGGTCGGTCTCGTATCCGCCAGCCCACAGGATGGTGGTCACCCGCTCGGCCTGGAACGCGGCGATGTTGCGGGTCGCGTAGCTCGCGACCGGATCCGAGCTCTGCCGCTGCGTGACCGAGCCCGCCTTCGGGAACGTGCCCTCCTCGACGATGTCGGCACCACACGCGTCGATCCGCCGCCGAGCCTCCTCGGCGAACAGCACGAGCTCGGGGTGGGCCGGATCGGTCGTGGACAGCCAGCCCAGCCGGCGCGGCTGGCCGTTCACCTCGGCGTTGCCGCTGTCGACGACCTCGTGGCCGACGACCCTGGTGCACACGTAGCTGCCGTACAGGCGTGCGAGCTCCTCGATCGACGGCAGGTAGCTCCACACCAGGCCCGGGAAGCGCCGGTAGAACTCGGCCGGCTGCGAGCCGCTCGGAGACCCGAAGACCAGGACCCCTTCGCGTGCCATCGCCTCGGTGTACACGTCGGCCATGCCGTGCCGGATCTGGGACATGACCACGGCGAAGGGGTCGACGTTCGCCAGGTGCATGGCGGCGTCGGCCCGGCGCTTCTCGGGCGTCGTGGAAGGCGTCTCGTTGGCGGTCGAGTCCGCGTGACACACGAAGAACCGCACGAACCGGTCGTAGGTCTGGTAGCGGTCGTTGAAGTAGCGCTGGAACGCACGCATGTAGCGCCGGGTGATGGTCTCCTGGCCCTCCGGCTCGATGCCCATGTCGAAGCAGCGGCCTCGCAGCTCCTCGTTGTCCTCGGCCGTGTCGCTCTCGGGCCCCACCGTGTAGGTCGCATCGAGGTAGACGATGATCCGGACCTCGTCGCCCGTGACACCGCGGTAGGTCGAGCCGCCGTTGTCGCCGTCGAAGTACGCCACGCACGGCGGCGACAGCGGGTCCTCGGTCTGCCGGGGCGGGTTGCCCACGCAGCGCTTGGTGGTCGGCCGGTCGCCCGTGCCGAGCGGCACGTCCGGGAGCGAGGGCGGAGGCAGACCCGCCGTGCCTCCTCCCGCACCGTCTCCGGCCGGACCCGAGGACGAGCCCAGCGACAGCGACTCGACGTTCGCGCCGTCCTGAGGTGGCGGCTGGTCGTCCTCCGGGGGGATCGGCGCGAACTCCAGCGTCTGGGAGGGGCTCGTCATCGGGACGTTCAGCGCGGACGGGAGGACGAACAGCGCGAGGGCGAGCGCGACCAGGCCGCCCAGCAGCGGCGAGTAGCGACGCATCCGGGCATCCGCCCCCTCGGTGCGAACAGCCATCAGCGCGACCTTCCACGGACATCGACGGGCTGGGCGGGCAGGTCTCGCGTCACGGGTGCAGCTCTCGTCGAAGGTCCCCGGACACCGGGTCAGCGCGTCCGCGGCGCAAGGTAGTTGTGCAGTCCACGCAGCAGCGTGCCCAGCTCTTCCGGCAGCTCCAGGGGCTCACGTCCCTCGGCAGCGGCGGCGGCGCGGTTGGCCTCGGCGCGGTCGCGCAACATCTGGGCGATCTCGGGATCATCGAGGTCGTACACCAGCCGCGCGTACGGGAGGGTCTGCTCGTAGTCGACCTCGGCGACGCGGTCGATGTCGTCGCGCCGCCCGGCGCCGAACGAGGCGTTGCATCCCTGGATCGCCAGCCACCACGCGACCTCGCCGCTGCCGTCATCGAGGTGCGCGGGGGGGCTGGTGAACACCTCGCACAGCGAGAAGTCGGCGTCGAGATCCGGCGCAAGCGTGCCGACCTGCTCGATGAGATACTCCCCCGCCAGCGCGATCCACTCGGGGCTGCCCAGGTCGACCTTCGTCGTCTGCATGATCCCGCTCCCGGTCACGTGATGATGAAGCCGCCGTCGACCACGATCGTGTCTCCGGTGTGGAACGTCAGCCTCGGGTCGGCCAGGAAGGCGGCCACGGCCCCGAAGTCCTCGGGTGTGCCCCAGCGACGCGCCGGCGTGCGACGCGACGTCGCCTCGATCAGCTCCGCGTGGGTCTCCTCGGCCTCCTCGCCCCAGATCGGAGTCAGAATGAACCCGGGCACGATCGTGTTGCACCGGATGCCCGACGGTCCGAGTTCGACCGCGACCGACCGGACCAGCGATTCGATGCCAGCCTTGGCCGCCGAGTACGGCGCTCCCCTCGCCTGCCCCAGGCTCGCCGCGATCGATGACACACCGACGAGACACCCGCCCTCGCCGCGCTCCAGGAAGTGCCGGGCCGCGACCTGGAAACAGAGGAAGGTCGATTCCAGGTGGTTGCGCAGCACGGCGCGGAACTGCTCGAGCTCCATCTCGACGAACGGTGCGAGGCGGTTGATCCCGGCGTTGGCGAACATCGCATCCACCCGGCCGAACCGGTCGAAGCTCGCCGCGAACGTGTCGTTCACCGCAGCCTGATCCTCGACATCGCACACGTACGCCTCGGCGTCGCCACCCGAGGCACGCAGCTCCGCCAGCGCTTTGGCGTTCTTCTCCTCGTTGCGGCCCCAGATCGCCACGCCGGCCCCGGCGGCCACCAGGCCGTGGGCCAGGCCCAGACCGATGCCACCGTTGCCGCCCGTCACGACCGCCACGTACCCGCTCAGGTCCCGACCAGCTCCCGATCGTTCCACGCTGCTCCCTCTCATCCAGCCGACGCCGCGCCGACGTGGCGCGGATCGGTCACCACCGTGACCTGTGCGGTCGACGGGTCGCGCGCGACCGCAGCGAGCGACCCGGTGTCCGTACCGGGAACGGGCGTGTCCGCCCCGCCCCCCACCACGATCTCCTCACGGCCGGTCAGGTCTTCGAGCAGCTCGGCCCCGAAGCCGGCCTCCACCAGCACGGCGCCGCCGTGGGACAGCATGGTCCGGTAGTCGCGGACGAACGCACCGAAGCGCGGCGCGGCGACCGCCTCGTCCACCGGCACGCCACGCCCGAGCACGTCGACCGCGAGCTGGAGGTGCGCCGCCTGCAGCCCGACGCCGATGGCGGAGGCGGCCAGGACCGGCTCGTCGTCACGCACGGCCACGTACACCGACAGCGGCTCGATCACCCGGCCGCCGCGGTGCTTCGGGCGACGTTGCTCTAGCGCGAAGGCGGAGCTGGCCAGGCAGATGCCGCCCGGGAACAGCCCGGTCTCGCCCCACGTCTGGCCGTAGACGGTCCACGTGCAGGCGAGCAGGTTGCCGTCCGCGTCCGCCGCGACCACGTTGTGGGAGTGCCCGCCGGCGACGCTCGACGTGGCGGGCACGCGCCCGGCTCGGATGTCGGCCGCGAGTGCCACCGCGTGCTCACGTGAGAGCGCGTGCCCGAGCCGCTCGAGCTCCGACGGATCGGCGTCCTGCACGTCGGTGTAGACGTCGGGGCCGAAGAACACGTGCGGCATCGCCGCGCGGTAGGTGCCGATGAGGTCGGCCAGCACGTCGACCGAATCGGTCCGGCTCGGTGCGTCGTGCAACCCCAGCACGTCGGCCACGTTGAGCGCCGTCAGCAGGGAGGCGCCACCGCTCTGAGGCGGCACGTTGGTCCGCACCTCGACGCCCGCGTAGTAGCCCACCAGGGCGGGCTGCCACCTGGCCTCGTAGGCGGCCAGATCCTCGAGGCTCAGCCGGCCGCCCAGTTCCTGGACGACCTCGACGGCCGCGCTCGCCCAGGGTCCGAGGTAGCAGTGGTCGGCTCCGTCGGTCGCGATCGCCTGGAGGGTGCCGGCCAGCACCGGTTGGCGGAACCGCTGTCCCGGCGCGGGCACGCCCCCGTCGACCGCGAACAGCGCCCGGCCGGTCGGGTGCCGCGTCAGCACCTCGTGCACGCCGGTCGCCGTGAGGTGATACCTCGGGTAGACCGGGAAGCCGTCCTGCGCCAGCGCCACGGCTGGCTCCCAGAGATCGGCCCAGGGCAGCCGGCCGAACCGCTCCCACGCAGCCTCCAGTCCGCGCAGGGCCCCGGGCACGAGCACCGACCTGCCCGTGGTGCGGTCGCGTGCATGGTCGTACGGGTCGTGCCCGTCGAACTCGCCCCCCGGCGCGTCGTACCCCGCGTTGAGCGCGTGCGTCAGGCCCGTCGAGCGCTCGTGGATGACGGCCGAGAACGTCCCCGCCAGCGTGGCGGTCCCCGGGATGATCACCTGCATGGCGGCGACCACCGAGACCAGCGCGTCCGCGACCGTGCCCCCCGCCTCGAGCGTGCGCGCCCCGACGTGCACGGCGATGGGATGCTCCGTGCTGACCGCCCACCGACGACCCGTCGCGGCGGGCTTGGGTCCCGGCACGGCCTGCGCCGTCAGCGCGTCGAGCGACGCATCGCTCAGGTCGTCAGCGGTCAGCAGCGCCAAGGCCCATCCTCCCCGATCCGGTCGAGATCGGATCGACAAAGATGCTATAGTCAGTTAAGTTCTATGCGCAACCGTGGAGCGCGCAACCGAGGGGAGACAGACCCGTGCAGATCGCAGACTGGGAGACCACGCCGGACCTGAACGAGATCTGGCGCGACGTGCTCAAGCACGACCTGACCGAGAACGTGGCGGAGCTCGAAGCGTTCGGGTTCACGATCGTCCCGCCCGAGAAGGTCGCGCCTCCGGAGTTCAGCCAGCGCATCCAACAGGCGCTGCTGGACGTGCACGAGCGCAAGACCGGGGTCCACATCGGGGATGTCGCCAACGGCGCCCACGGCGGCGAGGAGGTCGCCGCGTCGCACTGGCGGCTCATCTACGAGGACCGGGTGTTCGAGGAGATGCTGCTCAACCCGGCCGTGTACACGCTGGCCCGCTACCTCTGCGGCCAGAGCGCGGTGTTGAGCGACATCCTCGGGCTGATCAAGAACCAGGACGACCGGCCCACCCACATGCTGCACACCGATCAGCACGGCACCCCACCGCCGATGCCCACGTACGCCCAGGTGTGCAACGTGACCTGGACGCTCACGGACTACACGGCCGAAAACGGCCCGGTCGCCATCGTGCCGGGCAGCCACCGGTTCGGCCGCGTCCCCCAGCCGTACGAGAAGGACTTCCTGGCCGAGGACGCGCCCGTCAAGGCGATCCCGGTAGAGGCTCCTGCGGGCTCGCTGATCGTGTGGCACGGCGCGACCTGGCACGCGTCCTTCCCGCGCAAGAACCCCGGCCTGCGGCTCAACGTGATCATGGTGTTCTGCCGCCAGTACATGAAGCCGATCAACGACTTCCAGCGTGACACCCCGCAGGAGATGCTCGACCGCAACCCTCCAGAGTTCGCCCACCTCGTCGGCGCGACCCACCCCTACCCCGTCCGCGACGACCCCGCGAAGTGGGACAAGGATGCCCTCGGGCGCTTCCTGCGGACCGGCCAGAACCCCTGGGCGTGAGCACGTCGCCGGTGGAGGATGGCCAGCTCGACGGGCTGGCGGTCGTGACCGGCGCGGCGTCCGGACTGGGCGCCGCCACGGTCCGGCGGCTGGCTGGCGCCGGGCTGAAAGTCGTGGCCGCCGACCTCGAACCGGGCCGGCTCGCCTCCGAGGTCGGGGACGTTCCCGGTGTCACCACGGTCGACGTGGACGTGCGCGACCGCGACGGGCTGGACCGGGTCTTCGCCGACGCGGCGGCGTCCGGCCCCGTCCGGGCGGTGGTGCACTGTGCCGGGATCGCCGCCCCGGGCCGGCGCCTGGTCGGCCGATCCGGACGGCGCTACGACCCCTCCGCATGGGACGAGGTGATCGCGGTCAACCTCACCGGCACCTTCAACGTCCTGTGGGCGGCCGCGAACGTGATGCGCCACAACGAGCCCGACCGGCGCGGCGAGCGCGGCGTGCTGATCACGACCGCGTCGGCGGCCGGCCACGACGGGGGGACCGGGATCAGCCCCTACGCCGCGAGCAAGGCAGGAGTCGTCACGCTGTCCTCGTCGGCGGCCCGCGACCTGGCACCGTTCGCTATCCGGGTCGTGGCCATCAGCCCGGGCAGCTTCGCCACGCCGCTGTTCCGCCGCGGCGGCGAGGCCGCGCGCGAACTGCTGACGTCCTACAACGTGTCGCCCCAGCGCGAGGGCGACCCCGACGAGTTCGCCGCCCTGGCCGAGCACGTCGTCCGCAACCCGTACCTCAACGCGGTCGCCCTGCGGATCGACGCGGGGTTCCAGACCACCTGGGACCGGCCCGCGCAGTGACAGCCATCGACCATGAAGTTCAAGTGACTTAAGCTGGACAGCAGCTCGTGGGGAGGAGGAGCCAGCATCGCCAGGAGACGCGGGAACGACCTGGGCTGGTCGCGCCGCTACCCACCCCTGGGTGGGGCGCTGATCGCCACCCTGCTGGCGGTGTTCGTGCTGCCCTCGGCACTCAACGTGCCCCAGAGCAACCCGAGCCAGACCCTGGAGTTCGCGCCGGTCCCCGCCGAGGACGACCAGCCGCCGCCACCCGCTGGCAACACGGCGTCGCTCGGGCTCGGCAGCTCGTCCAACGCGCCCGGTGACGCGCTGGGAACCGACGGCGGTCCGCCGCCGCCGCTGCCCCCGCCCCCACTGCCCGACGGCGAGGGCGCCACCCCGGTCACCAAGCGCTGCGTGGGCAACCCGCCGCGCCAGTCCGAGGACCCGATGGCCCCGCCGTGCGTGGCCCACTTCGAAGGCGACAACTTCGGTGCCACCTACCGCGGTGTGACCGGCGAGGAGATCAGGGTCCTGTTCTACCTCCATGGGGACCGCTGCGAGGGCGCCACCGCCCGCGGCTTCGAGTGCCCGGTCAAGGGTGTCGTCCACGACCTCGACGCCCCGCCGCAGAACGACGACCACAGCTCGATCCGCTTCCTGCGGGCGTACCTGAATTACTTCAACGCCCGCTACCAGCTCTACGACCGCCGGGCGCACGGCTTCGTGTACTACGACACCGGCTCGACGGAAGCGCCCGCGACGGCCGAGTCGCGACGGGCCGACGCCGCGGAGCTGTCCAACACGGTCCAGCCGTTCGCCGTGCTGCCCTACGCCATCACCTTCAACGTCGAGTTCCTCGAGGCCATGGCGGCGCGCGACCACCTGGTCTTCGGGACGTTCGGGGCGCGGCCCGCAGACTTCTACCGCACCTTCCCCGGACGGGTCTGGGGCAACCAGGGCACGATCGAGCGACAGGCCTCGCTGTTCAGCAGCTACGTGTGCACCAAGGTCGTGCCCCATCCGGCGAGCTTCAGCGGGAACGCAGGCGAGAACGGCCAGCCGAGGAAGCTGGGGCTGCTCAAGACCACGGACGCGAGCAAGGCCTCCTTCCTCTACTTCGCCCAGGTGGCGCAGCCGCAGATCGAGGACTGCGGCGGCGACCTGTCGATCCAGGGCACCTACCCGCAGGCGAGCAACACCTTCGACGCCGCCAACCGCGAGCCCGCGACCCGCAACATCGCCAACTTCGCAGCGCAGGGCGTGACCACGATCGTGCGGATGCAGGGCCTGGAGACCGCGCACTCCAACGCCGCCGGGGTGATCGGGTACGAGCCTGAGTGGGTGCTGGCCGGGGACCGCCAGACCGAGGGGTGGAACCCGATGCAGTTCCAGGACCGCGACGTCTGGTCGCGTCATGCCTGGGTCGTCAGCGACGTGCCGCTGACGGGCCCCTCGGACGAGGCGATGTGCTACCGGTCGCTGGAGGAGTCCGAGCCCGGCATGCCCGACCAGGACAAGTCGTGGGTGTGCTCGAGCCGGACCTATTACCAGGACCTCCAGCTCCTGTTCACGGCGATCCAGACCGCCGGGCCACGCCTGACGCCCGACACGATCGACCGTGGTCTGCACGCCATCCCGCCGGTGCGCAGCACCGATCCGGCCGTGCCCGCGTGCTTCTACGACCCCGGCGACTACACCTGCATCAAGGACGCTGCCGTCTCGTGGTGGGACTTCGAGGCCCAGCGCGGGTCAGCCGCCCAGTCCGACGGTGGGCGTGGCTGCTGGCGCATGGGCGAAGGCGGCCAGCGCTACCTGCCGGGCGGCTGGCCCGAGGGGGACGTGCTGACGATGCAGAGCGAGACCGACCCCTGCAACCTCTTCTTCGGGTCCGCGAGCGGCGGATCGTGACGGAGGCGCGCGTGACCGGCACGAGCGGCTTCGACCTGATCCTGCGTCACGGCACCGTCATGGACGGGACGGGGAGCGCAGCGGTGGTGACCGACATCGGGATCCGCGACGGGCGGATCGCCGCCATCGGCGACCTCGATGCCGCCACGGCCGAGCTCGAGCGCGATGTCACCGGCCGGGTGGTGTCGCCGGGCTTCATCGACGTGCACGCCCACACCGACCAGGCCCCGTTCCTGGCAGACGGCAACGACCACATCAAGCTCGCCTCGATCCGTCAGGGCGTGACGACCGAGGTCCCGGGCAACTGCGGGTTCTGCCCGTTCCCGGTCGCCGCCGCCCCGGAGGCGAGCGACCCGCCGACCAACCACTTCCGGGGGTTCACCACCCTGGCCGGCTACCGCGCCGCGCTCGCGGAGATCCCCCTGGCCGTCAACCTGGCCCCCCTGGCCGGCCACCACTCGCTGCGCGGCACGGTCGTCGGCTACGACGACCGTGCGCCGACCGCCGAGGAGCTGGGCGAGATGCGCCGCCTCCTGCGCGGCGCGATGGACGACGGGGCGTTCGGGTTCTCGACCGGCCTCGTGTACGCGCCGGGGCGCTTCGCCACCACCGAGGAGGTCGCCGAGCTCGCACGCGAGGCCGCGCACGCCGGGCGGCCCTACGTCACCCACATGCGCGACGAGGCGGACGAGGTCGACGTGGCGGTGGCGGAGGCGCTGCAGATCGGGCGGACTTCCGGGGCGGCGGTCCAGATCTCGCACCACAAGGTGGCCCTCGAGCACAACTGGGGTCGCAGCGAGATCACCCTGGCGATGATCGAGGCAGCGCGTGGTGGCGGCCAGGACGTCACGATCGACGTCTACCCCTACACCGCGGGGAGCACCGGCCTGGTCAACGTCCTGCCGGTCGCCGCGCTGGAGGGCGGGCCCGACGCGATCCGCGAGCGCCTCCAGGACGGCGAGGCCCGCCGGCGGCTCGCCGAGGAGCTGTCGGGGGGACCGCGCTACCGGAGCGGCTGGTCGGACATCGTGCTGGCGAGCGCCGACGGTCACGAGGACGAGCAGGGACGCAGCATCGCCGAGATCGTCGCTGCCACCGGCCGCGACCCCGTGGACTACGTCTGCGACGTGCTGCTCGACGATCCCTGGGCGATCATGCTCGCCCACGGGATGGACCCCGACGAGGTCGCGACCATCGGCTCGCGGCCCTACGCGATGGTCGGGTCCGACGGCATCCCGATGCCGGGCCACCAGCACCCGCGCATCAGCGGGACGTTCGCCCGCGTGCTGGGCGCGGCGGCGCGCGACCGCGACGGACGCGACCTGCCCGACCTGATCCGGCGGATGACGTCGCTGCCGGCCCAGAAGTTCGCGATCCCCGACCGGGGTGTCCTGGCTCGTGGGAAGGTCGCCGACGTGGTCGTGTTCGACCCCGCCACGGTCGCGGACCGGGCGACCTACGAGGACCCCTGGCAGCCGCCGGTCGGCATCGAGCTCGTCCTGCTCGCCGGAACCGCCGTCGTGCTCGACGGCCGCGACACCGGGCACGCCGGGGGCCGGGTGCTCGAGCCCGCGTCGTGACCGAGCTGGACGTCATCGGGATCGAACGGGCGTGCGAACGCCTCGTGATCGCCTACACCCACCTGGTCGACGGCGGGGAGGCAGCCGCCGTCGCGGACCTGTTCGCGCCCGACGGCGTCTGGTCGTTCGGAGACGAGCGGTGCGAGGGCCGCGAGGCCATCAGGTCCGCGTTCGCGCGGCGACAGGCTTCGGACCGGACCTCGCGCCACGTGTGCACCAACCTGCGGGTCGACGTGGTCGACGCCGACCACGCGAGCGGGGTGGTGTACGTCACGCTGTACCGCTTCGACGGCCCGGGTCCCGCGTCACCCGATCCGGTGATGGTCGGCGACTACCGCGACCGCTTCGTGCGGACCGCCGACGGCTGGCGGTTCGACCAGCGCCACGCCACCGCCGTGTTCGTGCGGGGCAGGTCCCCGGCAGGTTCGACCCCAGTTCCCGTCACGACGTCAGGAGGCAGCGATGCAGATCGGTGAGTGGAAGGCGACCCAGGGGCTCAACGAGCTCTACATCGAGCTGCGCGAGCAGGGCCTGGAGCCCAACGTCGCCGAACTCGAGACGTTCGGGTTCACGGTGGTCGAGGGGGCGCTGCCCCCGCACCAGACCACCCGGCTGCGCGAGCGCTGCCTCGAGGTCACGGCCGACCGGATCGGCGAGCCGGTCGCCGAGGACGGCTCCAACCTCACGGGCCGCACCGAGATGATGCAGGGGATGGTCGCGGAAGGCCAGGAGTTCGAGGAGCTGCTGCTCAACCCGGCGGCGGTCTCACTGCTGACGTTCATGCTGGGCGAGAGCTACGTGCTGAACAGCCTCCATGCGTTCGTCAAGGGTCCGGACACCGCGTCGTGGGGCAACCTGCACATCGACAGCCCGATGCCCGACCCGCTGCCACGCTACGCCCAGGTGGCCAACTGCAACTTCCTGCTGACCGACTACACCCTGGACGCGGGACCGATCGCGTTCGTCCCCGGCAGCCATCGCTTGTCCCGCCACCCACGCCCCGAGGACTACGTCCCCGAGAACCTGGTTCCGATCGAGGCGCCCGCCGGCTCGATGGTCGCCTTCCACGGCAACACGTGGCACACCGCGCTGGGGCGCACGCTGCCAGGCATGCGCGTCAACCTCATCTACTACGCGTGCCGGTCCTACGTGCGCCCCCAGGAGTTCTACCTGCACCGGCTCACCGACGAGGTGTTCGCGCGCAACCCCGAGCGCTTCCGGCGGATCCTCGGCGGTGACCTGCCGTTCACCGATCAGGTCTACGACCGAGACAAGCGCACGGGCCGCATCCGCGAGGCGTCCCTGTCCCAGCACCGCTGACCGGTCGGTCGTCGCTCGCACGAGCAGTGTGTGTACACTCGTACGCACACTGCCGACCGTGGAATGGACGTGGCGACAGCACACAAGACCCAACGGCTCCACGCTCGCCTGAGCCCTGAGCAGGACCGGCGTCTGCGTGAGGCTGCTGCCGTCCTGGGTGTCCCCATGAGCCAGTTCGCGGTGGACGCAGCGGACGCCGCGGCTCGACAGGTGCTCTCGGACGAGCGACTGCTCCGGGTACCGCAGGAAGCCGCTGACGAGCTGTTCGCCTGGCTCGACGAACCCGCCCGGGTCGTCCCCGAGATGCGGCGGCTCGTCGACGCGCGTCGGTTCGAGCAGGCTTGAGCGATGCACGTCGAGCGGCTCAACCGCCGGCACGACCGCTCGTCGTTCGGGTGCGGAAAGGAGGAACTGGATTCCTGGTTCCACCACCACGCCGGGCAGGCCGAGTCGCGGTCGGGTTCGGCGCGCACGTACGTCCTGGTGCACGAGAACCGCATCATGGGCTTCTACAGCCTCGCGGCGTCCGGTGTCGCGGCCGACGAGACACCCGAGGATCTGCTGCGTGGGCAGCCGCGGTACCCGGTGATCCCTGCGGTCCTGCTCGCCCGTCTCGCGATCGACGCGAGCCACCACGGCGAAGGGCTCGGGGAACGGCTGATGGCCGACGCGGTCCGGCGCGTGATCGCCGCGACCGACCACGTCGCTGTCGTCCTGCTCGTCGTGGACGCCCTCGACGACAGCGCCGCAGCCTTCTACGAGCGCTACGGCTTCCGACGCGCGCGCGGTGATGGCCGGACCCGTCTGCTCGCCCGCGTCAAGGATCTACGGCAGACCTTCGGGGCGTGACACGATGACGGGCAGATGGTCTGACTGATGGTCAGATGGCGGTGTAGCCGCCGTCGACCATGACGGCCGACCCGGTCATGAACGAGGCGTCGTCCGACA
>DASWKO010000043.1:0-7798 GCA_036396595.1 Nitriliruptorales bacterium | reverse complement strand
GCGGCCGGCCGGGCCCAGGGAGCGGCCGACGCCGCCGCGCTGGCGGCCGCGGCGGTCGCCCACCCGCAGCGCGCGAGCCGAGGCGATCCTGTCACCGAGGCACGGCGCGTCACCGCTGACTGGGGCGCCCGCCTCGACGGCTGCCGCTGTCAACGTGGCCGCCGTGACGTCGAGGTCGCGGTGTCAGTCGAGGTCCGAGCGCTGCTCGTGACCCGCTTCGCCGGCCGCCGTGTCACCGCCACGGCTCGGGCCACGCTGGTCCCACCGTGAGCCGGGCGATCAGCGTGAGCCTCGGTGGCATGCGACGCTGCGCCCAGCTCGCCAGGTCGTCGGTAGCGTTCGGTCTGCGCCCGTTGCGTCCGACCCCGCATCGTTGCTCTACGCTCGCGCCCGTGACTGGAAACCCGATGATCGACACGCCGCCGTCTTCACCGCGGGCGCGCATCTGGACCCGCACACTCACCCTTCAGTGGCGAAGCGCCGTGTCGCATGTCCGCGGGCGCATCGACGCGCTCGAGCGTCTCGACGAGGCGTTCGAGATTGAGGCGTTCATGGCCGGCGAGAACCGGGCGGGGGTCCTCTTGGGCGATGATGGCGTCTACGAGTTCAGACTCGAGTCCTCGTCGCTCCATGTGGCCGCACGCACGCCCACCCCAGACATGGATTTCCTCATGGAGGTGGTGGAAATCGGCTTGCGAGGGTTCGCCTTCGACGCGTACGGACAGCGAGCGGCGTTTACCCATCTTGCTCCCTTGCCCCTGGACTACGAGGCCGCTCGCCGCTCAGCAGCCGAGCAGTTGATGGGTCGTGCGACAGCGACGATGGGCCTTGAGGACTTCTCGTTGTTGGTCGACGGTGAGACCATGGGCGTGCCGTACCAAGCGGAGGTGGGCGTCATCTCGTCGGCCGAGATGCCAGAGCGTGTCACTGGGCGTCGTGGGCGTCTGGATCCGGAATACCATCCCGTTCCCGCAGTGACCGACCCGGAGATGGTTCCTGAGGTGGGCTTCTTCATGGACTCGAGGTGGAACATGCCTGCTGGGCCGGATGTTGGAGCTGGAGAGCTGTTCCAATGGTGGACAGACGTAGCCGCGATTGCCGACCAGCTAGTGGAACAACTGGTTACCCTGGTTGACGACACCGTGGACCGTTGATGCGAGGGATCGATTGATGAGCACAGGTCTTGCCGAAAAGACTACCGAGCGGGCAGAGGAACTCGGCTACCTCCCCGTGCGTAAACCTGCTTACACGCGCCAGCACGCGCGGGAACGTGACGCTCGGCTGGACCAGTGGCAGCACGAAGGGGCTGTCACCGACTTCGTGAACCGCCTCGCTGTCGAGGGCACGGACCCTATCCGGGCTGTTCTTGAGGTTGTCATCGAGGTCCTGTCAACTGCGGGCCTATCTGCCTATGCCGCATCTTTGCGTCACCGGCAGCTCGTAGACGACGAGGACGGGTGGGTCAGGGCTTACCTGTCCGAACGGTGGGCCGACGATTGGAACTCGCCGGCTGATCAAACGTACGACGCAGAAGCAGCCCTGTACGACCCCCGGTGATATCTGGGGACGTCATCCGGGTGTGGTGGCCCTTCACTCAGGACAGGCCGGGCAAGGTACGGCCCGTACTCGTCATAGGAGCTACATCTCCCGGTGAAGACGGTGAGTTGGCGGTCCTGTGCGCCATGATCACTGCGTCAGAGAAACGGTTGGCAGAGCCCGCTCCGCACGATGCCTACATCACGGAGTGGCGCGAAGCTGGCCTCGACCGAGAGTCCATCGTCCGTACCAGACGGCTGTTCACCCCGGAGTACCGGGACATCGCAAAACGCGACGGCATGGTGGTTCCGAGTGGTCGAGTGAGCGAGGCGACGCTCGACAAGGCGTTGAACACGGTCTACGAGCTGCTTGGGGATTAGCCGATTGTTCTGTCCCGTGGACAGACGGCCCGGGCCACGCTCGTCCCCCCGTGAGCCGAGTGATCAGCGTGAGCCGGCCGGGACCCGCCGGGCGTGCTCGTCGTCGGTCCGCGCCAGGTGGGCCGCGATGTGCTCGACGGCGCCGGTCTCCACCTCGCTGACGGGCTCGCCGGCCCCACCGCCGTAGCGCCGGCGCTCCTCCGCCTGGAGAAGTGTGGCCAGCGCGCCTTCGGGCACGTCCGGACAGTGCAGCCGTACGCGGCGGACGTACTCCCGTGGCGTCTGCCAGTCGTCGCGCTGCACCCCCCGCACGGCCAGCATCGCCTCGAGGCGCTCGAAGGGGGTGCTCGGCACCGCCAGCGCGTGCTGCCCGCGCCGGCGCCACCACACCGCCAGCCCGGTGCCGGCCAGCAGGGCGGCGAGCGCGGCCGCGACGGCAGGCGTGTCGGCCAGCCGGCTCGCCGCGTTGCGCAGGGCGGTCCGGACCGGCGCCGGCACGAGCCCGACCAAGCCGTCACCGACCCAGCGGAACAGCTCCACGATCGGCAACTGCGGGCCCGCCTGCGTGTTGACCGCCTGGGGCACGGCGCCGGTCGGGTCGAAGGCGATCCAGCCGTGGGCCGGCACGTACACCTCGACCCACGCATGGGCGTCGCTGATCTTGACGTCCCACAGCCCGGAGATCGGGTTGCGCTCGCCGGGTTGGAACCCGGTGGCGAAGCGCGCAGGCACGCCGACGCTGCGCAGCATCACCGCCATCGACGCGGCGATCGGCTCGCACCAGCCCTGCCGCGACTCGAACAGGAAGTGGTCGACCAGGTCGGGCGCGTCGCGGGGTGGCAGCACGTCCAGGGTGTACTCGGTGTTGGCTCCAAGCCACGCCCCGATCGCCTCGGCCCTGGCGTAGTTGGTGCCGGCGCCCGCCGTCAGCCGCGTCGCCAGGTCCCGCACCCGCTGGGGCAGGCCGTCGGGGAGCTGCGTGAACCGCGCCCGCACGTCGTCGGGCACCGGCCCGGTGGCCGCGCGCAGCTCCTCGGGCGGGCTGGCGTCGTAGCGGGACACGACGGAGTAGATCGTGCCCACCTCCTGGAGCTGACCGGTCGTGACGGTCCCGTCGTCCCAGCGGTTCACCGAGCCACCCGCGAGGTAGACGGTGCGCGGATCACCGGCTGCGAAGAGCAGGTTGGGCGTGTCGTCGAGCAGCTCGAACGTCTGGGTCACGTCGACGTACTCGCCGCCGGGCAGTCGCTCGGTCTGCAGCCGTACCGGCTGACCGAAGGTCGGTCGAGGCGTCTCGACCTGCGAACGGGTCCAGCCCTTGCCGTCGTAGGTGTCGAACACGATCCCGCGCCAGAACCGCGGCCGGTCGGCACGCACCCGCATGATCGGGTCGTCGCTGAGCCGGCCGCCGGTCCGCAGGTCGACGTACTCGGCGAACCCGAAGTACGCGGTCGGGTTGAAGCCCACCGTCGGGCCGTTGCTCTGCTGGGCCGCCTCCGAGTCCACCTGGCCGCCCGCCTGGATGCCGGGGTTCGAGATGCGCGCGTTGGGCAGGCTCAGCGATGGGAAGCCCTTGAACGGCAGCCCACCGAGCTGGTTGCTCGACCCGCGGGGCAGCAGCCCGAACACGAGCACGCCTGCCAGCAGCGCCGCGCCGATCGCCTTGAGTGTGGCCGCGCCGCCCGCGGCCAACCAGCCGGAGATGCTCCGCCGCGTGGGCACTGGGGCGCCGGCGCCGGGCACGCCGCCGCTGGCGCTCGTGTCGCGCAGCTCGGTCAGCTCCTCGCGCTCGCGCAGGCGGTCCGCGCGTTCGGACGCTGCGCTGTGCTGCATCTCGATCAGGCTGACGGCGGTCAGCACGACGTAGACCAGCAGCAGCGCGCCGAACAACCCCGCATGCGTGTTCGTGCCGGCCAGCGCGATCAGGGTCAGCGACGATGCGATCGTGAACCCGAGGTCGCGGCGCGCCGGCAGGTCGAAGCCGTGCAGCACCTGTACGGCCAGGAACAACGACGCCAGCGGAGCACGCGTGTCCTCGATCGTGATCGCGCCGCGCACGTCCCCGAAGAACCGCTGGAGGGCCAGCGCCGCCCCGACCGTCAGCAGCAGCTTGAGCAGCGTGTTGTCCCGGCCGCGCCGCACGTACGACAGCCACGCGCCGACCGGCAGCAGGATCAGGGCCGCGATGCCGTCGACGACTGGAGCGGCGCCGCTGACGAGCGTTCCCAGCACGGCGATGACGACCGTCCCGAGCACGGTCACGCGCAACAGCACGGACTCCTCGGTCCGCTTGGTGGCGTTGACCCGCCGGAAGGCGTCGTACAGCTTCACGGCAGCTCGCTCAGGCGGTCGGTCAACCAGGCCCCGATCCGGTCACGTGGCGTGTCGGCGGGCAGGACGCCGAGCTCGGCGATCCCTGCACCGGAACGAACGACCACACGGGGTCCTTCCGTTCCCGGTTCCAACCGCACGACCACCTGGGCCGTGGTGTGCGGAGGCTGTGCGAGCGGGCGCTGGTCCGCGCCGGCGTGCGGGGGCAGCAGTGCCAGGTGGTGGCGCACCGACTGGCTCCAGGCCGCACGGGCTCCGTCCACCGCGACATCGGTCGGGTAGCCGCTGCGGCGGGCGTCCTGGGCCACGCCGCTGGCGGCCTCGACCGCGACGTCCAGGCAGCCGCGCGCCCAGGTCCCGCCGGCGATCTCCACCAGGACGCGGGGCCGTGCCTCCTCGGTGTACTGGCGAACGACCAGTTGCTCGCGGCGTGCTGACGAGCGCCAGTGCACCGACCGCACGGGATCACCACGCTGGTACTCGCGCACGCCGATGACCTCGCTGCCGCCTCCCCGGCGGGCGGCGATCAGCCCGACCTCGACCGCCCACGGGGCCCTGGGACGTGAGCCATGCACGGCGGGCACGGCCGGCAGCACCTCGATGTGGCTGGCCACGTCGCCGCCGGCAGTGGCGTCGACCAGGCCGAAGATGTCGGTCAGCACCACGGTCACCGGCCCGCCGAGCACCAGGCCGCGGGGGAGCCAGGCGTCGGCCTCGAGCGTGGTCCCCCTGCGCAGGTCACGGCTCGCGCCGGCGGCGCCCGTGAACTCGTCGTGCACCACCCCGTAGGCAGCGGTCGGTGCACGGACCTCGAGCCGGATGCGGGTCGGCGTGTCGGTGGACGCAGAGGGCGGACCGGTCCGCCGCACGTCCACGGCGCCAGCCGCGCGCCGTGCCGTCAGCCACGCGAACGGCAGGGTGCCCAGCAGCAGGGCGGCGAGCACGATCACCCACCCGGCGCCGACGTTCGCGCCGGCCCCGTACAGCACGAGCCCGAGGAAGGTGAACAACATCGCGCGCCGGTTCGGTCGGGTGCGCACACGCCTCAGGCGTGACCAGTCGTCACGCGCTGGAGCCTGCTCGGTGGCCGCGGTTGCCGTGGTGGCCGACGCCACGTCACGCGACCGTGCGGACCGCGACCGCCGTGAGCAGCTCGCTGACGACGCGGCGACCCTGGACCTCGTCGCCGGCAGGCCCGCGCCGGACCACGAGCCGGTGGCTCAGGACGTCGGGCGCGAGGCGCTTGACGTGGTCGGGCAGCACGTACTCGTCGCCTCGCAGCGCCGCCAGCGCCTGGGCCGCGTGGATGAGCTGGATGGTGGCGCGGGGGGAGGCGCCGAGTTCGACGGCTTCGTGGCGGCGTGTGCCGTCGACCAGCCGGACCGCGTAGTCGATGACCTCGTCGGACACCGGGATCTCGCGGACCCGCCGCCGCAGCGTGTCGACCGTGCGCTTCTCCATGACGGGCACCAGATCGTCCAGGGGGTGGCGCCGGACCTGTGCCTTGACCACGGCCGCCTCGTCGCGGGGCGAGGGGTAGCCCACGCTCACGGCGATCGTGAAGCGGTCGAGCTGGCTCTCCGGCAGTGGGAACGTGCCAGCGTGCTCGATCGGGTTCTGGGTGGCGACGACGAAGTGGGGGATGGGCAGGGCGTGGGTCACGCCGTCCACGGTGACCTGGCCCTCCTCCATCGCCTCGAGCAGCGCTGCCTGGGTGCGCGGGGTGGTGCGGTTGAGCTCGTCCATCAGCACCACGTTGGCGAACAGGGGCCCCGGCACGAACTGGAACTCCTGCCGGTTCTGCAGGTAGATGCTGCTCCCGGTCACGTCGGCCGGCAGCAGGTCGGGCGCGCCCTGCACCCGCGAGAACTGCGCGTCGATCGAGCGTGCCAGTGACCGGGCCAGGATGGTCTTGCCGACCCCGGGGATGTCCTCGAGCAGCAGGTGCCCGCCGGCTGCCAGCGCGACGACCGCCAGCTCGACCACGCCGCGCTTGCCCGTGATCACACGCTCGACGTTCTCGACCAGGTCGCACAGGGACCGGGTCAGCGAGTCGGCAACCGTCGGGCTGGTGCCGGGCGCAGCGGTCATCGGTCCGCTTCCGTGGGGGCCGGTGGAGGGGGTACGGGGTATGTGGCAACGGTAGACGATGCCAAGGAACCCAACGCGCGGGCATGGCGTTACCTTCCATGGGCGCCCGTCGTTGGTACGGGTGGGGTCATCGACACCCGACCCCCGGATCTGGAGCACGTCCACATGATCGACGAGCCTCGTGACGAGGAGCCGCCCGACGGCGGGGCCGGTGACGAGCCGTCCGGGTTCGCGATGCGGGACCCGGTCGAGCACGACGGACGTGTGACCTTCCTCGGCTTCCTCCTGGACGCCTTCCGTCGCCGCCGGATGGGTCAGTTCGTGCTCAACGGACTGGTCGTCACGCTGTTCCTGTCCGGCGCGGGCATGTTCGCCTACCCGTTCTTCACCGACGTCTACACCGAGCAGTTCCTCCAGCGCGGCCTCGAGGACCGGTTCGAGACCATCGAGGTCCAGACCTTCGAGGAGTGGGAGGCGTCGATCACCGGCGAGTCCGGGACCCCGCTGACCAAGATCGCGATCCCGGCCATCGACATCGAGACGCTGGTGGTCGAGGGCACGTCGCCGGCCGCGCTGCGCGCCGGCGCGGGCCACTACCCCAACACCCCGCTGCCCGGCCAGAACGGCAACGTCGCGATCGCCGGGCACCGCACCACGTACGGGCGCCCGTTCAACCGCCTCGACGAGATCCCGGTCGGCAGCGAGATCTGGCTGGTGACCCCGGTCGGCGACTACCTGTACCGGACCACCTCGGCCCCCGCCGGCTACCAGCAGGAGGAGCGGCCCGGCGGGGAGCTGCTCAGCGGGTTCGTGACCACGCCGAAGGACTGGCGCATCATCGAGCCCACCTCGGTGTCATCGCTGACGCTGACGACCTGTCACCCCAAGGGCTCGGCGAGCGAGCGGCTCATCGTCCGCGCGGAGCTGGCTGAGTCCTTCCCGGCCGGCTACTACGACCGCACGGTCGCTGCCCCGGCCTGACCAGCTCGCGGGTCGCGCCGCTGCCGCGCCGTAGGCTCGGCGCCGTGCGCCGCCGCTCCGTCCCGACCCGCCTGATGCTGGCCGCTGCCGTGGCCGGACTGCTGGCCGCCGCGTGCGGGACCGGGCCTCCCGATCACGTGCGGATCGGCGTGGTCGCGCCGCTGACCGGGCCACGCGCCTTCCTCGGGCAGGAGCTGGTCCAGGGCGTGCGACTGGCGATCGACGACCTCAACGATGCGGGCGGCCTGCTCGGCGAGCGGGTCGAGCTGGTCGTCGAGGACGACGGGGATCTGGTGCGGCTGCCGGGCCAGCTCGCCGACCTCGCGGAACGGTCGCGGGTGTCCGCGATCATCGGCCCCGAGGCGCCAGCGATCCTGCTCGGCCCCCGCAGCCCGCTGAGCCGCCGGGCGGTCCCCGCCGTGCTGGCGTCGGCCTTCGCGGGCGACCTGTCCGCGGCGGACACCACGGTGGTCCGGACC
>DASWKO010000042.1:0-6868 GCA_036396595.1 Nitriliruptorales bacterium | reverse complement strand
CCCGTCGGTAGGGTCCGCCCCACCTGCGACCGACCGAGCCCCGACGAACGAGGCACCCGTGGCCAGCGACGCCAGCCCGACCAGCACCGGCACCCGCTTCGTGTTCATCGACACCGAGGCCACCGGGCTCGACCTGGACCGTCACGAGCTGACCGAGGTGTCCTGGATCGTGCGCTTCGAGGACGGTACGCAGGTCGAGCGCCAGTACTTCCCCGCCCACACCATCGACGGCGCGGACGAGTTCGCGCTCGAGCTGACCGAGTACCACCAGCGCATCGCCGAGCAGCCCAGGACCCCGATGGCCGAGTGGCTGCACCAGTTCCTGGCCGACGCCGAGGGCGCCGTGCTCGTCGGCGCCGTGCCCGACTTCGACGCCCGGCAGCTCCACAAGGCCTGCCGCAAGCTCCAGGTCGAGCCGACCTGGGACCACCATCTGCTCGACGTCGAGACGCTCGCGCTCCCCCTGATCGCGCCCGGCCCAGAGGTGCCGCGCTCGCTGGGCAAGACCTGCGCCGCCCTCGGCATCCCCCACGACAAGGACCAGGCGCACGGCGCCCTGTACGACGCGCGCCAGGCGATGCTCGTGTTCGACCGGGTCTGGGAGCTGCTCGACGAGCTGCGCGCCAGCGGCGACCCGCTCCCGGACCCGGTCCCGCTGCCTCGCAAGGGCGCCAACGGCGACGGGAACGGACCGGATCAGCCCGACCAGCCCGACCAGCCCGATCAGCCCGGGTCCGAGGCGCCCAGCGGCAACGCGGCCAGCGTCTCGTAGCGGGCGGGCCCGCCCCCCAGGTGCGAGCGCACCAGCAGCACCTCGCCCACCTCCCAGGACGCATCGACGACCGGGCACGCCGCGACCACCGTCTGCGTCACGCGCGCGTCAGGGTCCCGCCCGCGCGCCAGCGTCAGGTGCGGCCGGACCTGCTTGCGGTCCACCGCGATCCCGGCATCCGCCGCTGCGGCCTGCAGCCGCTCCCCCAGGCCGGCCACCGTCCCCTCCGGTCGGTCGCTCAGGCCGAGCCACAGCACCCGCGCCCCGAACCGGCCGGGCTCGGTCACCCGCAGTGCGATCGGACCACCGACGCTGCCGGCCACCGGCTCCAACGCTCCGTGCAGCGACACCGCCACCCGCTCGCCGACCTCGCCCAGGAACGCCACGGTGAGGTGCCAGGCGTCGGGACGGGTCCAGCGCAGCCCCGGGTAGCGCTGCCGCAGCGGGCCCACCGCCGCGTCCACCGCGTCGCGCACGGCCCCGGGCACCTCCAACGCGAGGAACAGCCGCACCGTCAGCCACCCGCCCCCACCGGCCGATCCCCCGCCTCCACCAGGCGCCGCTTGAGGAGCTCCAGCGCGACCGTGCCGAGCCGCGCCTTGACCGTGTCCCGATCGCCGGGGAAGCGCCGGTGGTGGCACTCGACGGCGCCGTCGGGGTGTGCCAGGGCCCAGAACGAGTCGCCCACCTCGGCCTGGCCCTGCCCCGACGGCCCGGCAGCGCAGGTCACGCCGATCCCCCAGTCCGCGGCGAACAGCTCGCGGGCCCGGGACGCCAGCGCCCGGGTCACCTCCTCGCTGACCGGGCCGTGCTCGTCGAGCAGCCCCGGGTCGATGCCGAGGACGTCACGCTTCACCTCGGTCGCATACGCCGCCAGGCCGCCGCGCACCACAGCCGCGGCGCCCGGCGGCGCCGCCAGCCGCGCGACCACCTCGCCGGCCGTGCAGGACTCGGCCGTTGCCACGGTCTGGCCGACCCCCTCGAGCAGGCGCAGCACGACGTGCTCGAGCGCCTCCTCGTCGACGCCGGCCACGGCGGCGCCGACCAGCTCCAGCACCCGGTCGACCAGCGGTTGGGAAGCCTCGCGCGCGGCATCGCGGTCCTGTGCCGAGACGGTCAGGCGCACCTCGATCTCGCGCTGCTTGGCGAGGAACGACAGCGTGGCCGACCGATCACGCTCGATCTGGTGACGCAACGGTTCGAGGTCCTCGGCCACCGACGACTCGCCGCGACCGCTGACGTGGATGGTCCGGGTCACCGTGACGCCACCACCGGTCAGCTCGAGGAGGCTGGGCACCACGTCCCGGTCGAACAGCTCCTGCAGCTCCCACGGCACCCCTGGCAGCACGTACACGAGGCAGGCACGCTCCCCCAGCTCCAGCTCCAACGAGAACGTCGGCGCGGTACCCACGGGTGGGTAGGCGGTCGCGCCGGCGGGGACGCGCGCCTGCTGGAGGTTCTGGGCCGGCATCCGCGCACCCATCGCCGCGAAGCGCTGGATGATCTGCTCCTCGAGGTCCGGCCGTTGCTCGAGCGCGACACCAGCGACCTCGGCCACCGCCTCGCGCGTGAGGTCGTCGTGGGTCGGCCCCAGCCCGCCGCCGATCAGCAGCACGTCCACGCGCTCGCCCAGCCACCGGATGGCGGCGGTCAACGGTCCCAGGTCGTCCCCCGCAGTGGCGTGCGCGGTCACCTGGATGCCGAGCTCGGTCAGCCGCCGCGACAGCCAGCTCGCGTTGGTGTCCACCAGGTCACCGAGCAGCAGCTCGGAGCCGACCGACAGGATCGCGGCCCTCATGCGTCCACCTCCCGGGTCAGGCGTCCCGCTCGGAACGCGTAGTCGATGCCCGACAGCACCGTCAGGACGATCGCGATGCCCAGCAGCCACGCCCGCAGCGTCGCGTCGAGCCCGGGCCACAGGTACGCCACGACCGCCACGATCTGCGACACGGTCTTGCTCTTGCCCCACGGGCTGGCCGGCATCACCAGGTCGCGGCGCCGGATGAGCACCAGCCGCAGGAACGTCACCGCCACCTCGCGGACGGCGATGACGCCGACCGCCCACCACGGCAGCCGGCGGACCGCGGCCAGCGCTGCCAGCGAGCCCATGATCAGCAGCTTGTCCGCGATCGGGTCCGCGAGCTGTCCCCACCGCGTCACGCCGTGCCAGCGCCGTGCCACCCACCCGTCGACCGAGTCGGTCGCCGCGGCGAACAGGAAGATGCCGAACGCCCACCACCGAGCGCTCACGTCCTCCTGGGCCAGCAGCCACAGGATGACCGGGACCAGCAGCGCACGGAGGAAGGTGAGCGCGTTGGGGACGTTCAGCCAGTGCGGCTCCTGGGTCTGCTCGCGCAGCTCCCGCAACTCCACGACGGGGATCTGCTGCGCGTCGGGGAACAGCGCGCTCGTGACCCGCTCGGTGGACGGGTTGTGGGGGCGCCGGTGGTCGGGACCCGACCCGCCCACGCGCCCCTCTCCGTCCGCCACCCCCGCCTCCTAGCTGCTCTGTGGGACCGCTACGAGGTCCACACCGTGCGAGTCCACCACGCGTGCGGTGACCACGCGACCCACCGGCAGGTCCACGGGCTGCCCGTCGGAGGTCACCAGCGACACCTCGCCGTCGGTCTCCGGCGCCTCACGGTAGGACCGTGCGGCGCAGGACGTGCCCGGTTCGACCTCGTCGACGATCACCTCGAGGTCACGACCCACGAACGCCGCCGCGGACCCGTCGGCCAGGCGCTCCTGGACGTCCTGGAGGCGCCGCAGCCGGTCCCACGCCACGTCCGCGGCGACCTGGGCGTCGTGGTGGGCGGACGGGGTGCCGTCCTCGGGGCTGAACGTGAACAGCCCCACCCAGTCCATCCGGTTGGTCACCAGGAAGCCCTCGAGCGCATCCACGTCCTGGTTGCGCTCGCCCGGGAAGCCCACGATGAAGTTGGACCGCAGCACCGCGCGGGGATCCTGCTCGCGGATGTGGGCGATCAGCTCGGTGTAGCGCTCCGGCGAGCCGCTGCGCGCCATGTCGTGCAGCACGGACGCCGAGACGTGCTGCAGCGACAGGTCGAAGTAGCTGGCGACCTTGGGCATCGTGGCGATGGCCTGGACCAGCGGACGCTGCAGCTCGTCCGGCTGGAGGTACATCAGCCGGATGCGCACCAGATCGTGCAGGTCGTGCAGCCGCTCGAGCAGCCGCAGGACCTGGTCGCGGCCGCCGATGTCCTTGCCGTACGAGGTCGTGTTCTCGCTGACCAGCACCAGCTCGCGCGCGCCCTGGGTGGCCAGCCACCGCGCCTCGGCCACGATCTCGTCGATCGGGCGCGACCGGAACGACCCCCGGAACTGCGGGATCGCGCAGAAGGTGCAGACGCGGTCGCAGCCGCTGGCGATCTTCAGGTAGGCCCACGACCGCGACCCGTCGAACGCACGCACGGGGAAGCGGGGCCCGGTCTCGGGGACGCGGTCGAGATCGTCCTGCGTGGGCACGCCCCGCGCGGCCGGGTCGGCCTCGGGCGGGGCCTGCGTCGGGGCGACCAGCAGCGGTAGCGGCGCGCGGCGGGTGGCGCCGGAACCTCCGGGCATCAGCGGGTGGATGGGCCGCTCGGGCCGCTTGACGACCCGGTCGATGGGCCTGCCGGCGAGCAGGTCGGTGACGATGCCGGGCAGCCGCGCGTACCCGTCGAAGCCGATGATCGCGTCCGCCTCTGGGATCTCGGCCGCGAGCTCGTCGGGGTAGCGCTCGGCCATGCAGCCAACCACGAGCACCGCCTTGGCACGGCCGTCCTTGAGGTCGCACGCGGCCAGCACCGTGTCGATCGACTCCTGCTTGGCGGGGGCGATGAACGTGCAGGTGTTGACGAGCACGACGTCGGCGTCCCCTGCCTCGCTGACCACCGGGATGCCCTCGCGCTGGAACAGCCCTGCGAGCTGGTCGGAGTCGACCTCGTTGCGCCCGCACCCCAGCGTCACGATCGCGACGCGGGGAGGCGTGGGTGGCGCGGTGGGCGCGGTGGGCACGGCTGACCTCATCGTGGAGGGCGACGCGGGTGGCGGAGGGCCAGGACCAGACCGCGCAGGGTACGCCGCTCAGCCGGTCAGCCGCCCGGCTCGCCCCCGTCTGGCGTATAGGTGATCGTGACGACCTCGCCGGGTTGACCCGGCGGTCCCAGGTCGCGGCCGTTGAGCTGGACCCGTACCCCGCCCGCGTTGCCGAACCGCACGACGATGCGCTCGACGTTGCGTCCACCGAACGTCGGGGCCTCGCCGGACGTGTAGGTGCGCCCGCTCTCGACCAGCACCCCGTCGATCTCGACACGTATCCAGGAGTCGTTCTCCACCAGCAGGGTGAGGTTGGTCCCCTCGAAGCTCGGCGACGGGCTGGGAGACGGCGAGCGGCTGGGCGACGGGGACGCCGAGCCCGACGCGGTCGGGGTCGCGGGCCGCGGCCCGATCGGGACGGCCGGGTTCGGGTTGCGCTCGCCCAGCACGTTGGCGGCTGCGACGGCGGCGACGAGGATGACCCCACCGATCAC
Organism: Nitriliruptorales bacterium; assembly: GCA_036396595.1. Classification (GTDB taxonomy): domain Bacteria; phylum Actinomycetota; class Nitriliruptoria; order Nitriliruptorales; family Nitriliruptoraceae; genus DASWKO01. The sequence continues at coordinate 1,564 of DASWKO010000042.1, read as the reverse complement.
GAACCACGCGACCCACGACGGGACCGGCTTGCGGGGCGGCTGGGCGACCGGGTTGATGACGGCCGCACCCGGCGAGTAGTCGTCGTGCTGGACGTGCAGGCGGTACTCCTCGAGCATCGGCGTGGGGTCCAGGCCCAGGTAGCGGGCGTACGTCGAGAGGAAGCCCTTGGCGTACACGTCGCCACCGAACACGCCGAAGGACTCCTCCTCCAGCGCTCGGAGGTAGTCGGGGCGCACGCGCGTGTCCCGGGCCGCATCCTCGACCGTGCGGCCCAGCTCCTCGCGCTTGGAGGCGAGGGTCTCGCCGATGCCGATCGCCACACAGCCTCCCTGACCGGTTGCGGTCGCAGCCCGTCCGCAGCAGCGTAACCGTGCGGCTGCACCGGCCCGGCCTCACACCACCCGCACGACCTCCAGCAGCACCTCGGCGGCCCCGCGGTCGTCCCCGTCGATCGCCAGGTCGCCAGCGGCCTCGGCCTGCCTCCAGTCGATGCGGTCGGCTGCGAGCAGGGTCCATGTGGGCACATCGGTTCGGACCACCACGGTGGCGTCGGTGGTGACGCGCGCGCCGAAGCTCCGGGTCCACAGGTCGAAACGCCAGTTCGGCGGGAGGACGTCGGCGAGGTCGACCTCGACGACCCCTGGCCGCTGCGGCAGCCGCTTCAACGGCTTGGCCGGCAGCGCGCGGAGCTGGAACTCGGCCAGCAGGTCGCGCAGCAGGTCGTCCATCGGCGGCACCCCCCGGTCCAGTGCCTGCATCACGTCCCACTGGTGCACCCACTCGTCGTAGATGCGCAGAGCGCTGAACCACGACAGCGGGACCGTGCCGAAGATGGTCGGGATCCGCAGGTCGCCCAGCCGCGCCGGACTGGAGCGGATGATCCACCGCAACCGGGCGCCCCAGACCTCGAGCTCGTCCTCGAGTTCGGTGCGGGATCGGCTCCTGAGGCGCTCCAGGGCCCGGTCGTTGCGCGCCTCGAACTCGTCGTCGGACACGGACGGCAGGAAGTCCTTGACGTGCTTGCCGAGCACCACGTCACGGTCCGAGGATGCCAGGTGGCGGAACACGTCGGCGACGGTCCAGCCTGGCGTGGCCGCCACCTCGAGCTCCTCGTCCGCGAGCGCGCGCAGCAGCGTCAGGCTGGTGGTGCGCAACCGCTCCGCGGCCTGCGCGATCGCTCTGGTGTCCACCGGTTGCCTCCTGAGTGAGTGGCGCAGGCGCCGAGGTGGTCGTGCGCGCCCCACACGGTAACGTCTGCCCACCTGACGGCCGTAGGTGGAGTTCTCGTCGTATGCACACCCTCCGCAAGTTGGTGGTCACGTTCGGCGCCCTGAGCGTCGTGCTGGTCCTGGCCGCCGGCCCGGCCCTGGCGACCGAGGCGGGCAGCCAGACCACGACCGAGGAAGCCGGCGAACACGGCGGGAGCGGCGTGATCGTGCGCACCGATGATGGCAAGCTCCAGCTACCTCTGGATCCCGAGCGCCCGCGCGACGCCGTGGGCCTGGGCCTGATCGCGGTGACCGCGCTGGCGCTCATGGCCGCCCTGGTCAACGCCCGCAAGCA
>DASWKO010000041.1:0-8912 GCA_036396595.1 Nitriliruptorales bacterium | reverse complement strand
CGTGCTCCTCGGGGACTGGGGGGATGGGGGGACGGCTGTGGGGAGGCGAGAGCCTGGCGACGTGTGGCGGCAGCCCGAACGGGCTGGGAGGACAGGGAGGACGAGCGGAGTGCCAGCGCCAGGCTGGGGCGTCAACGGTGTGACGCGGGGGGTGTGCTGTGGTCAGGGTTCCAGACCGCGGACGGGTCGCCGCCCCGGGTGCGCTCGGTGCACGGTCGGCCACCGCTGGTCAGCCAGTTGGCCGAACGTCCCCCATTGGGCGCGCGGTCGCGGCGCTGCGCCTGGTAGCCGGCTCCAGGGACGTGGACCGTGGCGTCCGGGTAGGTTGAGCGGCAGCCTGATCGGAGCGCGGGTGCAATGGTTCGTGATCGACCCGGGACGCTCGACCGTCATCATCGAGGCGCGGTCGAGCGTGGGTCCGATCGCGTGGGAGGTGACGTCACCGGTGGGGGCGTTCACGCTGGCACAGGACGGGCTGGACCCGACGGGGGCCGCGGGCCACCTCGAACTCGAACTGGCGCGCATGAGCTCCGGGAACCGCGTCTACGACGCAGAGCTGCTGCGTCGGGTCGACGCGCACCGCTTCCCGCGTGCGCGCCTCGAGCTGTCCTCGGCGACGACCGCCGAGGACGGCCTGATCCAGGCGGTGGGGACGGTCGAGTTCCACGGCGTGCGGCGGCCACTGAACGGGACCTTGCGCCTCGAGCGGGCCGGAGGCGGGCTGCTGGTCACCGGCCAGCACGTGGTCGACATCCGTGATTTCGAGCTGCCTCCTCCCACTATGCTGATGCTGAAGATCTACCCCGACGTCCACGTGCACCTGATCGTCTCCGCCCGACCGGACGCGTGAGGTGCCCGGGGACCGCGGCGAGGAGTGCAGGTGGGCACGCTGTTCGGCTTCCTGGTCGGCTACATCGTGGGCGCGCGCGCAGGCAGCGAGGGCTTCGACGGGGTGGTCCAGGCACTGCGCCGGATCCGTGAGTCCGACGAGTTCCGTGGGTTCGTCCAGGTGGTCCGCAGCCACGCCAGGGACACCGCCTCCACCCTTGCCGCGCGGCTCGCCGAGGAAGGCGGCGCCAGGCGCACCGCCGAGGAACTGGTGGCCCGCGCCCGCTCGCGTGCCGGTGGGAGCTGACCTGACGGGTCAGGGCTGGCGCGGCTGCGGGTCGCGCTTCCACAGGTACCGGGCGACGTCGGGCAGGGTCTCGACCACCAGCGTCGCGAGCCCGACCAGGGCCACCGACCGCACCGCCCGCCAGAACACGGCAACCTCCGACCCGACGCTCGCCGGCCAGCGTAGTGTGCGCGACGGGGGGTCGAGTTGACGCCGGACGACACCGCGGCGGTGACCGACCAGCTCGCCGGGGGGCTGGGCATCGGCCTGGTGCGGCTGGATGCGGATGGCCGGGTGCGAAGCTGGCCGCGGACCGTGGCACGCCTGCTGGGGATCGGTGAGGACGAGGTCCTGGGCCAGCCCCTGGCCCAGGTGCTCCGATCGGCAGCGAAGGAGGCCGGAGCGTCGGAGCGCCTGGAGCGCGCGCTGGCGGGGGATCGCAGCGCTGGCAACGAGCTGCCGTTGCGGCGCCCCGACGGCCACGACGCCGTCGTGCACCTCGTGGCCCGCGACACCGGGGACGGGACGCTGGTCGCGCTGCGCGACCTGACCGAGCGGGCCGAGACGCAACGGTTCCTCTCGGAGCTGCACAACCGGCTGTCGGACCTCGAGGCGCTCGGGCGCGTCGGTCTCTGGCACTGGGACCGGGCATCCGGCGAGCTGCAGTGGAGTCCTCAGCTCTTCGAGATCCACGGCATCGACCCGCTGCGCTTCGACGGCACGCTGGCGGCCCACGTGCGTGGCGTCCGGGAGGACCGCCGCGACGACGTCTGGCGCGGGCTGGTCAACGCCGCCTCCGAGGGGACGGGCTTCGAGGCCGAGTACCCGGTCGTCACCGAGGAGGGTCGCGAGCGCTGGCTGCACCTGCGTGCGGATCCCGTGGTGGGTCCCGAGGGCGAGGTCGAGGGTCTCCGGGGGATCGTCCAGGACGTCACCGAGACACGCGAAGCCCTGCGGACCGCCGAGGCCGCGCGTGCCGACCTCGAACGGTTCGCCTGGACGGTGGCGCACGACATCAAGGAGCCGTTGACATCCATCCAGGGGTTCGCCCAACTGCTGTCCGACGACGCCGACCTGGAGCCGCCGTTCTCGACCTACGCCCAGCGCGTGGAGGTCAACGCGAGACGTGCTTCCGAGCTGATCACGCAGATCCTCCAACAGGCACGGTCAACCGGTCCCCGCACCGGCGCCGAGGTCGCGCTGGGGGACGTGGTGGCGTGGGTCGAGGCCACGATGCGCGCGCGACTCCAGCGCACGGGCTCGCGCCTGGTGGCGGGGGAGCTGCCGGCGGTCGTGGGCAGCGAGGTGCTGCTGCGCCAGATCCTGCTGAACCTGGTCGGCAACGCCGTGAAGTACCGCCACGCGGCGCAGCCCGTCACGGTCACGATCGACGCGACCGTCGACGACCGGGGGACCTGCACCTGGATCATCGAGGACGACGGACCCGGGATCCCGGCCGGCGAGCAGCGACGGGTGTTCGATGACGGCTACCGCGCCCGCCGTGACATCGACCGGGGCATCGAGGGCACCGGCATCGGCCTGGCGACGGTCTGGTTGGCCGTCGAGCGGCACGGGGGGACCGTGAGGATCGAGGACGTCCATCCCCACGGGGCGCGGTTCGTCCTGACCCTGCCTGCCGACCCGGCGATCGCCACACCGCCTGGCGCCCCCGCAGTCCCGGTCCACGGCCCGGCAGGCGGGCCCGGCCGTGCTCGCGACGACGAGGAGTCGGGTGCCCCCGGCCCCGAGTCGCAAGCAAGGATCCTGGAGCTGACCGACGACGTCGTGCAGAGCCTGACCACCGCGCTTTGGACGCTGGAGGTCAGCACACCCGAGGCCGCAGCGCTGGCGCTGCGCCAGACCCTGGCGACCGCCCGTACGGTCATGACCGACCTGCTCGACCTCGGTGCCGGTCCGGTCGAGGAGGGCAGCCTGCGGCGGATCCACGCGCCGCCCGCCATGCACCTCAGCCTGCCACCCGCGCGACCGCCTCCGGGGCGTGCGGCCGACCGCCTCCGCGTCGTGGTCGCCGACGACGTCGAGGACATCCGCGAGCTGTTGCGCCTGCGCCTGGAGTCCAGCGGCCCGATGACGGTCGTGGCCGAGGCCGCCGACGGCGCCCAGGCGATCGCCCAGGTCGCCGCTCACCGACCCGACGCGATCCTGCTGGACCTGTCGATGCCGCTGCTGGACGGCATCGAGGTGGCACGCGTGCTGCGCCACACCCACCCCGACCTGCGGATCGTCGTGCTGTCCGGACAGGACGAGGCGACCTTCGGGCCGTGGTCGCGCGAGGCCGGGGCGGACGCCTACGTCCCCAAGGATGCGCCCTTCGACGACGTCCTCGACGCCCTCCGAGGCAACAGCGACCTCAGCACCCCCTGAAGGCCCTCGAATCTACCGAGAAACACCCCTCGAAGTTACCGAGAAACTACCCTCGGAGTTACCGGGAAACTGCCCTCCGGTGGACCCGGGAGCTGGATGCTCAGCAGCCGCTGATCGCGGGGCCCAGGGCGTCCAGGGCGCCCCTCAGGGCCGGGGAGGTGGTGGCGACACCGCGGTCGGCACCGGTGCGGGCGAAGATCTGGCCCACGACCTGGCCGCCCTCGGCCGCCAGCAGCGGCGAGCCCGAGGCCCCCGGCTCGGTCCGGACGTCGGCGGTCAGCCGCGTGCGGGACACCTCGACCACGGTCCCCGACGTGCTGAAGGGCAGCGCCGAGGGGAACCCGACCGTGCGGACCTCGGTGCGCGGCTGGACCAGCTCGTCGGCCAGCGGCAGCGGTGGCGGCAGGCGAGGGTCGCCGGCCACCGTCAGCGCCAGCGTCGCGACGTCGGCGACCTCGGACAGGCGCCACGAGGACACCAGCGGCACCGAGTCGCCGGTGAGCGATCTCAGGCCCACGATGGCCGCGCCCTCGACGACGTGCCGGTTGGTCACCAGCACGGCGCCGCCCCCCACGTCGGTCACGAACGCGGTGCCCGAGCTGCGACGCCCGTCGCACCCGACGGTCCGGACCAGCAGGACCGACCGCGCCAGCGCCCGATCGGCAGCCTCGAGCTCGGCCTCGACCCGGTCGCCGGCGCGGCCGAACAGCCACGTGTCGATCAGCCCCTGACCCAGCGTCAGCACCATCGTCAGCGCCACCACCACCCCGATCACCGGCAGCGCCCGCCGGACCAGGCGCCGGGTCGGCGTCAGGAACCCGTCGAGGTCGTCGCCGGCCTCCACGGGGTGCCCGGGGGGCGCACCGGGGTCCGGTCCCCCCTCGGGCGGCGGCTGCTCGATGGTCGATCCTTGGTCGGCGGAGGTCGGCAGCGGGTCGGGGTCGGCAGCGGGCGGCGGAGGTCGGCAGCGGGTCGGGGTCGGCAGCGGGTCGGGGTCGGCAGCGGGTCGGGGTCAGCAGCCGGGGCCGGGGCGGTCGGGGATCGAGGGGTCGACGACCTCGACGTGCAGGTGCGGCCAGTTGCGGGGCTCGGAGTACTCGTCCACCTGCGACTCGAACGGCAGGGTCCGGGGTGCGCTGCCGACGCGGGTCGTACGGGCGACCACGCGGTCACCGCTGCTCACCGCCAGGCCCTCGAAGTGCAGGATCTTGACCTCCCAGCCCGGTGCGGCGTCGGGCTCGATCACCAGGTAGTGGTCGAAGTGGTCACAGTAGAGGCGGTAGGTGCCGGCTCGGATCACGGTCCCGGTCGTGGGGGCGTAGACGGGCAGTTCCGGGTTGGCGACGATGTCGGCGGCCGTGCGCAGGCCGGTGCCGCGGTCGCGGTCCTCCATGGCCGTCATCGTGGTCGCCGTGTCCCGTGGTGCGATCTGCTGGGCGCCGTCGTGGCTCGACTGGTGGAACCCGATCAGCTCGACGTCGTCGGCGGGCAGGTACAGAGGCACGGGCCCGGCGTTGCCGAAGTGGGGGTCGGGCCGCACGTACCGGAAGGTCCAGGACCGCCGGACCAGCTCGCCCGAGCCGGCGCCGGCCACCGCCACCACGACCCGGACCTCGTGGGCCAGGTCCGGGGCCACCTCGCGTGCGCCCGGGACGGCGACCACCAGGATGCGCTGGCCCTCGGTCGCCGGCTGCACCGGCGTCTCGACCCCGTCGATCGCGACGTACGCGCTCGAGCGGCTCAGATCCAGGTCGGCGTCGACCGCGATGTGGATGCGGTCCAGGTACGCCACGTCAGCGGCCGGGCCCGGGACGGTGCCGTTGAGGTGAGGTGCACCGGCGCCGTCGGTGGTGGCCGCGACGACCGCTGCCTCGACGTGGGCCGGGAGCACGGCCGGGCCTCCGAGCACGCTCGCCCTGCCGGGCCGCAGCCCGCGGAGCACGTCCGTGGTGGCGGGGGCCAGGCCGTGGGGCGGGCTCAGCAACAGCGGCGCCCCCAGCTCGGCCAGGTACGGGGCGCCGGCCAGCGCGTCGGCGAAGTCGTGGCCGGCCGCCAGCGCGACGGTGGCAGCATCCTCGAGGTAGCGGGCCGCGACCGCCGCAGCCGTCGCGTACCGGTCCGCACCCGCCACCCGGTCCACGGTTCCCACCAGCTCCGACAGGGCGTGCTCGACCTCCGGCGAGACCGCGGCCGGGCCGCCGACGATCGTCACCGCCGTGACCTCGCGCTCGCGCAGTGACCGTACGGTGGCGTCCGGCAGGTGGTGCGAGGCCGTCAGGAGCACCGGCGAGCCGCTGCGTGCGGCCGGGACCGAGGCGGCCAGCGCGTCGGGGTAGGTCTGACCCGACACCACGAAGGCGTGCGCACCCGGGGGCAGCGCGGCGGCGACCTCTGCGGCGGTGGCGTACCGGTCGTCGCCCTCGTGCCGGCGCGGGACGAACCCCAGCTCGCGGACCGCCTGCTCGACCGCCGCGCTCAGGGCAGCGGGTCCGCCCAGCAGGTGCACCGTGGCGCCGAGCGGCAGCGCCCGCAGCAGCTCGTCCGCGGTCGGCTCGGGCAGCTCGTCGCTGCGGGCCAGCAGCAACGGCCCGCCACTGACGACCGCCAGTGGCGCTCCGGCCAGCGCGTCGGCGAAGTCGTCGGCACGCGCCAGGACCGCCCCGTCGGCCGAGCCGTCCTCGGGATACGAGGCGCGGGAGATCGCCACCGCGGTGGCGAAGCGGTCCTCACCCGCCAGGCGGGTGATCACCGTGCCGCTGGCCACGACCTCCCACGACCGGTTGCCGACGTTGCCGTCGCGGTCCTCGGTGCGGACGGCGATCGTGTGGCCTCCGACCTCCACCGACACCGACGCCCGGACCGGTGTGCCGAGCTGCGGATCGGGCTCGCCGGTCGTCGCGGTCAGCACGGGCTGGCCGTCCACCGTCACCTCGGCGGAGCGGATCGCCACCGAGGAGCGCAGCCACGCCTCGATCGCGGTGTCGCCGGCGGGGACAACCGCTGCGGGTGCGGGCGTCAGGCTGTGCACGACGGGGGTGGTCGCGGCCAGCGCGTTGGCGACCAGTGCCGTGGCCACGAGCGCGCTGGCCAGCGCGACGGCTGCGGCGCGCGTGCCCGTCACCGGCGGCGGCGATGCCGGAGCCCCGCGGCCCCCAGCAGCATCCTCGGGCACCCCAGCATTACCAAGGCGAGCGGAGCGACGGACGTGCGGCCGAGGGTCGGGGACAACGGGTACCCATCTGGTCCGGGGGGCGTCGTGCCGGGGTGGTGCCGCCCCCAACCCTACGACGCCGTCGTGCCTCCGTGTCGGCGGCGCCGCGCCCGAGTTGCGATGACCACCCGCGGCTGCACAGCGTCAGCGCCGCCTCCCGAGGTGCTCTTACATCATATCGTGAAAGTTGTTATCATCAGGCTATGCCGATGGTCCGCACCCAGATCTCGCTCCCCGAGGAGCAGTACGAGCGCGCGAAGCGAACCGCCGAGCAGCGCGGGGTCTCGTTCGCCGAACTCGTCCGGCAGGCGCTGGTCGACGAGGTCGCCGACGACCACCACCGACGGCGGGTCGAGCGCAGCATCGCCGCGGCCGGGAGGTTCTCGTCCGGTGACCCCCGTGGCGGTGCCGACCACGACGACGCCTTCGATCCCTCGTGAGCGCCCTGTGAGCGCCCTCGTCGATACCTCCGCGCTGTACGAGCTGCTCGATCGCAGTGCGCCGAGTCACGCGGACGTGCTGGCGGCGTGGACGTCGCTGGCCCGCGAGGGGCGCCTGGTCACCCACGACCGCGTGGTCACAGAGTCCTCGGCCCTCGTTCAGCGTCGCCTCGGGATGCCCGCGGCCAGGGTCCTGCACCGCGAGCTGCTGCCCCCCGTACGGATCGTGGACCTCTCGCAGCGGATCACGGACCGCGCCACCGAACGCTGGCTCGCGGCCGACCGACGGCAGCTCTCGCTGGTCGACGTGACGTCGTTCGTCGTCATGGAGGAGTTGGGGATCACGCTCGCGCTGGCGCTCGACGACGACTTCGCCCAGCAGGGCTTCGAGGTGGCGCCTGCCGGCTGATACGTGGCACGTAGCACGTGGCACGTGGCACGTGGCGCTCAGCCGCGGTCGCGGTCGCGGGCGTGGGCGGCCATGTCGCGGTAGGCCGCGAGCACCTCGCGCCCGCTGAGCCCAGGCGGCAGATCGAGGTCGGCGGCCTCCTCGACCACGCCGTCGAGGTACCCGGCGAAGAAGTCGTCCGGGTCGGGCTCGGCGTCACCGAGGACCCCGTCCGCCTCGGCGAACAGGGCGTCGACCTCGGCGATGAAGGCGTCGTGGCCGTCGGGAGGCGGGAACGCGTCGTAGTTCCACACGATCGCGTGCAGCAGGTTGCCGTGCGGGGCCCGGGGGTGGGCGAGCCCGCGCAGCGTGTGGCGCACGTTGGGGTTGGGTGCGTCCGGGAACTCCAGCGGCGGCAGGGTCGGCGGCTGGCTGGGGCGCCGGCGCAGCAGCCCTCGGCGTCGGTTGCTGGTCACGGGTGCGATCTCCTGGTCGTCGGGATGGGGTCGGGCACGGGGTACATGGTCTCGACGCGGTACTCGGACGCGCCGGTCCTGCGCAGCTTGATGGTCAGCCGGTGGGTCGTGGTGGAGCGCCCGGCGCCCCCCTGCAGCACGCGGCCCACGGGCTGGGCGGCGGTGTACGTCAGGCGCAGCGGGGTGGGGTCGCCCGACGCGAGCCAGGCTTCGATGTCGGCCCGGAACTCGGCCACGACCCGGTCGCGCAGGCGCTGCGCCCCGCGCAGCGTGTCGAACGTGCTGGCCTGTGGGCGCGACTCCAGCTCGATGCGCCGCTGGAGCTGCTGGTCCGTGCGCGCGACGTGGGTGCTGACCGTGTGGCCGCGGTTCCGGCGCGTCCCGAGCCCCTCCTGGACCAGCAGGTCGTGCTCGCCGATCCGGCGGCCGAGGTCGTGGAGCGCGGCCCGGGTCCCGTCGGTCGTGCGCACCACCGCGAACCGCGCCAGGCGCGGGTGCCGGTCGAGCAACTGCCGCAAGGCGCTGAGGTCGATGTCGGTGACGGCATCGAGGTGGCGGCGGACCTGGGCGTGCACGTCGACGACGAGGTCGGCGGTCCGCTTGGTCCGCGACGCCAGGCGGGCGGTCGCCGCCGCGCCGGTGAACGCGGCGGCGACGTCGGTGAGCCGCTCGCCGGACCACCGCGCCGGACTCTGGGCCAACCCCTCCAGGTCGACGACCAGCTCGACGAACTGCTGCGGGTCGTCGGCCAGCAGCCGGGCAGCGAGGCGGATCCCCTCGACGTCGCGGACCCACGTGTCCAGCCAGTCGCCCGCCTCCCAGACCGCCACGTGGTCGTAGACGTCGGCCACCAGCGTGCTGGCGCCGGTCCACACGCCCCCGACGAACTCGCCCGCGA
>DASWKO010000040.1:0-3718 GCA_036396595.1 Nitriliruptorales bacterium | reverse complement strand
GATGACCCGCACGTCCGGGGCGTAGTAGCGCAGGTTGGCGCCGGTGCCCGGGCCGATCTCGACCACGGTCCCGCGCATGGCCCCGATGACCCGCTGCTTGCGCTCTCCGTGGGCAGCGTGAACGGCCGGTGCGCCGAGGTCGAGCACGGCCGCCTCGATCCTCGACCGGACCTTCGCCCGCCGGTGGTCGAAGCCGCCGCTGGTCATTGCCGTCCCTCCGCACGCGGACCGTAGGCGAGCACGGTACGCGCCCGCTCCGTACGGTTCGCATCGTGTCAGCCACCCCCACCTCCCCCACCCCCCCCCTCGACGCCGACGTGCAGGCGCACGTCGAGGGCCGCGTCCTGGCCGCCCGCGAGCACCTGGGAGCGACCATCGAGCGGCGACGTGCGGCGTACGAGCGGCTGAGGCGCTCGAAGGACCCCGACGACCAGGCGGTTGCCGCGGTCTACCGCAACTACCTGATCCAGGCCGAGGAGGTCAGCACCTCCGGGGCCTCGTTGACGGTGGCGGCCGCGCACGGCGGCGAGCCGGTGGTCGGTCGTCTCGCGGTGTTCGATCCACAGCGCGACGTCATCCTCGTGAGCTGGCACTCGCCGGAAGGCCAGCGTCAGCTACTCGCCGACGACCGCCTGCTGGTCAACGAGCACCCGGACGGCTCGTTGACGTTGCACACCCTGCAGGCCGACGACCGCGAGCTGGCCGACCGGGTGCGCCGGCAGATGCGCACGGCAGCGGCGCAGGAGCGGATGTCGGACCCCCTGGCGACCCTGACCCGGGAGCAGGGCCAGATCCTGGCCAGCATCGTCCGGGCTCCCGGTGACGTGGTGCTCCACGGCCCGCCCGGCAGCGGCAAGTCAGCGATCGTGATGGTCGAACTCGCCCGCCGGGTGCTGTCGGCCGAGCACCCCGAGCACTTCGACGCGCTGTTCGTCACCGGGACGTCGCGACTGGCCGGGCGGGCTGCTGCGCTCGGACGTCTGCTCGGCACCGCGTCCATCACGCCGGTGACGCAGGAGGAGGTGCTGTCGTTCCTCGGCGTGACCGATCTGCCGACACCCCAGGCCGATGCCGCTGGTGCGACGGGCAGCATGGCCCTGCCGCTGGCGATCGAGGCCGCGTTCGCACGGTTGCAGGGGCGGCTGGGCCAGGACGTCGAGGTCCCCCACCCGCTGGGCGGAACCATCAGCAGTGGCGAGCTGGGGGCGGTTGCGTCCGCACGCGCACGCGCAGCCTCCGTGTCGTACCGGGACAGCGCCCGGGCGCTGGCGGCCGGGCTGCGTGACGAGTTCACCGCGATCCTCCCGGGACAGCGGTCGCAGGCCGTGGCGGCTGAGGCAGCGCGACTCCTGCGGCCGTACGTCACCCCGACCGACCTGGTCGAGCTCGCCTCGGTGGGGCGCACCCTGCCCCTGCCCCGGCCGCTGCGCGCGGCGGCGACCGCCGGGGCGCGCAGCCTGCTCGAGGCGCCCGGTGGTCGGCGCAGCCCGACGTGGGATCTCATCGTCGTCGATGAGTACCAGCGCCTGCCCGGTGTGGTCCGCTGGCTGCTCCAGCGCCAGGCGCAGCGGCTCCTGCTGTCAGGCGACCCGCGGCAGTCGTTCGCCGCGGTGGACGCCGTCGACGACCTCGGAGGTGCCACCTGCCTGTCCCTGCGAACCAGCCTGCGCGTCCCCGATGCGTTGGCCGGCTGGATCGACCGCTGGTGGACCGAGCGCGACCTCGAACCCCCGCGCATCCGGTCGGCGGCCGGTGGCGGTCGCGTGCGCGAGCTGACGGCGATCGGCGGGATCGACGCGGGACAGGTCATCGCGCCCGCCTCCGTCGCCCGACGTCACGACGGCTGGCTCGACCCGACCGAAGCGGTCGGTCTGGAGTGGTCGATCGTGGTGCTCGCCGACCCGGACGCGATCCTCGACGAGCACGGACCAGCGGGGATCTTCATCGCCGCGACCCGAGCCATCGACGAACTCCACGTGGTCCGTCCCTGACCCCGCACCCGGCCGCTCGCCGCACGGTCACCGAACCGGTGGATCGTCGGCTACGAAGCCCGCCTAGGCTGCTGCGGCATGGCGTACCGAGACCTCCGCGAGTTCCTGACCGCGCTCGACCGTGCCGGTGAGCTGCACGAGATCACGGCGCAGGTGTCGCCGATCCTCGAGATCACCGAGATCGTGGACCGGGTGGTCAAGGCCGGCGGGCCGGCCCTGCTGTTCCGCAACGTCGAGGGCTACGACGTCCCGCTCGTGATCAACCTGTTCGGCACCGAGAAGCGCATGGCGATGGCGCTGGGAGCCGAGTCGCTCGAGGAACCCGCCCGGCGCATCGAGGCGCTGCTCGACCTGGACGTGCCCGGCGGGTTCATCCCGAAGCTGCGCAAGCTCGGTGACTTCAAGGACATCGCCAAGACCCCGCCCAAGGTGGTCAAGAGCGGCCCGGTCCAGCAGGTCGTCAAGACCGGCGACGACATCGACCTGCTGCGCGACCTGCCGGTCATGCAGTGCTGGCCCGAGGACGGCGGCCGCTACATCACGCTGCCGCAGGTCATCACCAAGGACCCGACAACCGGTCGGCGCAACGTCGGGATGTACCGGCTGCAGGTGTACGACCGGAACACGATCGGGATGCACTGGCAGATCCACAAGCACGGTGCGGAACAGGAGGAGGAGGCGGCCCGCCTGGGGCAGCGCATCGAGGTGGCGGTCGCCCTGGGCGGCGACCCGGTGCTGACCTACGCCGCCACCGCGCCCCTGCCGGGCATCGACGAGTACGTCTTCGCCGGCTTCCTGCGCCAGGCCAACGTCGAGCTGGTGAGGTGCCAGACGGTCGACCTCGAGGTCCCGGCGCACGCCGAGATCGTCATCGAGGGCTACGTGGATCCGACCGAGCGCCGGCTCGAGGGTCCGTTCGGGGACCACACCGGCTACTACTCGCTGGCCGACGACTACCCCGTGCTGCACGTGACCGCGGTCACCCACCGCGAGCGCCCCATCTACCCGTCGATCATCGTCGGCATCCCGCCCCAGGAGGACGACTGGCTCGGTCGCGCGACCGAGCGCATCTTCCTCCCGTTGCTGAAGTTCCAGCTACCGGAGCTGGTCGACTACTCGATGCCGTTCGAGGGCGTGTTCCACTCGTGCGTGATCGTCAGCATCAAGAAGCGCTACCCCAAGCACGCGTTCAAGATCGCCAGCGCGCTGTGGGGGCTGGGGCTGATGAGCCTGGCCAAGCTGGTCGTGGTCGTCGACGAGGACGTCGACGTGCAGGACTACTCGGCCGTGGCCTGGCGTGCCTTCAACAACGTCGACTGGATGCACGACATCCAGGTCATCCAGGGGCCCGTGGACTCGCTGGACCACTCCAGCTACCAGCTCAACTGGGGTGGCAAGATCGCGGTCGACGCGACCCGCAAGACCGCCGCCGAGGGCTTCCCGCGCGAGTGGCCGCCCGATATCGTCCAGGCGCCCGAGGTGGTCGCGCGCCTGGACCAGCGCTGGAGCGAGCTGGGCCTGCCCCCCATCCCCAGCCGCCACCCTTCCTCCTCCTCCTGACCAGCCCCGAAGTCGGGTGTGCTGGGTGGGGTTGACCGCGGTGGTGAGGTAGAACGCACACCCCAACCACCCCGACACAGGAGCCCGACGTGCCCACCTCGACTTCGACAGCCCGCTGGGAGGGCAGCCTCGCCGACGGCAGCGGCCAGATGACCATCGGTGCGGAT
>DASWKO010000039.1:0-3871 GCA_036396595.1 Nitriliruptorales bacterium | reverse complement strand
GACGCCGACCTGGACCAGCGCCGCGCTCCGGAAGTACCGGTCGGCATCCGCACGCTCGACGTCGAGGCCCACGAGCTCCTGGTCCACGGTCGCCAGTGCGCCCGTCAACCTCGTCGGGTCGTCGACGAGATCGATCTGGGGCTCGGGTCCGGGGCTCACGATGCGGCAGGCTACTGTGAGTGAGACGACCGCGACCGAGGACTCCCCGGTGATCGAGCTCGGCCTGCTGGTGGTCGCTCCACACCCCGACGACGAATGCATCTCGACCGGCGGGACGCTGGCGCGCTACGTCGACGAGGGCCTGCGTGTGAAGCTGGTCCACTGCACCCGTGGCGAGGCCGGCGACAACCTCGCAGGGATCGACCTCGACGGCCGGACCGTCCCCGAGCTGCGCCTGGAGGAGCTCGCCGCCGGGCTCGCGGTCCTGGGTGTCACCGATCACGAGTTCCTCGGTTACCGCGACAGCGGGATGCTCGACACGGACGACAACGAGCACCCCGACAGCTTCCATCGGGCCGACCTGGACGAGGCCGCCTCGCGGCTCGCGGCCATCATCAGGGACTTCCGCCCCCAGGTGGTGACCAGCGACGACGAGCGGGGCGGGTACGGCCACCCCGACCACGTCAAGGCCAACCGGGTCACCGCACGTGCGGTCGAGCTGGCCGCGGATCCCGACGCCGACGTCGCCGGCCAGCCGTGGCGGGTCGCCAAGCGCTACGTCCACACGCTGCCGAAGGGTCGCCTGCTCGAGGCGCACAACCTCCTGCTCGAGCTGATGGGCGGGTCGCCCTGGGGGGCCGAGCCGATCACGAACGTATCGGACCTGGATTTCGGCACCCCCGACGACGAGATCACTGCCCTGGTGCCGGTCGCCGACCTGGACCGCAAGATGGCGGCGCTGCGGCAGCACCGCACCCAGGTGGCCGACGACAGCTTCTTCTTCAACATCCCGGCGCAGGTGACCCAGCGGTTCTTCGGTACCGAGCCGTTCGCGCTGCGCGAGGGCGAGGCCCACGGCACCCCCGAAGACGACCTGTTCGCGGGCCTGCGTCCGTGACGCCAGCGATCGACCCCGCGCTGTTCCGCGACGCCATCGGCCGGTTCGCCACCGGCGTCACGGTGATGACCACCCTGCACGACGGTGAGCCGCACGGCATGACCGCCAACGCGGTGAGCTCGGTGTCGCTCGAGCCGGTGCTGGTCCTGGTGTGCGTGGACCAGGGGACCGAGATGTGCCGGCTGGTGCGCGAGAGCGGGGTGTTCGCGCTGTCCATCCTCGCGGCCGAGCAGCGGGACGTGTCGGAACGCTTCGCCGATCCCCAACGGCCGCTGGGCGACGAGATGTTCGCCGGGATCGGGACCACGACCGGCGTCACCGGGTCGCCGATCCTGACCGGCACGCTGGCGCACCTGGACTGTCGGGTCTGGGCGATCCACCCCGGTGGCGATCACGACATCGTCGTCGGCGAGGTGGTCGGTGTGGGGGTGGACGATGGTAGGACCGGCGCCCTCACCTACTTCCGCAGCCGCTACGGGAGCACGGTGGACGGCACCGGGATGCAAGCGGGCTGATGCCTCGGTCTCCTGCCTGCCTGGCCGGCGACGGCCCGCGCCGGCCGCCGCGTCAGGACCAGTGGACGATGACGGCCGCCAGCCCGCTGAACAGCAGCACCGTGGCAGCGGCGACGACGGTCACGTGCGTGGCGGCACGGTGTCGTTCCGGGACGACCCGCCAGAGCACGGCGCCCGCCATCGAGGCAACCGCTGCGGACGCGAGCATGCGGACGCCCCGAGCCTGGAGCGTGAGCCACAGGAAGTCACCGAGTGCGACCGGGAGGTCCGCGACCGCCTGCACGAACGCCTTGTACGGCACCCCGGAGAGGGGCTGGTGCCACAGTCCGTCGGCACCGCCAGTCGCCAGCCACCCGTGAGCGGCGTCGCGCATCCGCTCGGTCACAAGCGGCAGGTGCCAGTGGGCGCCGAGCCGCCCGAGGAGCACACCGACGGTCCCGCCGGTCAGGGTCCCCGCGACCGCAGCGGCCAGCAGTCGCGGGGCGTGTCGCGGTGACGCGAGCACCATGCCCATCAGTGCGGAGTCCGGGATGAGCGGCCATACCATTGCTTCGGCAACCGCCCACACGTACAGGACACCCATCCCGGTGCGGCCCGCCGCGATCCGGCGCCAGCGGGCGCTGAGGGTGGCCGTTCGGGACGTCGACTCGACCGCCGTCCTCACCGCGTGGTCGGTGATCGTCGCGGTCACGCCGCGCTCCTTGCGTGGGGGGTGGCGGACGGGACGAGGTCGAGGACAGCTCGCTCGATGGCGGTGGTCGCGAGCGCGGCGCCGCTGCCTCGCAGGTCCAGCGGGGGCCCGATGCGGACCGTGACCGCTGCCCGCCGTGGCCACCGGGAGCCCTTCGGCAGGACGCCGCCCGTGCCGGCCAGGTGCACCGGCAGCACCTCGATGCCCTCGCTGGCGAGCAGCCCGATGCCCCGCTGGAAGCGCCCGCCACCGCGCGTGCCCTGCGGGAACAGCAGGACGTGCTCGCCGTCCGCCAGGGCCTGACGGCAGCGGGCCAGACCGACGGTTCCCGACCGCGGGAACGGCAGCGCGCCGACCAGCACGGCGACGACCCAGCCGAGCCAGCGGGGCGAGAAGAAGTGATCCTCGGCCGCGGCGGGGACGAGCCGTCCCCGAGCCGGGCGGCCGAGCAGCAGGCTCAGCACCGCGGTGTCCGCGTGGCTGGCGTGGTTGGCGGCCACCAGCAGCGGGGGGCCGTGTCGCAGCCGCCGCTGGATCGACGGCGTGAGCCCGTGGACCTGGAGCGGGCGGCACCAGAGCGACACGGCCGAGCCGTGGACTACCCGCCACCACACGCGCCGGACGTGCCGGGTCCGGGCCGTGACACGCCGGGTGGCCCAGTCGGCGGTCGAGCTGGGTGGTGCGGCGCTCATGGGAGCACGCTCCCGCTCACGACGACGAGCGTGTACGTCAGCGGTGCGACGACCAGCAGCGAGTCGATCCGGTCGAGCAGGCCTCCGAAGCCGGGCAGCCAGCCGCCGGCATCCTTGGCCCCGTGCTGACGCTTGAGCAGGCTCTCGAGCAGATCGCCCCACACGGCCCCCAGAGCCACCACGAACGGGATGCAGACCAGGAGGCCGACCGGCACGTCGCCGGTTGCGAAGCTCGTCCACCACACGCCCAGGGCCGCGCCGATCAGGTTGCCGAGCAGCCCTTCGCGGGTCTTGTTCGGTGACAACCTGCCGGCCAACGGCGTGCGACCGAGCGCGCGTCCGGCGACGAACGCCCCCACGTCGCTCAAGGCCACGGCCAGCCCGAGTGCGAGGACGACCCCTGGCCCGGCCCGGCCGTGCGCCCGCAGCAGCCACACGAACGTCAGCAGGTACGGCAGGTAGACCATCCCGACGGTGGTGAGCGACAGGTCGCGCACCCCGTCCTCGGTGTCCTGTCGCAGCAGCGGGACGATGGTCGCCACGAGCAGCAGCAGCGGCGGCAGCGCCCGCCAGCTCGTGAAGTCCACGGCGGCCATCGGGGTGCTCACCAGGGCCACCGCGTACAGCAGTGCCCGCGACGCGCGGTGCAGCCGGGTCAGCGCTGCGAACTCGCGGACCGCCTGCAGGCTCAACGCAACGATCACGACGACCGCGGCGAGCGGATGCACGACGACGACGAGCCACACCGGCAGGATCGCGACCCAGGTCCGCCAGCGGACGAACAGCACCGACTCGGACAGCGGCCGGTCCTTGCCCCGGTCGGCGAGCAGGATGCCGACCAGGCCGAGCGCCAGGACTCCCCCCAGGCGGAGCAGCGCCGACACGAGCAGGTCCCAGGCGGGACCGGTGTGTGTGA
>DASWKO010000038.1:0-4787 GCA_036396595.1 Nitriliruptorales bacterium | reverse complement strand
CAGCCCAGGTCGGTCGTGTGGCCGCCGAGCGGGCAGTGGCGATGCTCGAAAGCCAGCCAGCCCCCAGCGGCGAGATGCCGGTCGTCCTGTGGCGGGGATCGGGTGGCGTGCTGTTCCACGAGGCGTGCGGGCACGGGCTCGAGGGTGATTTCATCGTGCGGGACTCGTCGGTCTACGCCGGCCGCCGGGGCGAGCGCATCGCCTCGGAGCTGGTGAACGGCGTCGACGACGCGACCGTCATGAACGGGTGGGGCTCGTTCGCGTTCGACGACGAGGGCACGCCGGCCAGCCGCACCACGCTGTTCGAGGACGGCGTGCTGGTCGACTACCTGACCGACCGCCGCAGCTCCCACCGCCTCGGTGTCGGTGGGTCGGGCAACGGGCGCCGTCAGAGCTACGCCCACCTGCCGATCCCTCGGATGACCAACACCTTC
This sequence comes from Nitriliruptorales bacterium, assembly GCA_036396595.1. Taxonomy (GTDB): domain Bacteria; phylum Actinomycetota; class Nitriliruptoria; order Nitriliruptorales; family Nitriliruptoraceae; genus DASWKO01. The sequence continues at coordinate 4,353 of DASWKO010000038.1, read as the reverse complement.
ATCCTGCCCGGCCAGGGTGATCCCGAGGAGGTCCTGGCGAGCGTCGACCGGGGGGTGCTGTGCAAGCAGCTCGGCGGGGGCCAGGTCAACGAGGCGACCGGCGAGTTCGTGTTCGGCATGACCGAGGCGTACCTGATCGAGGGCGGCGAGATCGTCCACGCCATCCGGGGCGCCAACCTCGTCGGCCACGGTCCGACCGCACTGGCGGACATCGACGCGGTCTGCGGCGACCTGGCGCTGTGGACCGGCACGTGCGGCAAGAGCGGCCAGATGGTGCCCGCCGGGCTGGGCACCCCGACGCTGCGGATCAGCCGGATCACCATCGGGGGCACGGCGTGAGCGAGCAGGAGTTGCTGGGGCTCGCAGGGCGCGTGGTCGACGGCGCCCGGCACGGCGAGCAGGTCGAGGCCTACGCGTTGCACGAGGTGTCGACCGAGGTGCAGGTCCGGGCCGGTGAACTCGAGTCGTTGACGTCGGCCGAGTCGCGGGGGATCGGCGTCCGGGTCGTCACCGACGGCCGCCAGGGCTACGCCTACACCGCGGTCACCTCCGACGAGGGGCTGCGCGAGGTGCTGGAGCAGGCGCGCGCCAACGCCGCCGTCGCCACGCCCGACGAGGCCAACGGTCTGCCCGGACCGGCCGAGGTGCCCGCGCTCGACGGTCTGGCGGACCCGGTGCTGGCGGGCACGCCGGTCGAGGACCGCATCGCCGTGGCGCTGGCGCTCGACGGGGCGACGCGGGGGGCCGATCCCCGGATACTCGACGCGACCACCACGCACTACGGCGACGGACACGTCCAGGTCGCGCTCGTCTCGACGCAGGGCCTGTCGCTGACCCAGGAGCGCACCGACGCCCACGCCTTCACCGAGGCCATCGCGCGGGCCGGCGACGAGACCCGGACCGCGCTCGGGCTGACGCTGGGCCGTGGCCTGGGCGACCTGGACGTCGAGGCAGCCGGCCGTGAAGCGGCCCAGCTCGCCACGCGCCTGTTCGGTGCACGCAAGCCCCGGAGCCGGCGCTGCCAGATCGTGCTCGCGCCGTTCGTCGCCGCACAGTTCCTCGGAGTGCTCGGTGCTGCACTGTCGGCCGAGGCGGTGCTGAAGGGCCGCTCGCTGTTCGCGGGACGCATCGGCGATGACGTGGCCGCGCCCGGCGTGACGCTCCTGGACGACGGGCTGCGTCCAGGAGCGCTCGGGACCGCTCCGTGGGACGCTGAGGGCGTGCCGCAACAACGCACCGAGCTCATCGCCGACGGTGGCCTGGTCAGCTACCTCCACGACACCTGGACCGCGCGACGGACCGGGGGCGGGGCGCACTCGACCGGCAACGCGAGCCGGGCGGGCTTCAAGAGCTCACCCGGCGTGTTCCCCAGCAACCTCTACCTCGAGTCCGGTGGCTCGTCCGCGGACCAGGTCGTGCGCAGCGTGCAGGACGGCGTGTACGTGCAGGACGTGATGGGCCTGCACTCGGGCGCCAACCCGATCAGCGGCGAGTTCTCGGTCAGCTTCGCCGGGCTGGCGATCCGCGACGGCCAGCTCGCCGAGCCGATCCACGAGGCGGCGGTCAGCTCGACCATCCTCGACATCCTGAGGGGCATCCGTGCGGTCGCGACCGACCAGCGCTTCCTGCCGTTCGGCGGTTCGCTCGGCGGCTCCACCACCCTCATCGAGCAGATGAGCATCAGCGGGGCGTGACACGGCGTCCGGTCAGATGGCGCTGGGGTTGCCGAGCCAGAGCGTGCCGACGAACGTCAGGACACCGAACAGGGCGACGTAGCGGGCGAAGCCGGTCAGGTCCTCCTGGGTGACCAGTCGCAGCAGGTACCGGATGGCCCAGTAGCCCGAGATCGCCGCGGCCAGGACGCCGGCGGCCACCTCGACCCCGCTGAACCGGGTGACGGCGTCGCCGCCGACGACCTGGGTGAGTTGGAACAGTGACGCGCCCAAGATGACCGGGACCGACAGCAGGAACGAGAACCGCGCGGCGCCCTCGCGCGACAGCCCGCGGACCATCCCGGCGGCGATGGTCGCACCGGACCGCGAGATGCCCGGGAGGATCGCCAGCGCCTGGGCGACGCCGATGGCCGCCGCATCCCGTGGCGACACCGTCCCCTCGTCGCGTCCCACGTCCAGCGTGCGGATCTCGTTGGCGGTCGCACCGATGCCGAGCGTCTGGCTGGCGCGGCGGCGACGCACGTGCTCGGCTCCGTACAGGATCGCGGCAGTGACCAGCAGGAAGCCCGCCACCGCGCGGGGGTTGTCGAACAGACCCTCGAAGAAGTCCTCGAGGAGGAACCCCGCGAGCGCGGCCGGGACCGATCCGATCGCCAGCAGCACCACCGTGCGGCGGGCCCTCATGGTCTCGGCCGGCGACGGCGAGCCGATGCCGAACGTCCGCGTGGCCAGGAACCACACGTCGCCGTAGAAGTAGGCCACGACGGCCAGCAGCGTTCCGAAGTGCAGGGCGACGTCGAAGACCAGGCCGGATCGCTCCCAGCTCAACAGGTACGGGATGACCACGAGGTGCCCGGACGACGAGACGGGCAGGAACTCCGTGAGCCCCTGCACGAGTCCGAGCACGATCGCCTCGATCAACGGGGATTCCTTGGCCGGTGGCGGTGAGGTCGCGGCAGCCTAATGGGAACCGACCAGGCCCGGCACGACGGTCAGTCCGGCGGGAGCAGGACCAGGCTGGCGTCGCCGCGGGCCGAGGCCGCGACGACGGCGGGCGCGTCGGCTCGGGCGACCTCCAGCCAGACAACCTCGCCGTCGATGGCCAGGACCCGCGCGTCACGAGCCAGCACGTGTGCCTCGCCGTCGTAGCCCTGACCGACGACGTCGACCAACCAGCCGACGGTCACCGGCGGAGCGGCCTCATCCCGGACCGGCACCGCCGCACGGTCGGTGCCCAGGAAGGCGGCGAGTCCACCGTCGTGGATCACGTCGAGGCGGACCGGCTCGCCGGCCATGAGCCGGCGCGTCGACACCGCACCGAGCACCTGCGCCGGTCGGGTGGCAACCTCGACGGCCAGATCCCGGGGCCAGGTCGCGACCCGGACGTCCGCGGCCGTCAGGGCACGTCCCGGGGGCACGTCGGCCGCGACGACCAGCACCTCGACGCGCGGTCCCCACGGTGAGACCACCGCGCCCCTCCCGATGGCCGCGAGCGCCACGACGAGCAGCGCTCCGGTCGCCGCCCACCGCAGGCGTGGTGGCGTGGTCGCCCACCGCTCCGCCGCCCGGTCGAGCACGTCGGGCAGGGCGGGTGGTGGACCCCAGGCAAGGTCCCGGAGACGTGGCATGGCGCAGGACCCAACCACGGTTGCGGTCGGTCGTCACCCGCGACCACCCCGGTGCCTGTGGAAACCACCGTGTGCGCGAGCCTCAGGCGGACTTGCTCTCGGAGGTCGACTGGGTGTCCGAGGAGGTGGACTTGGTGTCGGAGGTGGACTTGGTGTCCGAGGAGGTGGAGCCGCCGGACGAGCTGGAGCCGTCGGACGGGCCCGAGCCACCGCTGGTGGCCTTGGCGGAGCTGTAGTCCTTGATGTGCCAACCGGAGCCCTTGAAGATGATGCCGGTCGCGCTGAAGACCTTCCGCAGCGAGTCGCTGGCGTCGCACGCGGGGCAGTCCGTCAGCGCGTCGTCCCTGAAGGACTGGACGACCTCCAGGTGCTCGCCGCACTTGCGGCACGCGTACTCGTAGGTCGGCATCGATCTGGCTCCTGGATCCAGGCTTCGTCGGCGCCACCGGTGCTCGCCGGTGCGCGTTAGCACTCACGTGTCCTGAGTGCCAGTGGCAGTATGCGTACGGAGGCTGCGTCGTGCAAGCGTCCGGTCGCGGATCACCGTGCGCTGGTCCACACGCACCCGTCCTCCGTCACGACCACGTCCACCCGCTGGTCGTGCTCCTCGTGCGGCACGCGCGCGACGAGCTGGACGGCGAAGCACAACCCGACGCGCAGGGTCTGGGCCGGCAGCGTCTGCAGCAGCCGGTCGTAGTGGCCGCCGCCCCGGCCGAGCCGGCCCCCCGCGGCGTCGAAGGCCAGGCCGGGGACGATCGCGACGTCGAGATCCCGGGGATCCACCGCAGGTCCCACGGGCTCGCGCACGCCGCGGTAGCCGGCCGGGAGCCCGTCGACGGTGTCGATCGCAACCACCTCGAGGGCCGCGCCGGCCACCCGTGGCAGCAGGACCTCGGCGCCCCGGATCATCAGCGCGGCTATCACCCGCTCGGTGCCCAACTCGTCGCCTTGGGACGCGTACAGCAGCACGCGCTGGGCTGCCTGGACCTCCGGGAGCTCGAGCAGGCGGTCACCGGCCCGCCGGACGGCGTGGTCGCGCAGCGCCGGGTCCA
>DASWKO010000037.1:0-15636 GCA_036396595.1 Nitriliruptorales bacterium | reverse complement strand
GACGAAGAGGGCGACGACCATCGCCGCCGCGCCTTGGGCCTTCACGGGACCTCCCCGGGTCGTTGCGCATGCAACCTACTGCCTCGGCCGACGGGGACCCGACAGCGTGGGCCCGCCGCCGCGGGGAGCCGCCGACGCGGGATGGGTGCAGCCCGCGCGGGATACCGCAGGAAACGCACCCATCGCGCGGGCGGACAGGCGTGGTCGGTGGCCAAGCGGGCGAGGACGGCCGATGGTGCGCGCATAACGTGACGGTCCCGGCCGACCTCCAGGAGCCCCACCGTGCGCCATCCACTCGCGATCCTCGCCGTCATCGTCCTGCCGCTGACGCTGGGCGCGTGCGGCGACGCGGTCGAGTCGGTGCAGGAGGGCGTCGATCAAGCCACCAGGCAGGCCGGGGAGGCCATCCAGATCGCGGAGTTCTGCAGGGCGGCGCTGGACGTGGCCAACGCGGTCGACGACCAGGACTGGGACCGGGCCATCGAGCGCGGTGAGGTCATGGCCGCCGAGGCGCCCGACGACATCCGGGGCGACACCCAGACCGTCCTGGAGGGCGCCAAGCGCATCCGCGACGGTGACACGGCAGCGGCCCAGGACGAGGAGTTCCAGGCGGCCGCCCAGCGGGTCCGGGACTACGCCCGCGACCGCTGCGACCCGACGAGCTGAGCATCGACGAGCTGAGCATCGACGTCGGCGCGTTCACCATCCAGCAGGCACGGGCGCTGATGCCCGAGGTGCTGGCGTAGCCCACTGCCACCGCCCGAACGGCTGGGCGGCGGACAGCTCGGCTACGCACGGCGCGACCGCGGACAACTCGGCCGCCGACGGCTCGTAGCAAGGCCCCGCGTTCGCGCATCGCGACGTGGCTCGGCCTGACCCGGATGCGGCCGAAAGCGGCGGGGCCACCGTCACGCAGGGGTAGCCTCGGACGCGAGCCCGCCTCCCCTGCACCGGAGCCCGGATGCCCGCGCAGTACAAGCCGGTCGACCCTGCGAAGCAGTTGCGTGACCTGCGCCAGGAGTTCAAGTACATCCAGCAGGACAAGCTCGCGTCCGAGCCGGGACCCGAGCGGGCCGCCGCGCTCGCCGATTTCATCAAGCGGTCGCACGACATGCGCCAACTCAACTTCGTCATGCACGCGGCCCCGGTGTGCCTCGAGCACGACGGGGATCCGCCACAGGCACTGGTGCGCGCCTACACCGAGGCGGCCGAAGACGACGAGGAGCGCCTGCGCGCCTACTCGGAGCTGGCCGACCTCGGGCGCTGGATCGGCAACGACGAGCTCGTGGCGATCGCCGACGAGCAGTCGCGGGAACAGGCGCCGACCTGGGTCGCGTCGGTCGAGGGAGCCGAGCAGCGGCGGCGTCTGCGCGACCTGGGCTCGATGTTCTCGCGCGAGTTCGCGGACCAGGTCCGCGACCAGATCGGGCTGTGAGCTGATCTCCCTCGCCGATGTCGAAGCAGCCGCTCGACGCCTGACCGGCGTGACGGTCCGGACGCCGGTCGTCCGCTCCGACGCGCTCGACCAGCGGTGTGGCGCCGAGGTGCACGTCAAGGCCGAGAACCTGCAGCGGGGCGGGGCCTTCAAGCTGCGCGGGGCCTACAACACGATCGCCCAGCTCGACCCCGAGGTCCGGGCGCGCGGCGTGTTCGCGTACTCCTCCGGCAACCATGCCCAGGGGGTGGCGATCGCGGCCGCCCTGCACGGCGTGCCCGCGACCATCCTGATGCCGGACGACGCCCCCGCGCTGAAGCTGGCCCGGACGCGGGCCGCTGGCGCCGAGGTGGTGACCTACGACCGCTACACGACCGATCGCGAGGAGCTGGCGGAGCGGCTGGCCTCCGAGCGCGGCCAGGTGCTGGTGCCTCCGTTCGATCACCCGCACGTGATGGCGGGACAGGGCACGGCCGCCCTCGAGCTGTTCGAGCAGGTCGGCGAGCTCGACGCGCTGGTGGTCCCGGTCGGCGGGGGCGGCCTGATCGCGGGGTGCGCCACCGTTGCCAAGGCTCAGGCGCCGGCCGTACGGGTCGTCGGGGTCGAGCCGGCCGACCGGCGCGCCGCCCGCGACGCGCTCGACTCGGGCGAGCCGGTGGTCGTCGAGGTGCCGCGCACACTGGCCGACGGGCAGCAGACGCAGCGCGTCGGGCGTCACCCGCTGGCCGTGATGCACGAGCGCGTGGACACGATCGTCGGGGTCACCGACGAGCAGCTCGTGGGCGCGATGGTGGCCCTGGCGGAGGACGTGCACCTGGTGGCCGAGCCCAGCGGGGCCGCCGCGCTCGCAGCGGTGCTGTCGGGTCAGGTGGACCTCACCGGGGCGCGCATCGGCGTGATCTGCAGCGGCGGCAACATCGCCGCGGCCCGCTTCACCGAGTTGCTGGCGACCGCGCCCTGACCCACCGCGGACCGGCGGCCGAGCGCGGGCCGTCGACCTTCAGTTCGCACTGGCCTTGGTGCGCAGCCTGCTCCAGCGGGCTCGCAGGGCGCCGTAGTAGGCCGCCGCGCCGAGCGGATCGGCGTCGTCGAGCGCGTTGACCGCCTGCCACAGGTCGCCACACGAATGATCCTCGGCCAGCAAAGGGGCGGGCACGAGCGCGGTCAGCCCGCCGTAGTCGAGCTCGAAGATGGAGTCGGGCGAGAACTGCTCGCCCCAGTCCATCAGGTCGGCCAGCAGCGCCAGCAGCGGCTCGGCTTCCTGGATGCGGCGATCGACGACGTCGACCACGTGCTCCAGCCGGTCGAGAGCCGCTGCCGCCGACGTCAGGTAGGTCAGCCGCGGTCCCCGCCCCTCGGGAGGGTCCACGTGGTGGCGCTCGGTGGGGTCGAACAGCGCGAACCAGTGCAGCGGCACGACCCAGGTCGCCTCGCGGATGTGGGGCGGCCGCTCGGCGCGGTGGACGGCTTCCAGCGCCCGGCGGGCCTCGGCCGGAGGGATGAAGGTGTCGACGACCTCGGCCGGGACGAGCTCGCGGAAAGCCACGGCCGCGACCGCGCTGCGCAGCTCGAGTTCGAGCGGGCAGACGTGGATGCGGGAGCCGACGCGACGGACCAGTGCCTCGTCGTGGGGGATCTCGCGTCCTGTCAGCACGCGGCTGGCGGCGGTCCGGGCCTCGACGTCGATCGCCTGGCCGGTGGTCATCCCCGCACCGGCCGAGACGTAGCCACCCCAGCGTGCACGGGCCGACGCGGGGAACGCGTCGAGCGGCTCGAAGGCCCTGAGGTAGGCGCACGGGACCATGTCCGGCACGGTAGCGAACGACCTCGGACCCGGGCGGCAAGCCAGGACACGGGCGCGGCCGTACGGCAGGCCGTAACCTCGTCCCGGGCGCCCATCCGTCCCCGCGAGCCACGACGCGATCCGTCGGGCAGCGGCCGGTGGCCGGTCACGACCTGTCCGGCGCCGACGAAGACCACGACACGCCGCGCCGCCCGATCGGCGGTGCGCGAGGAGGTTCGCACGTGCAGGGTCCGTTCTCGCTCCTCCAGGGCCACGAGCAGGTCGTCTTCGGACACGATGAGCAGACCGGGCTGCGGTCGATCATCGCGATCCACTCGACCCAGCTCGGACCGTCCCTGGGAGGCACCCGCTTCTACCCGTACGAGTCGGAGGCGGCGGCGCTCGTCGACGTGCTGCGGCTGTCACGCGCGATGTCGTACAAGGCCGCGTGCGCCGGGCTCGACCTCGGCGGCGGCAAGGCCGTGATCATCGGCGACCCCGAGACCGACAAGACGGAGCCGTTGCTGCGCGCATACGGCCGGCAGGTCGAGAGCCTCGGTGGCAGGTACGTCACGGCGTGCGACGTCGGGACCTACCCGCAGGACATGGAGGTCATCGGCCGCGAGACCCGCTGGGCGACCGGGAAGGATCTCGCGCACGGGGGCTCCGGGGACTCGGGGATCCTGACCGCGTACGGCGTGTTCGTCGGGATGCTGGCCACCGCCGACCGCGTCTGGGGCACCAGCGGTCTGGCGGGGCGGCACGTCAGCGTGCAGGGCCTGGGCAAGGTCGGGCGCCGGCTGGTCGAGCACCTGGTCGAAGGCGGTGCCAAGGTCACGGTGACCGATGTGGACGCCGAGGCGGTGGCGCGGGTGGCGGAGCGGTTCACCGTCGAGACCGTGGCCCCCGACGACGTGTACGACGTCGACGCGGACGTGTTCTCTCCCAACGCGCTCGGTGCCGTACTGAGCCGGGCCACGATCCCGAGGCTTCAGGTCGAGGCGGTGTGCGGCGGGGCCAACAACCAGCTCGCGACCCTCGAGGACGCCGAACGGCTGCGCGACGCGGGTGTCCTGTACGCGCCCGACTACGTGGTGAACGCGGGCGGCCTGATCAACGTCGCCGACGAGCTGCACCCCGAGGGTCACAACCCGGACCGCTGCCTGGCCAAAGCGCAGCACATCGGCGTGACGTTGCGCGAGATCTTCACGCTCGCCAAGGAGCAGGGGGTCAACTCCGAGGTCGCCGCGGAAGCCGTCGCCGAGCGCCGCATGGCCACCGTCGGCCACCTCCGCAGGTTCCTCATCACCTGACCCCCCGAGGTGGGGACACCTGGGTACGCCGCGCGGACCTGGACGTCCCCACCTCGCAGACCGCGTCAGACGTCGACGCCGACCCGGGTGGAGGAGGTCGGCAGGATGACCGAGAAGGTGGTGCCGACGCCGGGGATCGAGCGGACGCGGACCTCACCGCCGTGGGCGCGGACCAGGGTGCGCACGATGTAGAGGCCGAGGCCGACCCCGCCGCTGCTGGTCTGCTGGCTGCGGCGGAACCGCTCGAAGATGTGCGCGATCTGGTCCTCGGGGATGCCAGGGCCCTGGTCGCTGACGTGGATCGCGACCGCGCCGTCGATGCGTTCGAGCGTGACCTCGATGGGCGCGTCCGAGGGCGAGTACTTGGCGGCGTTCTCGAGCAGGTTGACCACCACGTGCCTCAGGGCATCGCCGTCGGCCTGCACGACCACCGGGTCGCCCAGCCCGATCAGCCGGACGTCGCGCGCCGCACCATCCTGGGCCGCCGTGGCCTGCGCCACCACCTCGCGGCACTCGGTCAGCAGCGCCGCCAGGTCGACCGGCTCGCGGATCAGGTCCGCGCCCGCCTCGGTGCTGGCCGTTCGCAGCGTCTCCTCGATCATCCGCTGGAGGCGTTCGCCCTGCACCTGCAGGCCCTCGACGGCCTGCTCGCGCTGCGAGGTGCTCAACCGGTCGAAGCGGTCGCGCAGGATCCCCGCGTACCCGAGCATCGCGACCAGCGGCGAGCGCATGTCGTGCACGAGCCGGGCCACGAACTCCGAGCGGGCCTCGGCCGCGTCGACGAGCTGCTCCACGCGGGAGCGCTCACGCTCGTACCGGGAGGCGTTGCTCACGGCGGTGGTCGCGTGCTCGGCGAACAGCTCGACCGTGTTCAGGTCAGCGTCGTCGAAGGGTGGGTCCCCCGATCCGCGTGCGATCGCGAGCGCTCCCACGGAGCGGCCGCCCACGACCAGCGGCGCGATGATCGCCGAGGAGGCATCGGCGTTGGGCTCCAGCAGACCCGGGATGCCGCCCCGCACGACATCGACGGCGACGGGCTTGCCGGTCGCCAGCACCGCGCCGACCTCGCCGGTCCCGAGCGTCAGGGTGGTGCGCCGCGGGACCGCGTGCGGTCCGGAGCTGACCGCCACGCGCAACTCGTCACGGATCCGCAGCAGGACCGACCCGGTCCGGGCGCGGGTCAGCCCGAGCGCCGAGGACAGCAACCGTTCGAACACCTCCTCCGCCGACAGCGACGAGTTCACCGCCCGCGCCGCGTCCGCCATGGTCGTGAGGTCCCGGACGCGCGACTCCAGCGTCGCGGCACGCTCGCGCTGCGACAGCAGCTCGCGCAGCACGCGCCGGAAGCTGCGCTCCTGCTGGAACACGTACACCAGGAAGCCGACGGTCAGGCCGACGAACGCCCACCGCAGCACCGGGTTCTCGAGCACGTCGGTCACCGCGGCTTTTTGGACCACCAGCAGGACGAGCGCTGCGGACGCGCCCACCAGCAGGAACGCCGCGACCAGCCACAGGTGCCACCGGCGGCGCTCGAGCTCCTCGAGCGTCGGCAGGCCGCGTGATCGAGGTCGCAGCGTCACGCGAACGCTCCGGGCACCAGGTCCACGCCCCCGCCCGCCACGACCTCGCCGAGGATCCAGGCCGGCACGCCGCGCCGGTCCAGTGCCTCCACCGCCGCGTCAGCGGCGGTCGCCGGTACCACGGCCACCATCCCCACCCCTGCGTTGAAGGTGCTCCACATCTGGTCATCGGCCACCGGGCCACGTTCCTGGAGCCACCGGAACACCGCGGGGCGCTCCCAGCTCGTGGTGTCGATCCGGGCACCGAGCCCCTCGGGCAGCACCCTTGGCAGGTTGCCCGGGAGCCCGCCGCCGGTGACGTGGCAGAGCGCGTGGACCTCGACCGCATCCAGCAGCGCGAGGCAGTCCAGCGCGTAGATCCGGGTCGGTGTCAGCAGCACGTCACCGAGCGGCGCGTCCAGCCCGTGCGGCTGCGACAGGTCCAGCCCGTCGACGATGCGACGGACCAGCGAGTACCCGTTGGAGTGGAGGCCGCTGCTGGCCATCGCGACCAGCACGTCACCCTGGAGGACCAGGTGCGGACCCAGGATGTCGCCGCGCTCGACGACGCCGACACCGAAGCCGGCCAGATCGAACTCGTCGTCCCGGAGCAGGCCCGGATGCTCCGCGGTCTCACCACCGACCAGCGCGCAGTTCGCCAGCGCGCAGCCTTCGGCGATGCCGCGGACCAGCTCGGCCACCGCTTCCGGATCGAGCTTGCCGACCACGACGTAGTCGTTGAAGAACAGCGGCTCGGCCCCGGTGACCACCAGGTCGTCGACCACCATCGCGACCAGGTCCCGCCCCACGGTGTCCAGAACCCCCAGGCGCCGGGCCAGGTCGACCTTGGTGCCGACGCCGTCGGTGGAGCTGACCAGCACCGGCTCCTCGTACCGGGTCACGTCGAGCTGGAACAGCCCACCGAAGCCGCCGATGCCTCCCAGCACCTCTGGGCGCCGCGCCCGTTCGAGCACGCCCGAGAGCAGCTCCACGGAACGGTCCGCCGCCTCGAGGTCCACGCCGGCGTCGGCGTAGCTCACGGGCTTGCGCGAGGGCGGTTCGGACACGCGTGCTCACCCTTCTCACGTCGACGGCGACCGTACCCCGGCAGGTCACGTCAGCGCCGGTGCGAGCACGGGGCTCGTAGGCTGCTCCACGGTCGTGACGAACCTGGAGGCGACGGTATGGACATCGAGGTCCGGGACCTTCGTGACGAGGACCGCCGCCACGTGCGTCGGCTGCGGTACCGCATCTTCACCGCGGACACCTTCGAGGCCGACGACGACGAGCAGTACGTCGATGACGACCGGCGGGTCGTCGCGGTGCAGGGCGACCGGGTCGTGGGCCACGCCGGAGCCTGGCGGTTCGGTCAGTTCTTCGGTGGGAGGCAGGTGCCCATGGCCGGCGTCGCCGGGGTGGTCGTCGAGGCACACGCGCGCGGGGCCGGCGCGGCCTCGTCCATGCTGCGCCGGCTCGGCGAGCGCGTGCGCGACCAGGGCGACGTCGTCGCCGCGCTGTACCCGGCGACCCTCGTGCCCTACCGGCGGCTCGGGTGGGAGCTGGCCGGTGAGCTGCCCGCCCACACGCTGCCGACCCGCTCCCTGCTGACCATCGCCGCGCCGGGGTCACCGGTCTCGCTGCGACCCGGCACGGCCGGCGACGGGCCAGCGATGCAGGCCCGCTACCTCGAGGTCGCCCGCCAGCGTGACGGCTGGCTGAACCCCGATCCGCGGTACCTGGCCTACAACGAAGCGGACGAGGATGACGCGGGGCCGGAAGAGCGGTGGGTCGCCGAGCGCGAGGGTGAGCTGACCGGGTACGTCACCTACCGCCGCGAGAGCGTGGTCGGCGCTGCGGGATCCTCCAACCGGCTCCGCGTCCACGAGCTGGTGGCCACCGACGTGGACACGGAGCGGGCGCTGTGGCGCACCCTCGGCGCCTCGTGGACGGTGTGGCCGACGGTCGCGTTCCGCGGCGGCACCGCGGTCTCGCCCCTGCACCTGGTCCAGGAGGACGAGCTCGCGCCGGACCGCGACGCCTGGGCCCGCTGGATGCTCCGCATCCTGGACGTCGGAGGGGCGTTCGCGGCCCGGGGCTACCCGGGGGCGCCCGACGTCGCGGTGCACCTCGAAGTCGAGGACGGCTGGCTGCCTGCGAACGACGGCCGCTGGGTGATCGCGGTCGCGGACGGCGTGGCGGATGCGCGGCGCGGCGGCGACGGCACCGTGAGGATCGACATCGGGGCGCTGTCCAGCCTCTACGCGGGATACACGCCGGCCGCGACCTGGCGACGCCTGGGCCGGCTCGTCAGTAACGACGATACGGCCGTGGCGGCCCTGGACGCGCTCCTGCGCGGGCCCGGCCCGACCTGCGGCCACTTCTTCTGAGGCGTGACCCCGTGCCTCTGGGCGTGACCCGGGCTCGGTCGCTCACTCGGCGCCGGTGGTCTCGGGCTCGCGGTCAGCGTCCAGGTCCTGCTCGACCGTGCTGCCCGCGCGGGCGAGCTGATCGAGCGCGGTCGCCTGACCACCCCGCTCGGCGCCGCCGAACGCCTCGCTGGCCAGGTCCGCGTGCTCGCCGGGCACAGGGATGGGGTACTCGCCGTCGAAGCAGGCGCGGCAGAGGTCCGGCTTGTCGTGGGGCGTCGCGCTGATCAGGCCGTCCAGGCTGATGTAGTGCAGCGAGTCGGCCTCGATGAAGTCGCGCACCTCCTCGACCGTGAGGTCGGCCGCGATGAGCTGCGACCGCGTGGCGAAGTCGATGCCGTAGTAGCAGGGGTTGACGATCGGGGGCGAGGAGATGCGCAGGTGGACCTCGTCCGCGCCGGCCTCGCGCAGCATCCGCACGAGCTGCCGGGACGTGTTGCCGCGCACGATCGAGTCGTCCACCACCACGAGCCTCTTGCCCTCGATGACCTCGCGGACGGGCGACAGCTTCAGCCGGATGCCGAGCTGCCGCAGCGACTGGGTCGGCTGGATGAAGGTGCGGCCGACATAGCGGTTCTTGACCAGGCCCTCGGCGTAGGGCAGACCGGTCTCCTCGGCGTACCCGCTCGCCGCCGCGGTTGCCGAGTCGGGCACGGGGATGACCAGGTCGGCCTCGACCGGTGCCTCCTGGGCCAGCACCCGACCCATCCGGCGGCGGGCGGCGTAGACGCTCATGCCCTGCTGACGGTGATCGGGGCGGGCGAGGTAGACCCACTCGAACAGGCAGTAGCTCGAGGTCGGCTCGGCGAAGCTGCGCCCGCGCATCCCGTTCTCGTCGATCGTCACGACCTCGCCGGGCTCGACGTCGCGGACGTACTTGGCGCCGACGATCTCGAGGCCGGCGGTCTCGGAGGCCACGACCCAGCCGCCCCGGGGCAGCCGGCCGACGACCAGCGGGCGCACGCCGTGGCGGTCGCGGTAGGCGTGCAGCCGCTGCTCGTCCATCACGACCACCGAGAACGCGCCCTGGAGGTCCGGGGCGATCGTGACGATCGCCTCCTCGAGCGACACGTCGACCTCGCGGGCCAGCAGCGCGGCCATCAGCTCGGAGTCGTTGGTCGCGGCCATCTCGAGTCGCCGGGCGAGATCGGCGGTGTTGACCAGGTTGCCGTTGTGCCCGAGCGCGACCCCACCGCCGGCGGGCGTCTCGCGGTACTGGGGCTGGGCATTGGCCCAGCTACTGGAGCCGGTGGTCGAGTAGCGGCAGTGGCCGATCGCGAGGTGGCCCTGCAGGGCGGCCAGCGAGGACTCGCGGAAGACCTGGTTGACCAGCCCCATGTCCTTGTGCACGACGATGCGGTCGCCGTCCGAGACGGCGATGCCGGCGGACTCCTGGCCGCGGTGCTGCAGCGCGTACAGCCCGTAGTAGGTCAGCGTCGCCACGTCCTCGCCGGGCGCGAAGATGCCGAACACCCCGCATTCCTCGCGCGGGCCCTCGGCCAGCAGCGCCGGGTCGACGACGTCGCGTGGCGACGCGGCCGTGGCGGCGGGGTGCAGAGGCAGCAGCGGACGGTGCGCCGGGGCGGCGGGCACGGGCGATCCTGACGTGCGCCGGGGCACCCAGTGTAGGCGTGCTCGTGTCACGCAGGTTGCACCCGGGCGACCCGGATGGCCTGGTCAGACGGCCGGGTCCACCGCGCGTGGCAGCCCCGACTCGAACGCCGCGGTCGCCTCGTCGAGGCCGATGTCCACCAGCCCGGCGACCAGCAGGCGCTCGCCGCCCACCGTCCCCAGCCGGCGCAGCGGCACCTCGTGCTCCGCCGCCAACTCCCCGAGCCGCTCGACCGCGCCCGGCCGCACGCTCACGACCACCCGGCCAGGGCTCTCCGAGCAGAGGCGCTGGGCCGGGCTCAGCCCGTCACCCGGTGCCTCGACCTCGAAGCCCAGCCCGCCGGCCAGCGCCGACTCGGCGAGGCAGACCACCAGCCCACCCCCCGACACGTCGTGTGCCGAGCTCAGGAGACGCTCGTGGGCAGCAGCCGACAGCAGCGCGGCCACGCTCCCCTCCAGCACGAGATCGATGGGTGCGAGCACGCCCCCGAGCTCGGCGCCCAGGAAGCGCTGCAGCTCGCTGCCCGCAAGCCCCTCGGTCACCTGGGCGCCGATCTCGAGCACCAGATCGTCCTCGTGCCGGAACGCGCTGCCCACGGCGTCACTCGCGTCGTCGAGCAGGCCGAGGATGCCGATCACGGGCGTTGGGTGGATCGCCCGGCCGGAGGTCTCGTTGTAGAGGCTGACGTTCCCACCGGTCACCGGCACGCCCAGCACGCGCGTGGCCTCGCCCAGCGCGGCGATCGACTGGGCGAGCTGCCACATGATCTCGGGCCGCTCGGGGTTGCCGAAGTTGAGGCAGTTGGTGGTCGCCAGCGGCTTCGCGCCGGTGCACGCGACGTTGCGGTATGCCTCGGCAACCACGCGCCTGGTCCCCTCGGCCGGGTCGAGCTCGCACCAGCGACCGTTGCCGTCGGTCGCGCACGCGACCGCCTTCGAGGAGCCGGGCAGCCGCACCACGCCGGCATCGCCCGCGCCGGGCCCGAGCACGGTGCTCGCGTTGACCAGCGAGTCGTACTGCTCCCAGACCCAGCGCTTGGAGGCGACGTTGGGCGACGCGAGCAGATCCAGCACGAAGGCGTCCACGTCGTCCGGCACGCGCAGCGACTCGGCGTCGACGGCGGCGTACTCGTCGAGCCAGTCGGGGCGCAGCGTCGGGCGGTCGTACGTGGGTCCCTCGTCGGCGAGGCTGCGCGCGGGGGCGTCCGCCACCACCTCACCGCCGCGGGTCAGGACCAGCCGGTCCCCCTCGGTCACCTCGCCGATCACCGACGCCGGCACCCCCCACTTGCCGGCCAGCGCGAGCACCTCGTCCAGGTCGTCGGGATTGACCAGCGCCAGCATCCGTTCCTGGCTCTCGGAGCACAGGATCTCCCAGGACTCCATCGATGGCTCGCGCAGGTGCACCGCGTCGAGGTCCGCCCGCATCCCGAGGCTGGCGGCACTGGCCAGCTCCGAGGTGGAGCACGCGATCCCGGCGGCGCCCATGTCCTGGATGCCGCTGATCAGGTCCCGGTCGTACAACTCGAGGCAGCACTCGATCAGCAGCTTCTCGGCGAACGGGTCGCCCACCTGCACGTTGGGACGCTTGTCCATCGATGCGTGGTCGAACTCGGCGCTGGCGAGCACCGACGCCCCGCCGATGCCGTCCCGACCGGTGGCCGACCCGAGCAGGACCGCCTTGTCCCCCGCGCGCTCGGCCTTGGCGAGCTGGAGCTTGTCGGCCTTCATCACGCCCACGCAGAACACGTTGACCAGCGGGTTGCCGGCGTAGGTGTCGTCGAAGACGGTCTCGCCGCCGATGTTGGGCACGCCCACGCAGTTGCCGTACCCGCCCACGCCGCGCACGACCCCGTCGATGATGTGCTGCTGGAGGTGGTCGGGATTGCCCTGGGCGTCCACCGGGTTGCCGAAACGCAGCGGGTCCATCACCGCGATCGGGCGCGCCCCCATGGTCAGGATGTCGCGGATGATCCCGCCGACACCCGTGGCCGCGCCCTGGTAGGGCTCGACGTAACTGGGATGGTTGTGCGACTCGATCTTGAACGTGACCGCCAGCCCGTCGCCGACATCGACGACGCCGGCGTTCTCACCCGGTCCGACCAGCACCCACGGGGCGTCCGAGTCCAGCGTCCTCAGGTGGATCTTCGACGACTTGTACGAGCAGTGCTCGGACCACATCACCGAGTACATCCCGAGCTCGGAGGTCGAGGGGATGCGGCCGAGCGTCTCGACGATGCGGTCGAACTCGTCGTCCTCGAGTCCCAGCTCGCGTGCGAGCTCGCCCGCCCGCTGGGGGCTCAGCGCCTCGTCCACGGGGAACGTGGGTGCGGACGTATGGGCGTGGTGGGCGGTCTCGAGCGTGGGTGGCTCGTGGGTCACAGCGGCGCTCGCAGGCAGCAGCGGCAGGATCGCCCGGAGGCTACCCGCCGCTGCCACCCCCACCGGCGCGGGTCACGAGCACGACTCCGACCGAGAGCGGGGCGCGGGCGAGGCGGGCGTCCATCGTCAGGATGCTGGCGTCCAGCGCCTCCGCCAGCGCGACGTAGCTGGCGTCGTAGGTGGACACGTTGTGACGCAGTGCGAACGCGCGCGGCACCAGCGCCGCGTGCCGCACGCGCCGGATGGGCAGCCCGATCGTGAGCGCGACCGCCTCGCAGGCATGCGTCGCCGAGACCACCCCCGCGCGCTCGAGCCGCGCCATCACGTGCAGCACCTCGAGGTCGACCAGCTCGGGCGCGAACGCCTCGAAGCTGGCCAGGTGCTCCTCGATCTGCCGGGCCGGCGGGCGCCGCAGCAGCAGCTCCACGACCGCGGACGCGTCCACCACCAGCGGCTGGGTCACTCGGGCCCGCCGCCGTACGGCTCGCGTTCCTCAGCCGCCACGGCAAGCAGGATCTGCTCGGTCCGCTGCTCGCGTCCCTCGCGCAGCACCTCGGCGACGTCGTCGGACAGGTCGGACAGGTCGGACAGGTCGGCGACGGGGAGCTGCGCCAACCGCGCGCGCCAGTCGGCCGGCACGGCCAGCTCGCGCTCGAGGATGCGCAGGACGTAGTCGCGCAGGGTCATCCCCGCGCCGCCGGCGCGGGCGCGCAGCTCGTCGTGCAGCTCGTCGGGCACATTCTTGATCTGGAGGTTTCCCATCATCCTCCTACCCTAGCACCCTTCAAGCATGTCACCAGCATCCTTCCAGCATCCCTGTGGACGACCGCCGGGCGCCACCACGCCCGCCGCCGGCGCTACGGTGCCCGATGAGTTCCTCCTGCACCCACTCGGGAAACGTCACGTACCCCACCACGTGCGCCGCCGGCGCTACGGTGCGCGATCCCCCCGGGACCGCCTCGGACAGGAGCCTGCGTGGAGTTCTCGGAGGCGGTGCGGCGGCGGCGGATGGTGCGCAGCTACACCCACGAGCCAGTCGACGGCGAGGTCGTGCAGCGGATCGTGACCACGGCCAGGCGTGCCCCCAGCGCCGGTTTCAGCCAGGGCCAGCGGTTCGTGGTCGTGACCGAGCCGGCCACGCGCCGGGCCATCGCCGACCTGGCCGACGAGCCGAGGTACGTCGCCCAGGGGTTCGCGCCGTGGATCTCGGTGGCCCCGGTCCACGTCGTGGTCTGCACGGCGGAGGACGCCTACCACCGGCGCTATCGGGAACCGGACAAGCTGCAGGACGACGGCACCGAGATCGACTGGCCCATCCCGTACTGGCACACCGACGCGGGCGCCTCGATCATGCTGCTGCTCCTGGCCGCCGTGGACGAGGGCCTGGGTGCCGGCTTCCTCGGCGTGCACCGCCTCCAGGGGATGCGGGACCTGCTCGGCATCCCCGCGGAGGTCAGCCCCATCGGCATCGTCACGATCGGCCACCCCGCCCCCGAGCAGCCCATGGGCAGCGCCGCGCGCGGCTGGCAGGACCTCGACGACGTCGTCCACTGGGAGCGCTGGTGACGACCAGGGCCTGGGGGGCTGGGGGCTGGGGGGCTGGCCCCCCCTCGCATCGAGTGTGCTCGATGCTGCGATATCTGGCAGGAACGGGCACACCCGATCATGGTCAGGCGGGGGTCAGGGAGCGGGGGCTGGGGGGCTGGCCCCCCCTCGCATCGAGTGTGCTCGATGCTGCGATATCTGGCAGGAACGGGCACACCCGATCATGGTCAGGGAGCGGGGGTCGGGGTCGGGGTCGGCGTCGGGTCGGGGTGGAGGAGGCTGGTGAAGATGGCGCGGCCGTCGGTGCCGCCGACGAGACCGGGGTCGACGGCGTGCTCGGGGTGGGGCATCAGGCCCACGACGTTGCCGGCCTCGCTGCACACACCGGCGATGTCGCGGGTGGCTCCGTTGGGGTTCTGGCCCGGGGCGTAGCGGAACACCACCCGCCCGTCGCGCTCCATCGCATCGAGGGTCGCCGCGTCGGCGTGGTAGCGGCCCTCGCCGTTCTTGACCGGGATGCGCAGGGTCGTGCCCAACCCGATGCCGCGGGTCCAGGGGGTGGTGACGTTCTCGACGAGCAGGTCCACGGGGCGGCAGGTGAAGCGCAGGCTCTCGTTGCGCAGCAGCGCCCCGGGCAGCAGGCCGGACTCGCACAGGATCTGGAAGCCGTTGCAGATGCCCAGCACCGGTCCACCGTCGGCTGCGAAGTCCCTCACGGCGTCCATCACCTTCGCACGGTGCGCCACGGCCCCGCACCGGAGGTAGTCGCCGTAGCTGAACCCGCCGGGCAGCACGACCGCGTCCACACCCTTGGTGTCGGCCTCGGCGTGCCACAGCTCGACCGCGTCGCCGCCGCACAGCTCGACAGCCGAACGGGCATCGCGGTCGTCGAGCGACCCCGGGAAGGTGATGACTCCGATGCGCACGTCGTGCTCCTACCGGTCCTCGCGGGTGTACCCGGCGTCCACGAGGGCGCCGGTCGTGTCGTCGAGCTCGATGAGCTGCTTGGCGTCGAAGCAGCCACGGGGCGGTTCGGTGTCGTACACCAGCGCCTCGCACGCCAGGAGCTGGAGGAACATCGCGTCGCGCTCGGCCTGCGCGCTGACGGGCTCGCCGGGGAACCTCTGGGCCAGGTGGGCCAGCTCGTGCACGACGAACGGTGCCGCCTCGGTGGCGTCGCGGAACTGGAACTTCGCGTTGAGTTCGACCACGACGCGGCCGTCCTCGAGGCGGGTGGAGGCGTCCACACCTGACAGCTCGAACACCGCGAAGCGCAGCAGGCCACCGTGGGCGATCCACTCGTTGAGGCCCTGGGCGGCCAGTCCGAACTCGGGCTGCTGCAGCAGCGGGCAGACCGCCCCGAGCGCGCGGAACGCCGCCGCCCGTGCGCCCTCGTCACCGAACACCGTGATGCCCTGCGCGCAGCCGGGGCCCGGCTGCGTGCCACGATCCTCGTTCAGGACGGCGGCGCCACGTTCGTGGGTGACCTCGGCCGTGCCCGGTGGCCGGCGCTCCGCGACCGGGATCGGATCGGTGTCGATGCCGAGGAACGCCCAGATGGCGAAGGCGAGCCCGACCGGCA
>DASWKO010000036.1:0-3250 GCA_036396595.1 Nitriliruptorales bacterium | reverse complement strand
CGCTCCGCGACCTGCTCGAGTTCCCGAGCCGCCCCGTCGCACCAGGCTGCGACCTGCGCCAGCCGGGCCAGCGTGCGCGCGTCGACGCCGGAGGTGAACGCGAGCCGGCCGGAGCACCCGTGGATGGCGCGGCCGTCGGCCCGCAGGACGCGCGCGATCTCGCGGACGCCTCCCGGGTGCACGAGCACCCGCCCTTGCCCCGTCACGGCCCTCTCCCGTCCGTCCGCGACGGTGACGGTTCCACGCCGTCACGCAGGTTGCACGACGGATCGATCCGGGCCTGTGGACAACGGTGACGGGCGGTCTTGGCGACCCGGCACGATGGGTCCGCGCGCCAGGAGGCAACCATGCTGCAGGCCACGGTCGACCAGGGGGCCCGCGACGCGCTGCTGGACGAGGCCCGGGCCTGGGACCGGCGCAGCGCCACAGCCCGGCGTGCGTCCCTCGACGTGAGGGCGGCGCTCACCGGGCTGCCCGATCTGCGCCGTCCGCTGGAGCGGTGGGTGCCGATGGTGTTCGACGGCCCCCTGGCGGTCACCGGCCGGGAGGCACTGCTGGACGCAGCGGCGGAGCTGCGGCGTCTGCGGAGCGTCCTCGAGGACGATGCCGCCAGGCTCTGGGCGGACGCGCAGCGCTACGAACGCCAGGCCGACGACCTGCGCCGCCGCGCGGCCGCGCTGACCGCGTGAGGCGTCAGATGACGGTCAGAGGACGCCGCGCTCCTCGAGTTCGCGCAGGACACGGGTGACGCAGGCGTCGAGGTCGAGCTGGCTGGTGTCGAGGCGCAGCTCGGGATCCTCGGGAGCCTCGTAGGGGGCGCTCACCCCGCTGAAGTCGGGGATCTGGCCGGCGCGGGCCTTGGCGTACAGCCCCTTGGCGTCGCGTTGCTCGCAGACCTCGAGCGGCGTGTCGACGTACACCTCGAGGAAGCCCCCGTCGGGGTGCAGCTCGCGTACCGCCTCGCGGTCGCTGCGGTACGGGGAGATGAACGCGCTGAGCACGATCGTTCCCGCGTCGTGGAACAGCCGGCACACCTCGCCGATGCGCCGGATGTTCTCGGTGCGGTCCTCGGGGGAGAAGCCCAGGTCCCGGTTCAGACCGAACCGGACGTTGTCGCCGTCGAGCACGAACGCGTGCACGCCGCGGTCCACCAGCGCGTGCTCGACCGCGTACGCGATGCTCGACTTGCCCGAGCCCGACAGGCCCGTGAGCCAGACCGTGGCCGGCCCGTGGCCCAGGGCTGCGCGGCGCGCCGAGGCATCGACGTGCCCGTCGCTCCGCACGATGTTGCGACTGACCGGCTCGTTCACGCCACCCCCGCTCACCGGCGCCGCGGCAGGACGTTGCGCTGCGCCAGCACGTCGAGGATGGCCTCGACGCACTCGTCCACCGACAGCGCCGTCGTGTCGAGGTGGACGGTCGGGTCGGTCGGCGGCTCGTAGGGCGCATCCACGCCCGGGAACCGGTCGATCTCGCCGCGGTCAGCGGCGTCGTACATCCCCTTGGCGTCGCGCTGGCGGCACACCTCGACGGGCGCGTCCACGAACACCTCGACGAAGCGCTCGTCGCTGATCAGCTCCCTGGCACGCTGGCGCGCCTCGGCCTGCGGTGACACCAGCGCCATGATCGTGATGATCCCCTGGTTGTTGGCGAAGCGCGCGATCTCGGACGCGCGGCGCAGGTTCTCGGAGCGGTCCTCGGCCGAGAACCCCAGGTCCCTGCTGATGCCCAGCCGCACGTTCTCGCCGTCCAGCCGCAGCGTCGTGCGCCCTCGGTCGAACAGGCGCCGCTCCAGTGCGAGCGCGATCGTCGATTTGCCCGACCCGGTCAGGCCGGTGAGCAGGACCGTCGCCGGCTTCTGGTCGTACCGGGCGATGCGCTCGTCCAGGCTGATGTCGGAGCGCTGCCGCGTCAGCTTCTCGTCCGGCTGCTTCTCCCAGCTCGCAGCACGGCCCACTATCATCCCCGCCGCCACGGTCGCGTTGCTCAAGCGGTCCACCAGGATGAACGAGCCGGTCACGCGGTTGTCCCGGTAGCGGTCGAACAGCACTTCCCTGTCGACCACCACGGTGCAACGCGCGATGTCGTTGAGGGCCAGCGTCTTGGCGTCCTCGATCTCCAGCGTGTCGACGTCCACCCGGTGGTGGATCGTGCTGACACTGGCGTTGCTGGCACCGTTGACCGACTGCAGCAGGTACTGGCGTCCGGGCTGCAGCTCGTCCTCGGCCATCCACACGACCATCGCGTCCAGGTCGTGACCGCGGTGCGGGCCGTCGCCCGGCCCGACGAGCAGGTCCCCGCGGCTCACGTCGATCTCGTCGGTCAGCAGCACGGTCACCGAGCGGCCCGGCCCCGCGACCTCGAGGTCGCCGTCGAACGTCACGATGCGGTCGACGGTCGATGACACACCCGACGGCAGCGCGATGACCGGGTCGCCGGGGCGCAGCACGCCGCTGGCGATCTGGCCGGCGAAGCCGCGGAAGTCGAGGTCGGGACGGATCACGAGCTGGACCGGCATCCGCAGGTGCTCGAGGTCGAGGTCGACCCGCACGTCGACGGTCTCGAGGTGGCGCATCAACGGGTCGCCGTCGAACCACTCCATGTTCCCCGACGTGTCGACGACGTTGTCGCCCTTCAGGGCCGACATCGGCAGGAAGTACGGGTCGACGATGTCGAGCTTGGACGCGAACGCCGTGTAGCTGTCGCGGATCTCGTCGAAGCGCTGCTGGCTGAAGCCCACCAGGTCCATCTTGTTGACCGCGACCACGACGTGGCGGATGCCCAGCAGGCTGGCGATGTAGCTGTGCCGCTTGGTCTGGGCCAGGACCCCGTGGCGCGCGTCGACCAGGATGACCGCGAGCTGCGCCGTCGAGGCCCCGGTCACCATGTTGCGGGTGTACTGCACGTGCCCGGGCGTGTCGGCGATGATGAACTTGCGCCTGGCGGTCGAGAAGTAGCGGTAGGCGACGTCGATCGTGATGCCCTGCTCGCGCTCGGCGCGCAGGCCGTCGGTGAGGAGGGCGAAGTCGAAGGCGCCGTGCGCGAAGCCGCGCTCGGCCGACGTGCGCGCGACCTGCTCGAGCTGGTCGGCCAGGATCGCCTTGGAGTCGTGCAGCAGGCGCCCGACGAGGGTCGACTTGCCGTCGTCGACGCTTCCGCACGTATTCAACCGAAGGATTTCAATCATTCCGCCGTGGGCGGAAGATTGAAATCCGGAGTTCGTAGATTGGAGTTCGGAGTTCGCTCGGAG